>NZ_QSPM01000015.1:985-57529 GCF_003466445.1 Collinsella sp. TM05-38 | reverse complement strand
ATGACGGGGCGGAATGTCAATCCTGGTCTAACAGAGCCTTAATTTATCCCACAGTAACCAAAACAGAGGGGAGCCCCTTCCAACAAGGGGCTCCCCTCTGCTCAAATCATTTCAGCTAAGTAACTAGACACTCAAGACGCCATCTCGGCGGCAAGTAAGTAAACCTAGGGCCTCGCCCGGCCGGGTCCGACGAGCAACGTTAACGAGCCGCCAAGATGGCATCGATGAGCGCCAGTACGCCCCCGTCGTTGTTGCTCGGAATGCGCCACTTGGCGTGCGCGTTCATATGCTCTTCGGCATTGTCCACGATATAGCTATGCCCGACGCGCTCCAACATGGGGATGTCGTTGTAGGTATCGCCCACGGCGGCGGCATCGGCGATATCGATGCCGAGTTGCTCGCACAGGTGCGCGACGCCCGAACCCTTGTCGACGCCCAGGTTCATAAAGTCGATCCACTCGCGGCCGGCATTGGTGACGTAGAGCTGGTCCGAGAACGCGGGGCTATAGTCCTCGCGAAATGCGGGCTCGGCATCGTAGGCGGGGAAGAAGATCGAGATCTTGTTGGAGTCGACGTCGAGGCCCTCAAAGGTATCGACGTAGTTGATCGTGTTGTAGTAAACGCTGAGCTCGTCGTGGTATTGGTGGTCGCGAGCAAGCACGTAAAACTCGTCGAAGCAGCACAGGACGGGGACAGCGCGCGGATCCTCCGAGGCGCGGCTCAAGACCTGCTGATACAGCGCCACATCGATAGTGCTCTTATAGATATAGTTGCCGCGGTAGATCACGCAGGCTCCGTTATCGGGGCAGAAAGCAAGGCGGTTTTTGATGCCCTCGAACATCTCCTCGAGCTTGGGGGCGGGACGTCCGCTGGCGGGGCAGAACACGATGCCAGCCTCGGCGAGCTTTTCCAGGCGCTCATCGAGGCCCTGGGGCAGTACGCGCTCGTCGGTCAGCAATGTCTTGTCCATATCGACGGCAAGGATCTTGATGTTGCCGATAGCGGCGTCCGATTCGTAAGTTTGCATAAAAGCGCCTTTCCGTTTCTAAATTGTTTCGGGCGGAATAACCCTCCGGTTGGTAATCGAGCGTATTTTCGCAGGAACGAAGCCTGTTTGCATCACGATTCACAAAGTAATGAAAAACTTTTCAGAAATTTGAATTTGTCGCTTGTACTGCGGGCACTTTAGCGTAATATAGCGACCATCGAAAACGGAGACGGAAAAACAACCGCTTACCGAGGAAAAGGTACCGTTTGCGATATTTGAATTGCGCCCGGCGATATGTGAAAGGAGAGGCAGATGCAGTTCGTAAAGATCATCACCACTGCAGACAATGCCATCCGACGCCAGCGCGCAATTTCCCGACGACGATAACAATCGTCTCTGTCCGCATGGGGCGAATTGCCTCAACAGAGTCATTTTGAGGTCGTTGGGTTTTAGCACGACATTGCTGCATGTTTCTAGGGCATGTATGTGCTGATTTTTGCTATTTAACCTGATATTGCACGGTATTTGACCTTGAAATGACTTGCAACTGACCGATGTTCTAACTAGCTACCAAGGGCGAAAGGAAACAGCCATGAGCAAGGAAAAAGTCGTTCTCGCATATTCTGGTGGCCTTGATACATCCGTATGTGTCAAGTGGCTCCAAGACGAGAAGAATCTCGATGTCGTTTGCGTCTGCGGCAACGTGGGCCAGGAGGAGACCGGTCTGGACGCCAAGAAGCAGAAGGCACTCGACCTGGGCGTTCTCGATTGCCAGGTGCTCGACCTGCGCGACGAATTCTCCGATGAGTTCCTGACTAAGGCCATCGCTGCCAACTCCATGTATGAGAACAAGTACCCGCTGCTCTCCGCCCTGTCTCGTCCGCTGCTCGCCAAGAAGCTCGTCGAGGTCGCTCACGAGTTTGGTGCGACCTACGTTGCCCATGGCTGCACCGGCAAGGGTAACGACCAGGTTCGTTTTGAGGCTGCCGTCAAGGCCCTCGATCCCGAGCTTAAGGTTATCGCTCCGGTTCGTGAGTGGGATCTGAAGTGCCGCCCCGACGAGGTCGCCTATGCCCACGCCCACAACGTGCCGGTTCCCGAGGGTGCCAACGACAACCCCTATTCCATCGACGACAACCTGTGGGGTCGCGCCATTGAGTGCGGCCATCTGGAGGATCCCTGGAACGAGCCGCTCGACGACGCTTGGGTTATGACCAAGAATCCCGAGGACACGCCCGACACCCCGACCTACACCGAGATTGAGTTTGAGGCCGGCAAGCCCGTCGCCGTCGACGGCAAGAAGATGAAGCTCTCCGAGATCGTCATCGCCCTCAACAAGATTTCGGGCGACAACGGCTTTGGCCGTCTCGACCTGGTCGAGGACCGTCTGGTGGGCCTCAAGAGCCGCGAGTGCTACGAGGTTCCCGGCGCCCTGACGCTTATCACCGCCCATAAGGCGCTCGAGGACATTTGCGTTGAGGGCGATCTGCTCAAGACCAAGATCAAGCTCGAGCAGGATTGGGCTACCGCCGTGTACAACGGCCAGTGGTATAGCCCGCTCAAAAACGCGCTCGACGCCTTTATGGCCGACACCCAGAAGTTCGTGACCGGCACCGTCCGTCTGAAGTTCTTTAAGGGCAACTGCCACGTTGTCGGCCGCAAGAGCCCCTTTAGCCTCTACGACTACGGTCTGGCCACCTACGACCGCGACACTACGTTTGACGAGAAGGCCAGCGCCGGCTTTATCGAGATCGACACGCTGTCGCTCAAGACGTGGGCAAAGGTCCAGGGCCCCAGCTCCGCTGCCGCCCAGGCCTAAGGCTTTTCCTTCCCTTGGTATCCGCGCGGCCCATCCGCGTGATACAAAACGGGCGCACGGGGCCCCTACCTTTCGTTATGCTTGCTGACACTTCTTAACATCGGTGGCCCCTACGTTCCGCCCGCATATATGAGCCGCGTCTGCGGCTGAGTCCGAGCCCCGCCGGGGTTGTCCGGCGGGGCTCCTTCTATCAATTTGGCGGCTCTGCGCCTATATATATGAGGAGTATCCATTATGTTCAATGCTATCGCGCATGCTTTACTTGCCCTCGCGCCCGAGTTCGATGCTGCAAGGGTCGAGGACGTCCCTATGAGCCTGAAGGCCTGGATCGATGGTTCGCAGGGCAACATCCGGAGAGAGACGTTGGGCGCCAAGTGCATGGCGCGTCACTTCTTTGCAAATTAGCTACATGGCTCCGCACACGGTGGGGAATGTGTAAAACTAGCGGTTGAAAAATCGCTTTAGCGATATGGCGCATTGCTTTGGGCGCTTGTTTTGGTATTTGGAGAAAGGGGACGGTTCCATGGCTCTTTGGGGCGGTCGTTTTGAGGCGGGCGTGGCCGAGGTCACGCAGGAGTTTGGCGCGTCGCTGCCGGTCGACAAACATCTCTATAAGCAGGATATCGCTGGCTCTAAGGCGCATGCCAAAATGCTGGCGGCCCAGGGCATCATCAGTGCCGAGGACGAGCAGGCGATTGCCGAGGGCCTGACCGGAATCGAACAGGATATCGATGCCGGCAACTTTACCTTCGATATCAACGACGAGGACATCCATATGTCCATCGAGAGCGAGCTGACGCGTCGCATCGGCGAGGCCGGTAAGCGCTTGCATACCGGACGTTCGCGCAACGACCAGGTGGCGACCGATACGCGCCTGGGCGTCAAGGCGCTGGCCAGGGAGCTCATGGAGGCCAATCTTGAGCTGCGCCATGTGCTGGTGGATGCGGCTAAGAAGTACGACAAAGTGATTCTACCTGGCTACACGCACATGCAGCATGCTCAGCCCGTGCTGCTGTCGCATCATCTGCTGGCGTATTCCTGGATGTTCGCGCGCGACTTTACACGGCTAAAGGCCGCCTTTGATGCCGCCGACAACTGCCCGCTGGGTGCTGCCGCGCTTGCCGGCACGAGCTATCCGCTCGATCGCCAGATGACGGCTGCCGAACTTGGCTTTGCGGGTGTGATCCCTAACTCGCTCGACGCTGTTTCCGATCGCGATTTCCTGCTCGATCTGCATTACGCTGGCTCCGTTATGGCCATGCATCTGTCGCGTTTTTCCGAGGAGATCGTGCTGTGGTCGAGCTCCGAATTTGGCTTTATCACGCTTTCCGACTCTTACTCCACCGGCTCGTCCATCATGCCGCAGAAGAAAAATCCCGACTTTGCCGAGCTGATCCGCGGCAAGAGCGGCCGCGTCTACGGCAACCTGGTGCAGCTACTGGTGACCATGAAGGGCTTGCCGTTGGCCTATAACAAGGACCTGCAGGAGGACAAGGAGGGTGCGCTCGATACTGCCCATACGCTCATGCAGTGCCTGTCCGTTATGGCCGGCATGATTTCGACCTGGACTGTCAACGAGGATGCCATGGCGCGCGAGTGCGGCGTGGGTCACCTTGCGGCTACCGACGTTGCCGATTACCTGGCTAAGCGCGGCCTGCCGTTCCGCGAGGCGCACGCCGTGGTGGGCCATCTGGTCCTGATGTGCGAGAAGCACGGCTGCAATCTTGAGGACCTGCCGTTCGAGGTGTTCCAGGAGGCAAGTCCGCTCTTTGAGCGCGATATTACCGAGGCGCTCGATATCCCGTCGATTGTCGCTGCGCGCACGACCGAGGGCGGTACCGCTCCTGCCGCCGTTGCCGTCCAGCTGGAGCGTGCCGAGGTACAGCTCGTGGCCGACGAGGGCGTGTTTGGATCGCTGACCAAGGTCGTCGAGATGGGCCACGGGGCAAAGTAAGGGTTTGCTTGAGGCTTATTGGCCATTTATTGATAAATCGTTTTTGCTTCTTACGGGCGTCTGCTGATGTGGGCGTCTGTATTTTGTTGTAATGGGGGAGGGGCTTGTCGAGAACTTCTGTAGGACCTTTGGGCAGGTTGTGAAGGGGGGTACGTTCACAGGCGGCAACCGACCGTCCGCTCGGTTCGGTGCGGTTGATGGGTAGTCGGATGGTACTCTAGTCGGGCTTCGAAACAGAAGTGACACATATGGAACGCTTCAATTAATTGCAGCGATTCAATAAACATCTTTTTGTTTAACTGCAGCTAAAACTCTGTTACGATGCAGTCCAGGCGAGTGCCGGAATGGGACTTGGGCACGCGCGAACCTACTTGAAAGGCTACCTTATGGCTATCGAGAAGACCTTCATCATGATTAAGCCCGACGCCGTGCGCGATCGCAAGATCGGCGAGATCGTTGCTCGCATTGAGCGCAGCGGCCTTGTCATCGAGCGCATGGAGATGACCACGCTCGAGCGCGCTACCGTCGAGGAGCACTACGCTCATCTGGCCGACAAGCCTTTCTTTGGCGGTCTCTGCGACTTTATGACGAGCGGTCCGGTCGTCAAGATGGTCGTTTCCGGTCTTTCTGCTGTCTCCAAGATGCGCACTCTTATGGGCGCTACCAACCCGCTTGATGCTGCCCCCGGCACCATCCGCGGCGACTTCGCTGTCGATGTCAACGCCAACGTGATTCACGGCTCCGACTGCCTGGAGAACGCCGAGATCGAGATCAAGCGCTTCTTTGGCTAAACCAGCTTTGACTCCTTAAAGCTGTTAGCGTGTGGCTTAGGCGCCGCGGAACTCCATCCGCGGCGCCCTTTTTATCCCAGTAGATTTTTGGGATATGGCTAGAAATCTACCTTTTGTCGCACATGGACTGCGAAAGGTAGATTTCTAGGCATGCCCCAAAAATCTAATATAGAGCCCCCGCCCGGATTTGCGTTCCGGACGGGGGTTTTCGTTGGCGTATGGCGTTGTAGGTCTTTAAGCTTCGTCGACGACCTTGAGGCCGCGGGTCTGGTCGATCTCGTTGAGGAGATTGACGCGACGCTCGTGACGGCCGCCCTCGAACTCGGCATCGAGCCACTCGTCGACGATCATCTTGGCGAGCTCGGAGCCCACGACGCGGGCGCCAAAGGCGAGCACGTTGGTGTTGTTGTGCATGCGCGAGAGCTTGGCGCTGAAGGGCTCGGAGCACACGACGGCACGAACGCCCTCGACCTTGTTGGCGGCCAAGCTAATCCCGACACCGGTGCCGCAGATCAGGATGCCCAGATCGACGTCGCCGTTGGCTACAGCTTTGCCCACCTTGTAGCCGGCGATGGGGTAATCAAAGCTCTCGGAGGTGTCGGTGCCAAAGTTCACGACCTCGCAGCCGCGCTCCTTCAGGTGCTCGGAAATGATGTTCTTGAGCTCGACGGCGGCGTGGTCGTTGCCGATACCGATCTTCATGAGTGGTTCCTCTCTGGTCCGTGCGGCGGAATTGCTAAAGGTTTTACCGCGTTCGACTGCATGATAGCGCGTCTTTTGCCTAAACACTCGGGCGTTTTTTGGTCAAACGCTTTAGCGGACACGAACATCAGTCCATCACGAAAAATGCCGCCAATTTGCTTCTGGCGGCCGTCTGCCGGAACTCGACTTGCGGTTTTTGGTGCCTTGTTATCAAATGGAGAAGTTGATACTTGCGAGAGCAACCCGTTATACATGTAGGAGATACCTATGCCTACCGATTCCATCCGTGATACCGCGTTTTGTGGTGTTTTGAACCGCGAGCTTGTCTGTGCGCTCGGCTGCACCGAGCCCATTGCCGTTGCCTATGCGGCGGCGCTGGCGAGCCAGACGCTCGGTTGCGAACCCGAACATATGGATGTTGCCTGCTCGGGCAACATCATCAAGAACGTAAAGAGCGTGACCGTGCCCAACTCGGGCGGTATGCACGGTATTGAGGCCGCGGCCGTGCTGGGTGCCGTGGGCGGTGACGCCAAGAGCGCGCTCGAGGTGCTCGAGAGTGTTGGCGATGCAGACCGTGCTCGCGTGACCGAGCTGCTCTCCGATGCCGACTACTGCGATGTGTCGCTTGTCGAGGGTGTGCCCAACCTCTACATTAAGGTGACTGCCACGGCCGGAGGTCATACTGCGGTCGTCGAGATCACCGACCATCACACCAATGTTACGTGCCATACACTCGATGGCATTCCGATGTGTGGCAAGTCGGCGGGGGAGTGTGCCGCCTGCGCCGAGCTCGTCGTGGCCGAGCGTGCCGCCGATACGCCCATGTCGATTGAGTCTATCATTGACTTTATCGAGGACGGCGACATCGAGGGCGCCCGCGCTGCCGTTGAGCGTCAGATTGAGCTGAACGGCGCTATTAGCGCCGAGGGCTTGGTGAACGCTTGGGGCGCCGAGGTGGGCCGTACGCTGCTGGGCGCTCGCGCCGACGATGTCGCCTGCCGTGCGCGTGCGCGTGCGGCCGCCGGGTCTGACGCCCGTATGAACGGCTGTGCGCTACCGGTCGCCATTGTGTGCGGCTCGGGCAACCAGGGTATTACCTGTGCGTTGCCCGTTATGGAATATGCCGATTACCTGCGCTGCGACCACGAGCGCCTGGTGCGCGCCGTGATGCTGTCTGATCTTATTGCCGTGCATATCAAGAGCTATATTGGTGCGCTCTCGGCGTTTTGCGGTGCTATTTGCGCTGCGTGCGGTGCCGGCGCGGCGATTACCTGGCTGTGCGGTGGCACGCGCGAGCAGATCGGCGCGACGGTCTCCAATACGCTCGGTAACGTGGGCGGCATCGTGTGCGATGGCGCCAAGGCAAGCTGCGCCGCTAAGATTTCCGCTGCCGTTGATGCGGCGATTCTGGGCCACGATATGGCCATGCAGGGCCGCGGCTTCCGTGCCGGCGAGGGCCTGATTCAGGATACGGTGGAAGAGACGATCGCCAGCATGGGCTATGTGGGCCGCGTTGGCATGAAGGATACCGACGTCGAGATCCTCAACATCATGATCGGCAAGACCATCGTCGACTGCTAGGGGCTCTGGGGCACTGCATCTTGTTGTTGAAACTATCGCGCTTGTGGCTGTAAAGCACCTGTCTGCATTGCGGACAGCGAGGATCTCGCGGTATGTCACCAGGTCGTTCTCGCGCTTGATGCGCTCGAGGACGGTCGCGACAACAAGCGCCGCTATCGCCGGCAGGAACGCCGCAGCCGCGGCGACGCCGACGCCCCAGGTGCCCTCCATCCAGTTAAACGCCGGCGACAGTATCAGCGCGAACGCCACCGCCAGCAACGCGAGCATCAGCACGGCCAGCCATAGCATCCGCGTTCCCATGCGCTTGCGGTCTCTTTCGACTGCCTCTTCCATAACGGTCACGTCTCCCTTCACGAGCGTGTCTATGGAGGTGTCGAATAGGATGCTCAGCATGAGCAGGCTCTGGACGTCCGGATACGTCTTGTCCCGCTCCCAGTTCGAGATCGTCTGACGCGACACGTAGAGTTTCTCGGCGAGCTGTTCTTGGGAGAGCCCCATCGCCTCGCGCCTCGTCTTGATCTGGTTGCTGATGTCCATCGTCACCTCCCGGTCGTGAAGGAGCGTCCCGCGAACACGTCGGGTGCGCTATCGAATCTGTTGTACATCTTACGCGGAACACTTCACCGCCCGCTGCAAAATCTGTTGTACACGCTTGTGAGCTGGGAGATTCATGAATCGTGGTGCGATTGGAGTGATGTGCGCCCTATATGCGGGCCTCTTTGATTGGCTAGATACGCACCGAGCTCTTTGAAACGTTGGGCGCCCAATGCGCATCTCATTTCATCTTCGGAGCACTTTGAAAACTTCGGTGCACCTGAGCATGATAAACCGAATGGAAAATGGTTCACAGATGCACCGAAGATCCGGTAGACGCACCGAAGATCCGGTAGACGCACCGAAGATCCGGTAGGCGCCCAAAGATCAGATGGGTGCACCGAAAGTGCCGGACCCGTACGGCCCTTTATGGACATCTGGTTCAACGTGGTGGGCGACACCGCTTGGCCATGCTGACGCGCAGGACCATGGCGGTGTAGCCGATTGCGGCGTAGGCGATGCCGTAGAACGCGATGTCCTGGCTGCCCTCGACCGCGAGGGGAAACAGGAGGGCGAAGGCGGCCCCGAGCGCCGCGGGCACCCAGAAGAGCGTTCGCGCGGAGCCCGCGGCGAGCATGCCGAGGGCGACCGCAATGATTGGGAGAAGGGCGTAGAGGAGCGCCATCATGGCGAACATCCCCGCATCGGGCGGGACGGCGCCGACCGGGAGGGCGGGAACCGCCCAGCATGCGGCGGCGATGGCGGCTGCGGAGATGAGCGATGCGCGCGCGGTTGCGTTCATGGGGCCTCCTCAACGAGAATCGCCCCCATTCTGCCACGAGGGGCGGGAACGGGGGCGATCGTGCCGGCGAAAGGCCATCCGGTCTGCAGATCTACCTAGCTCAACATCTTGGCGAGCATGCCGATGCCGACGCCAACCATGCCGCCGGCGATCGCGCCGAGGATGATCTGCACGCCGTTACGCGCGCCCTTGACCCAGGGGTTCATCTCGCGCTCGCGGTGTCCCTCGAGCGTGTCGCGCTCGACCTGCTCGCCGCGGCTGAACGCCAGCACCTCGCGGTACGTGACGAGGTCGTGCTGCTTCTTCATGCGCTCCATATACACGAACGCCACGAGCATCACGACGAGCGCCACGGCGGCGAACGCCGCGGTGGGCGCGATGTGGGCGCCCCAGCCCCATTCGAACTGGAACGCCGCCCACGCGCTCAGCGCCAGGAACACGACCGCGCTCGCGACCGTGATCGTGGAGAGGGCGTTGTACTTCTTAACTGCTTCGTTCATTACCTGTGCCATGGTTTCCACATCTCCTTTGATGAGGGAGTCCACGGTCACCCCGAACACGTTGGAAAGCAGCAGCAGGCTCTGGACATCCGGATACGTACGGCCGCACTCCCAGTTGCTGATGGTCTGGCGCGACACGTAGATGCGCTCCGCCAGATCGTCTTGGGACAGTCCGAGCTCCGTGCGATGCTCCTTGATGTGCGAGCCCAGCTCCATGCGTTTGCTCCCTAGAGGGTCGGGGTGACCCCTGTCGAGAGCCACCATGTCATTGACGCGAGCATCGTACCATCAAAGGTCTTTATATTTGACCCCCACGGGGCAAAATCGAGCTGTCAAAAGGCTTTATATACGACATCTAGCTGGGAAAAGAACGGTCCCCAAAGGCGGATGCCTCCGGGGACCGGTTGGTGCGTATAGAGGGGGCGAGCTTGCTTTGGGTTGGTGTTGGCCCCACCGCTCGGCTCGACTTTGGAGCGGCGGGGCTCAGCTCTGCCTCGACCGCGGCGCGGGGCGCGGCTTTGTCCCGACGTCGGCAGCGGCCGAGCCCTGTCTTCCCAGCTTAGCCCTCCTCGCCTTTGGGCGCGTCCTTGGATGAGGGCTCTTTCTTCGGCAGCCTTCCCGCGCGTTTGAGGGCGTCTCGCAAGATCCATTCCACCTGACCGTTGGCGCTGCGCATCTCATCGTCCGCCCAGCGTTGGACGGCCTCCCAGATAGCGGGGTCTATACGGAGTGGATACTGCTTGCGTGCCATGACGTGCCTTCTTGTTGAATGTGCAATTCTGCACCCGTCCCAAATTACTCATTGGTGTTGGGGTTAGTACAGCGAGCCTGCGTTGAGCACCGGGTGCGCCTCGGATTCACCGCAGAGCACCACCATGAGGTTGCTGGCCATCTGCGCCTTGCGCTCGTCGTCCAGCTCGATGGTGCCGCCGGTGGCCATCTCCTTCACGGCCATTTCGACCATGGAAACCGCGCCCTCGACGATCTTCTTGCGCGCGGCGATGACGGCCTCGGCCTGCTGGCGGCGCAGCATCGCCTGGGCGATCTCGGGTGAGTAGGCAAGATGGGTGAGGCGGGCGTCGTCGACCTCCACGCCGGCGGGTGCCAGGCGCATCGCGAGCTCGCGGCGCAGGGCTTCGGAGACCTCTTCCACATTGGCGCGCAGCGTGATGGCGCCGGCGGCATCGGACTCGTCCTCCAGGTGGTCGTAGGCGTACACGCTCGCCACGTGGCGCAGCGCCGTCTCGGCCTGCATGGCGACATAGCTCTGGTAGTCGTCGACGTCGAAGAGCGCCTTGGCGGTATCGGCGACGTGCCACACCACGACGGTTGCGATCTCGATGGGGTTGCCCATTTTGTCGTTGACCTTCAGGCGCTCGCCATTCAGGGTGCGCACGCGGGTGGAGATAGTGGTGGGGTTGCCCTTGGCGGCCTTCTGCGCCGCGGCCTTGGCGGCCTTGGAATCGCTCATCTCGAGCTCGATCATCTCGCCGATCCCGGCCGATCCGCCCATGCTCTTGCTAAAGAACGGGTTGGCCCAGAAGAAGCCCTCGTCGCGGACGGTGCCCACGTACTTGCCGAACAGGATGCACACGCGCGCCTGGCCGGGCTGCAGCGAGAAGAATCCGTTGAGTGGGATGAACCACAGGCAAAACGCGAGGATGCTGAGGCCGAGCCCCCATCCGTAGACTGCGGGCGCGTCGACGCCGTCGGGCGTGCTCGCGAGCCCGATGGTGCTCCAGATAAAGAGGCCGATGATGACGATGAGCGCCACCGCCACGGCGACGAGCATGCCGTAGCCCGACTTGGCCTTGAGTTGCTTTTCCACGCTCATTGTGAGTTCCTTTCATGACTGCGCCGGCGTTTGCGTGACGTCCCCGGCGCCGCGCTCCAGATTGCGATGGGGAGGAGGCGAGTCCCCGAGCAGTCCGTGCGACTGCTGATTGCATTGTGATATCACATTGAGACCAAGTCAAGGAGAATCGGATGCCGTCTCTCATGGCATAAGTGGTTCGGGGCGCCCGGCATCTACGCTCCGTAGAGGTCTTCCTGTTGCATCTTGGCTCGCAAGTCCCTATAATAGCCCCACTCACGGCTGAAGGTTTACCTCTAGATTTGGAAAGGGGAGCTGCACCATGCTTGCTTCCATGAGGATTTGGCTCTAGCCACGGTCGCGTGAGCGACCGGTACTTCGCTGCATACCACCGATCGCATCAAAGGATTATTCCATGACACAACCGAATCCCTGCGCTTCTTGGAAGCGCTCGCTCGCCATCGTCTGGATCGGCGAGTTCTTCTCCGTGCTCACGAGCTCCATTCTGCAGATGGGTCTCATCTGGCACGTCACCCTCACCACCGGCTCCGCGAGCGCCCTGTCGTTCGTGAGCCTGGCGGCCTTCTTGCCCATGGCGCTCCTCGGCGCCTTCGCGGGCACCATCGTGGACCGCACGTCCATCAAGCGTCTCATGATCGGCGCCGATCTCTTCATCGCGGCCGTGAGCCTCACGCTTGTCTTCGGCTCGCTTCGGGGCGACCTTTCTGTCGCCGTTGTGGCGGCGGTGCTGTTCGTCCGTGCGCTGGGCAGCACGCTCCATACGCCCGCCTTCAACGCGCTCACACCGCTCATCGCCCCGCCCGAGGTGCTCGGCAAGCTGGCGGGCATGCTGCAGTTCATGCAGTCGGGTAGCTATATCATCGGCAACGCCATCGCCGCGGCGGTCTACCCGGCGTTTGGTCTGACTTTCATGATCGCGCTCGATGTCGCCGGGGCGGTGCTCGCGAGCATCGCGGTGGCGACCTCCGGCATCAAGACGCCGGCGCCCGAGCGCCATACGCCCGAGGAGAACGCCGAGGCGTCGCACCACGCGGTGCGGGCCTTCCTATTGGAGACGGCCAACGGGTACCGCGAGCTCAAACGCCATCACGGTCTGTTCGCCATGCTCTGGATCGGCTTCGCCTTCTCGGTCCTGTTCTCGCCCATATCCGCGCTGTTCCCGCTCATGGTGTTCGACCATTTTGGGGGTACCACTACGCAGTCGGCTATCGCGGAGATCGCGTTCTCGGTCGGCATGATCGCGGCGAGCGGCTGGATCGGGGCGACGGGTGGCCTTAAGAACCGCGCGCTTTCGTGCACGCTGGCCATCGGCCTCTTCGGAGCGGGCACGCTCGCGGGCGGCCTCGTGCCCCCTTCCGCGCTCGTTGTGTTTCTGGGGCTTACGTTCGCGATGGGGGTCTCGAGTCCGCTGTACAGCGCGCCGCAGATGGCGCTCATGCAGGAGCGCGTCGATCCCGAGTGCATGGGCCGCGTCTTCGGCCTGTACGGAGCGGTCTGCAGCTGGGCTATGCCCGTGGGGCTCGTCGCATCGACCTTGTTCGCGGACGCCATCGGCGTAAGCGCGTGCTTCGTGCTTATCGGTGCTGCAATGGTGATCCTAGCAGGCATCACCTGGGCGATCCCGAGCATCCGCAAGATTGGGTAGCGCTCTGGCGGAGTGCGTTTCGTTTCGGACGGCTCGTAGGGTCGCTGCGACGTGAAGGGTGGTCGACGGTGCGCCTGCGAGGGCGCCGTCGACCACCCTTTTGTTTAATTCGTCTGGCCCGGCGCCGATCATCATCTGTTCGCCGGGCGATTGCGATGCCGCCGCTTGCCGATACGCGGCTCCTTACGTTGTGCGCATCCCATCGTTCTGGCAGCGTTTCCTGCAGTTAATCTCCAGAGCCCAAGGCGGTGGCCCCTATGAGTAATCTGCTCGAATCCATTCTGCGCGTCGGTATGACCGTGTTCATCGTCGGCCCGCTCACTGCATGGGTCGCCCGCCGCGGCGCGCGCGAGCGCAGCGAGGCAACGGACAGCCTCGATTGCTTCACGGTGCGCATGCCCGCGGGTGGTATGGGCACTGCCGGGGAACGGGCCTGCCTGTCGCTCCTCGCGCCCCTACATCACGCCCGCAGGCCAGCGGTACCGGGTGAGGTCGACTCGGCCGTCGTCGAGAAATTCGACACCCTCGGCTTCGAGCAGCTCACGTTGCGCCTCAGGTCCGCCAAAGGCGAAGCCCGCAGCGAGGCGGCCGTCGGCAAACACGATGCGATGGCAGGGGATGACGCCCGGTTGAGGGTTGACATGCAGGGCATATCCCACGTAACGGGCTCGCCTGGACTCGCCGACGAGCTTGGCGATCTGCCCGTAGGTGGCGACCATCCCCGAGGGAACCTGTGCGACCATCTCGTAGACGCTCTCGAAGAAGCCCTCGCGGTTCTTATCAGCCATCACAAACCTTTCAGTGCGCGGGTATCGGCGCGCCTGCGAGCAGCGGACGCGCTACGCCTCCAAGAACCTCTCGACAAGCTCCTCAAACGCGCCGTCCATGCCCGTGGTCTCGAGCACGGCGTCGCAGTGGGGGCGCACGTCATCGGTGACGTTCGCCACGCCCACGCCGAGTCCAGCGGCCTGGATCATGGAGAGGTCGTTGGCGGAGTCACCCACCGCGATGACCTCGCTCATGGGGATACCGAGCATCTCGGCCAGGCGCATCAGGCCGGCTCCCTTGTTCACGCCTGCGGGCATGAACTCGAGGTAGCGCTTCGAGGAGAACGTAATTTCGACGCCAAGGCGCTGCGCCAGGGGCTCAAGATCGCCCCCGAGCTTCTGCAGCGCGTCAAAGTCCCTGTTCACAAACAGGATCTTCACGATGTCGCGCCCATCCAGGAAGGACAGGTCGGGGTGGTCTGCGCTCGAGATATGCGTCACGCCGCTGATCGAGGTGAGGTACGCACGCTCGTCGTCGTCCGCATCGGGCACGAAGACGTGTCCGTCGGCGACGTTGATGTGCATGCTAAGCCCCAGCTCAAGGCCCTTTTGATAGAGCTGCTCGGCACAGTCGCGCGAGAGTCCGCAGGTGGTGAGCGGGCAGGGGTCGCCCACGCGGTTGATAAACCCGCCGTTGTACGACAGAACGTATCCGCCTTCGAGCAGCGACGCATCGACGGCCGCGAAATTGTGCATTATGGACGAGTACCAGCGCCCGCTTGAGGGGACGAACAGAACCCCCCAGCTCCTTCATGCGCTTGAGCGCGCGGATGTTCGCCTCGGGGATGGCGTGATTGGAGTCGAGGAAGGTCTCGTCCATATCGCTTGCAACAAGGCGGTACATGCTAGTACACCATGCCCATGGCCTCGCGCACCTCGGCGAGCGTGGCCTCGGCGACCTCGTTAGCGCGGCGGTTGCCCTCGTGCAGGACGTCCTTGACGTAGTCCATATCCTGCACGAGCTCCTCGCGGCGCGCGCGGATGGGGGCGAAGTACTCGTTCACGCTTTCGGTGACGTACTTCTTGAGCTGGCCGGAGCCGCCCATGCCGATCTCTTCGGCGATCTCGACCTCGGAGCGGCCGGTGCAGATCGCGGCGGTGGAGAGCAGGCCGGATACGCCAGGGCGCGCCTCGGGATCGAACGTGATCATACGCTCGCCGTCGGTCTGGCTCTTCTTGATGCGCTTGGCGGTCTCCTCGGCCGTCATCGAGATGTTGATGGCGTTGCCGTAAGACTTGCTCATCTTTCGACCGTCCAAGCCGGGCAGCAGCGGCGTGTCGGACAGCAGCGCGTCGACCTCGGGGAACACCTTGCCGTAGCGGTTGTTGAACTTGCGTGCGATGGTGCGGGTGAGCTCGATGTGCGGCAGCTGGTCGCGCCCGACCGGCACCACGTTGCCCTTGCAGAACAAGATGTCGCACGCCTGGTGCACGGGGTAGGTGAGCAAAAGGCCGGTGAGCTCATGGCCGCTGGCCTCCATCTCGGCCTTGACGGTGGGGTTGCGCTGCAGCAGGGCCTCGGAGACGAGCGACAAGAACGGCAGCATGAGCTGGTTTGCCGCGGGCACGGCGGAGTGCGTGTAGATCATCGTCTTGTCGGGGTCCAGGCCGCAGGCCAGGTAGTCGATGACCATGTTGTAGACGTTGTCCTGGATGTTGTCGGTGCTGTCGCGGTCGGTGATGACCTGGTAGTCGGCGATGAGCACGTTGGTGTGCACGCCCATGTCCTGCAGCTCGACACGGCCCTTGAGGGTACCGAAGTAGTGGCCCAGGTGCAGGCGGCCGGTGGGGCGGTCGCCGGTGAGCATGGTGTACTTCTCGGGGTGTTGCGGCAGGTCGGCGCGGATCTGGTTGCTGCGCTCGAGGCTGACCTCATAGCTGAGCTCGTTGGGCATGCTGTCTCCTTTTGGGTTGAGTGCCTGGCCGGCATTGTCGGTCTTGGTTGAAGATGAAGCTACCAGAGAAACGGCGTCTCTTGCCGGAATCAACGATGGTTTTCGCCGTGTTGTCCCGCAGGGTCGTTTCCCTTCTTGGGAAGGAGCCCCTCGATATGCTCGAGCCGCTCCTCATGGGCCACGTGCGCCGCGCGCTCCTCGGCGGCGAAAGCGGGGTCTTCGGGCGTGACGATCTCATCTCGCTGTCGACTCCGGTACCACCGCGACGGCGCTCCTGAGCCTGCTCGTCGACAAGCCGGTGACTATCTACACCACCAACGGCTATGCATGTAGGTTTACGGGCGAGCTTGCTGCTAAGGTGGTGGTAATTGGCGGCGACTTCAACCCCGTTACCTGCTCGCTCACCGGTCCTATGGTTGAGAGCGCGCTGCGCGAGCTGTACTTTGACCGGGCGTTTATAGGTGTCAACGCGGTGGACGAGGACCGCGGCATCATGACGCCAGGTTATCCCGAGGCTATCAAAAAACGTATCGTGATGCAGAATTCCCAGGCGAGTTACGTACTCGCCGATAGCTCCAAGTTCCACGTGTTTTCAAATGTAAAGGTGTGCGACCTGGAGGGCTTTACTGTTATCTCCGACAAGCGCGACGCCAAAATCGGCGAACGCGTCAAAATGATCACGGCCTAGGACACTGGGGCATCGCATCTTGCCCTCAAGCCGTTGCCCACGTAATGAAGCGTGGGGCAAACGTGCGCCCCATTCCTGATTTGGGGACTAGCTTAGTTCGTCGGCTATTTGGTGCTCGTAGAAGGCTTCTGCTACGGCGTTAAAGTCGCGGGCGAAGTCTTCCATGGTTCCACGCCAGGTGGCTCGGCCGGGCTTTCCTTGGCCCACATAGGCGGTTTGAATGCCGCAGTCGGGGCTGGGGAAATCGCGCTTGGGGTCGTTGCCCACCATGAGGACCTCATGTGGCTCGAGCCCCATGACCTGCAGCTGCTCTAGATAATATGTGGCATCGGGCTTGCAGCGCGTAGCGTTGCCCATGTGCGTTACGAGCTCGAAGGGCGCGTCTGTCAGCTCGCCCCAGCCCATGCGGCACTCGATGGCGCCTTGAGGAAAGCTGGGGTTGGTGAAGAGCGCGCAGCGCAGCCCTGCGTCCTGTACGGCTTGAAGCGCGGCGTGCGCACCCGGCATGGCTTTTGCGTTGATCATGTCATCGTTCTTGTACGGCAGAACTTCGTGATCGTAGTAGGTAAACGCCTCGTAGATAAGTGGGTCCGAGAGGCAAATGCCGCACCGGCGCTCGACCTCGGTCTGGTAAAACTCAAGATTGGTGCGATTGTCCGTGCTGCTGCGGCGATTGGCGTTGAGGTCGACCAGGATGGTGCCGAGGCGCGCCATCGTGCCCCCGCGGCTGCGACGTCCGATATCCGCGAGCATCGACGAGACATCCTTAAAATAGCGAAGGATGAACGCGTTGAGGTTGATGCTAAGAAGCGTCTCGTCCATATCGAAAACGACTGCTTTGAGCACGCGGGCACCTTTCTCGAAAAATCGTTCCAGAATCGTATGTCTGGGATACTTTACCCCAAAGCAGTGTGCCTAGCTGCTCATCGTCAACTTGTGGAGACAGTCGTTCACAAGATTGCGAAAAAGTCTCCATACGAGTAAAAAATCGCAGTTCACGCTTGAAATCGAAGCGATTTCCCCGTAATCTATACGAACGTGATTGCATAAGCGTCACATCAGTATCTGTCGGCTCCCGAGTGTTCCTAAACGTTGTGTGCTCGTCGCACCCTTCTGTAGGTCCTAGCAATCGGGGCCCCGTAGTTCGAAAGGGGTCCACCTTTGAGTGAGATTCAGAACTCGTCCATTTTCTCTCTTGACGATGTCAACGAGGAGGAGATGAACAACCTCATCGACGGTACGATTACCGACTTTGATGAGGGCGATCTCGTTAACGGCACTGTCGTTAAGATCGAGCATGACGAGGTGCTCGTTGACATCGGATTCAAGTCCGAGGGCGTTATCCCGGTCCGCGAGCTGTCCATCCGCAAGGACGCTAACCCTGCAGACATCGTTGCACTCGGTGATCCCATCGAGGCCCTGGTTCTCCAGAAGGAGGACAAGGACGGTCGTCTGGTCCTGTCCAAGAAGCGTGCCGAGTACGAGCGTGCTTGGAACCGCATCGAGGAGAAGTTCAACTCCGGCGAGAACGTCGAGGGCGAGGTTATCGAGGTTGTCAAGGGCGGCCTGATTCTCGACATCGGCCTGCGCGGCTTCCTGCCCGCTTCCCTCGTCGACCTCCGTCGCGTCAAGGACCTCACCTCTTACATGGGCACCCGCATCGAGGCCCGCGTCATCGAGATGGACCGCAACCGCAACAACGTCGTCCTCTCCCGTCGCGTCGTGCTCGAGGAGTCCCGTAAGGCCGAGCGCTCCGAGATCCTGTCCAAGCTCAAGTCTGGCATGCGTCTCCAGGGCACCGTTTCCTCCATCGTCGACTTCGGCGCCTTCGTCGACCTCGGCGGTATCGACGGCCTCATCCACATCTCCGAGCTCTCCTGGAACCACGTCAACCATCCTTCCGAGGTTGTCAAGGTCGGCCAGGAGGTCGAGGTCGAGGTTCTCGACGTCGATCTCAACCGCGAGCGCATCTCCCTGGGTCTCAAGCAGACCACCGAGGATCCGTGGCGCGCACTGGTCAAGAAGTATCCCGTCGGCGCTATCGTCGAGGGCACTGTGACCAAGCTTGTCCCGTTCGGCGCTTTCGTCGACCTGGGCGAGGGCATCGAGGGCCTGGTGCATATCTCCGAGATGGCCAACAAGCACGTCGATCAGCCTTCTCAGGTCACCCACGTGGGCGACAAGGTTCAGGTCAAGGTCATGGAGATCGACCTCGACCGTCGTCGTATCTCCCTGTCCATGAAGTCCGCTGCTGAGACTCTGGGCGTCGAGATCGAGGTTACCCCGCTGCCTTCCGAGAAGAAGGACGAGGAGACCGACGCCGAGTAAATCGGTTTGACGATTACTTGTTTTAAGGGATCCGTCCGTAATGGACGGGTCCCTTTTTGCATTTACTGCCGAGATGTTCGGTAGTGCCTGCGCGTAACGCTGCTTGGGCTATTCGCCTGCTATTGAGTTGTCGGTGCATGAAAAAACGCCGACATCCCGCCTCGGGGAGGAGGCGGGAACGCACCGAGTAGACGGAGGGGTGCGGAGCGCGGTCGCGTCTCGACTGACAACGTTGCCCATCGGCGTTCCTATTGTACTGCATGACATGGTTCTTGGTTTATCGTGTCGAGCGCTTGTGTTGTGCCGCTGCCTATGCTGACGGTGTGCTACACTCTTTCACTGCTGAGTGGGCCAGACGGTCGCGCGATGTGCTGCTTGCAGCACGCGTGAGGAAAGTCCGGGCTCCAGAGGGCGGGATGCCGGCTAACGGCCGGGCGGAGTGATCCGACGGAAAGCGCCGCAGAAAAGAAGACTCCCACCTGCGCCGCAAAGCGTAAAGGGAAAAGCTGAAACGGTGGTGTAAGAGACCACCAGCGTCGTGGCAACACGGCGGCTTGGCAAGCCCCATCCGGAGCAAGCGCGAATAGGAACGCTATGGGCCGGCCCGGTCCGCGTTCGGGTAGCGTGCGTGGAGCTGCACGGTAACGTGCAGGCAAGATAAATGACCGTTCACGACAGAACCCGGCTTATAGGCCCACTCAGCACTTTGTTGACGCTGCGAACCCGTCAGCGCGGCAATCTGCCTTTCAAGCCTTCGGGCATGACCATAAGGTCAATGCCCTCAGCTTTCAAGGCACCTTGCTCGCGCTGACGGGTTCTCGCCTTCGACGGCGTCAGCTTGCCGATTTAGCGCTCATTCGTCGGTCGCCGCCATAAGGCGTGCTCCCTCCTCTTTCGGGCCAAATCGACTCAGCTGACGCCGTCTCGCTGTTTTTGCCTGGTCATCGGCGTCGCCGTTCTATTTACCGGGGTAAACGGTACGGCCTTTGCCGTATTATTGAGGCTGTTTGTTGCTTTGCTTGTTGTTGAGGGGCTTTGTTGGACAGCTATTTTACTCTGCAATCGAATATTGAGGCTTTGGGCGAGTTTGTGGACCGTAAGAGCCGGTTTATTGCCCAGCTGGTCCATATTGAGTCTGAGGATGAGGCGAATACCTTTATCGAGATGGTCCGCAAGCGTCATTACGATGCTCGACACAATGTTCCCGCTTGGATTTTGGTCGATGGACGCGAGCGTCAGAGCGACGACGGTGAACCGAGTCGAACCAGCGGCATGCCGACGCTCGAGGTGCTTCGCGGTGCTGGGCTCAAAAATGTTTGCTGCGTGGTAACGCGCTATTTTGGTGGCACGCTGCTGGGGCCTGGTGGCTTGGTGCGCGCCTATACCGCGGCGACGCAGGCGGCGGTGGCGGCGGCTCAGGAGTCCGGGCAGATCGTCGAGATGACGAGCGTCGTGCCTGTTGACGTGCGTGTGGCCTATCCGCAGTATGAGCAGGTGCTTCGCTTGGCGCAGGATTGTGGTGCCAAGGTTTCGGATACCGATTACGCGGATGCCGTGACGATTCATTTGGTGTTTAAGGCGGGGGAGCAGGAGTCGTTTTGCGCCAAGATGCGCGAGCTTATGGCCGGTCGCGAGGAGATCGAGGTCGGCGCTCCCGAATTTGCTGAGTTCTAACGGCGACGGCCGGCGTGCTTTTGGATGGATCCCAAGCGTGCCGGCCGTCGTTTTCTGTTGCTGCCGTTTACTCGGCGAGCTGCTTTAGCATATCGCAGGCGATCTCGACGGCATCGTCGATGCAGCCGGGGCAGCTGCGGAGCGGACCCTTATCCGATCCGATGCCCTTGAGCGTGCCGCAGACGGTCGTCGTGTTCTTCTCGCCAAAACGCTTGGCGATCTCGTGCGACAGCTTGTAGGTCTTGCCCTTGGACTTGGGGTTTTCCATGCCGTCGCTCATTACAAAGCCCATGATGGCCACGGCGCCCGAGATGGCGCCGCAGGTTTCGGTCATACCGCCCATGCCGGCGCCAAAGCCCTCGGTGAGGGTAAAGGCGACCTGGGGGTCGAGTCCGACGGCAGGCGCGAGCGTGCAGGCGACGGCCTGTGCGCAGTTAAAACCGCGGGCGTGGTATTCGGCAGCCTGAGCTTGGCAGGCGGCGGCGTCGAGCTGGGCAGTATCGATTTGCTTCATCGTTGTCTCCTTGATCACGGTGTACCCGCCTATGGTACCCTTGCTGGCGCACTCACTCATCGAGACCCCAGCGCATATCTTATTGTTTTTCGCCATCGAACGCTTTCTTAAGATTTGGGACAAATAAACCTGATTAATTTGTCCCATAACCTATTGGCGGGATGGGTTGAGAGGGGTGCGGGGTAGCGGTATCGTGAACCGAATAAAACAAAACCCAAGTAAGGGAGTCGGATATGAGCGAGCAGACCATCGGTACTACATGTGTTCAGGGCGGTTATCGCCCGGGTGATGCGGAGCCGCGTCAGGTGCCTATCTACCAGTCAACCACGTGGAAGTACGACACGTCCGAGCACATGGGCAAGCTGTTTGACCTGGAGGAGTCGGGCTACTTCTACAGCCGTCTGCAGAATCCCACGTGCGATCTGGTTGCCGCCAAGATTTGCGAGATGGAGGGCGGTACTGCTGCGATGCTCACGAGCTCGGGCATGGCTGCTAACTTCCTTGCGATCTTTAACGTGGCCGGCGCCGGCGATCACGTGGTCGCAAGCTCTGCTATTTACGGCGGTACGTATAACCTGCTCGCCCATACCATGGGCCGTATGGGGCTGACCTGCACGTTCGTCGCCCCCGACTGCACCGATGAGGAGCTGGAGGCAGCGTTTGAGCCCAACACCAAGCTCGTCTTTGGCGAGACGATCGCCAACCCCGCCCTTGCCGTGCTCGATATTGAGCGCTTTGCCAAGGCCGCGCATGACCATGGCGTGCCGCTGATGGTCGACAACACCTTCCCGACGCCCGTGATGTGCCGTCCCTTTGAGTGGGGCGCCGACATCGTTACGCACTCTACCACCAAGTACATGGATGGACACGCTGCCTACCTGGGCGGCGTGATCGTCGACCACGGCCAGTTTGACTGGATGGCCCATGCGGACAAGTTCCCGGGTCTCACCACGCCCGACGAGAGTTACCACGGCGTGACGTATGCCGAGAAGTTCGGTCGCGAGGGTGCCTTCATTACCAAGGCCACCGCGCAGCTTATGCGCGACCTCGGCCCCATGCAGAACCCGCAAGCGGCGTTCTTCTTGAACAGCTCGCTCGAGAGCCTGCATGTGCGCATGCCGCGTCATTGCGAGAACGGCCTAGCGGTCGCTAAGTTCCTGCAGAGCCATCCCAAGGTGCGCTTTGTGAGCTATCCGGGTCTGGAGGGCGACAAGTACTATGACCTGGCTCAGAAGTACATGCCCAACGGTACTTGTGGCGTCGTGAGCTTTGGCTTTAACGGTGGTCGTGCGGCGGCCGAGACCTTTATGAAGAGCCTTAAGCTCGCCCAGATCGCTACGCACGTGGCCGATGCGCGCACCTGCTGCTTGCATCCGGCAAACGCCACCCATCGCCAGATGAACGATGAGGAGCTCATCGCCTGTGGCATCTCCGCCGACATGGTGCGCCTGTCGTGCGGCCTCGAGGACACGGCCGATCTGATTGCCGACCTTGAGCAGGCGCTTGAGCAGTGCTAGGCTAGCGTTCGCACAAGGCGCCGATGCTGGCAGAAAGCTTCGGTGACCTTTCGTTCCGATTCCGTAGGCGGGACCCCAATCGCGACTGTTTGCAGGCGATTGGGGCCCCGTTTTTGCGTTGGGCCACTCGAAAGGATGGATATGGAGAAAACTGCAGGGCAGCTGCGCCGCGAGCACATTGCCCTAGAGGGCGACACCCATGGCAAGAACAAATGGGCGATTCTGTTTACCGTGCTCATCATGACGTTTATGTCGTGTCTGGATTCGACCGTCGTGACCGTGGCGTTGCCCGTGATGCAAAAGGAGCTGGGCGTGGGCCTCGACCACATCCAGTTGGTGAGCTCGGTGTACCTGCTTGCGACATGCGTGGCTATGCTGCCGTTTGGCCGCTTGGGCGACGTGCGCGGCAAGGTGGGCGTATTCCAGCTGGGTGTAATCGTCTTTACGGTCGGATCGTTGCTGTGCGGGCTGTCGAGTTCGCTCGAAGTTCTTATTCTGGCACGCATTGTGCAGGGCGTCGGCTGCGCGGCGGCCATGGCCAATAACATGGGTATCATCACCGAGTCGTTTCCGGCGCGCGAGCGCGGCCGCGCCATGGGCATTCTCGCGACCTTCGTGGCCCTCGGCATGATGTGTGGCCCCGTGCTGGGCGGCATGCTGGTGGCAAGCTTTCCCTGGGAGAGTATCTTCCTCATCAACCTGCCCATTGGCGTCATCTCGTTTATCGTGGGGCTCTACACGCTGCCGCATGTTAAGCCGGAGGCTGGCGAGCGCCCCATGTCCCTGATCGAGGCCGCTCGTCGTTGCTTTGCAAATTCGGCCTTCACCATCAACCTCGCCTGCATGCTCATCGTGTTCGTTGGTATTGGCGCATCAGAGTTTATCCTGCCGTTCTATTTTCAGGATGCCCACGGCTTTGGTTCCGACATTTCCGGATTGCTCTTTTTGGCGCTGCCGATGGTGAATGCCTTTATCGGCCCGCTTTCGGGAACGGTTTCGGACCGTGTTGGCTGCGAGGGTCCCACGGCGGTCGGCCTAGGCGTGTACGTATGCGGTCTTTTTGCGGTAAGCACGCTCGACGAGCACTCTTCCATCCCTGTGATCGTGTGTTGCGTCGCGTTTATGTCGTGCGGTACGTCGATTTTCCAGAGCCCCAATAACTCGCTGTATATGGGCTCGGCTCCGCGCGAAGCGCTCGGCTTTGCGGGCAGCCTGGGTAGCCTGGCGCGCTATGCGGGTATGGCAGTGGGCATTACAGCGGCATCGCATATCCTGTATGGGCAGATGAGCGTGGCGATGGGCGAGGCCGTGACCAGTATTGTTGCAGGTCGTCCGGATGTGTTCCTGTTTGGTTTTCGCTCGGTATTCTACGTGCTCATGGCTGTGGCGGCAGTGGGCTTTGCGCTCGCCATGGTGCGTTTGGTGAGGATACGCGCCCGCCATTAGTGTGTTGGGAGGCTGTCTGCCACGATTCGCGCCGTCCCAAAAAGACTGGTTTGTGGTGCGATGCGGCTTGTGGGGCGGGCGGGGGTCGGTCCGTGGTAGACTACCGAACAACGTTTATTAATCGCGCGGTATCGTTGCCGCGAGAAGGGGTTGCGCCTTGCAGGAGCTTGAGGATCGTATTCGCCATGACGGCATCGTAAAGGCCGGTAACGTCCTTAAGGTTGATGCCTTCCTCAACCACCAGTGCGACGTTGAGCTGTTTGACCACATGGGCGCCGAGTGGGCCCGTCTGTTCGAGGGCGTCGAGATCAACAAGATCCTGACGATTGAGACTTCGGGCATTGGCATGGCCTGCATCGCGGCTCAGCATTTTGGCGGTGTGCCGGTGGTCTTTGCCAAGAAGGCGCAGTCCATCAACCTCGACGGCGAGCAGTATGCCACGACCATCTACTCCTTTACCAAGCAAAAGGAGTACCCGGTCATCGTTGGTAAGCGTTTCCTGTCCGAGGGCGACAAGGTCCTGATCATCGACGACTTCTTGGCCAACGGCTGCGCGCTCGAGGGTCTTATCAAGATCTGTGAGGCTGCGGGTGCCGAGGTATCCGGCATTGGCATTGCGGTGGAGAAGGGCTTCCAGGGCGGTGGCGATAAGCTCCGCGAGCGTGGCTTCCGCGTTGAGAGCCTGGCCCGTATCGCCGATATGGACTGCGAGAACGGCGAGATCACCTTCGCCTAAGCGCGCAACACAAGCGATTGGTATGCGATGTGACAAAGGGACTGTCCCTTTGTCACATTTTTTTGTATGAGGGGAGGTGTTGATATGGATGAGAACAAGATGGGATGGCGCGAGTATGCGGGCTATGCCGCGATGTCGGCTGAGGAGTTGGCGCGCGATTGCGAGGTGCAGGTGTTTCGCGCGACAGGTCCGGGCGGTCAGGGCGTGAACACGACGGACTCGGCGGTGCGCATGAAGCATGTGCCCACAGGGATTACCGTGACGGCGCGCGAAAGCCGTAGTCAGTTCCAAAATCGCGCGAGCTGCCTGCGCAAGCTGCGCGCCGAGCTTGAGCGCCGCGGGCGTCCACCGCGCCGACGCGTAAAGACCAAGGTGCCCCAGCGCTCTCGCCAGCGCAGGCTCAACGATAAGCACTTCAATGCCATTAAAAAGGCCAACCGACGCAAGCCGGGCAGGGACGAGTAGTCGCTTGTTCCACTGGTCTTGCTAGCGGGTGGGATGCCAAACTTGGAGGGCGCCGCCGAGGACGTCGACCTCGATGCGCGAGGCGACAACGGGCTCGCCATCGGCTTGGATGGGGTAATCGGGCTGCTCGAAGGTGAGCTCGGCATGGCGACAGCGGCGCATACGAACCGGCGGCAACTTGGTGTGGTGGCCGTCCTTGGCCGAAAGGAACATGGGTAGGGCAACCGCGCGGGGGACGGGGCCGCAGGCGTAGCATACGTCGAGTATGCCGTCGCAGGGGTCGGCATCGGGACAGATGCGATAGCCCGAGCCATAGGTGGGGCCCAGCTGAATTGCCATGATAATCGCCCGCACGCGCTCGGCGGGGGCGCCGTCAAAGGTGACCGTCATGGGGTAGTTACGATAGCGCAGGCCAAACTGTTCAAGCCCTGTGAGAGTGTAGAGCGGAGCACCCGTCAAGCCGGTCTTCTTGCGCAACTCGGTGGTGCCCAGGCCGATGGCGGCATCGATGCCGACCGAGAGCGTCTGGTCGTAGTACTCCACCGAGGCCTCGCCGCTTCCGCTTGCGGGATTCCATGAGCGAATACGCCCGATGTCCTGACGTTGCAGCTCACAGGTGAGCAGCGCGCCAAAATCCTTACCGGAGAAATCGTCGATTCCGAGCGTCTGGGCAAAATCGTTGCCGGAGCCCACGGGCAGGACGGCAAGGGCGGGACGGACGGCCTCTTCCTGCGTCATGAGCCCATTGACAACCTCGTGGATCACGCCGTCGCCGCCGAGTGCGATAACCGTGCGGAAGCCCTGGGCCTGTGCGGCAAGTTCCTTGGCATGCCCCATGCGCTCGGTCAGCACCAAGTCAAACTGGGACGCGCGCGCCGTCATGTCCAAAAAGCGTTGCAGGCGCTCGGCAACCTCGCGCGCCGCGCCCGACTGGGCAGCGGGGTTGGCGATGATGAGCGTGCGACCAAAATCAGTTGCGTGCATGGGGCGACTCCCGGCGTGTGGCATGACGGTGCGGTCGCGCTCAGGTCGAATTGCCCGATTGTGGCTGCACGGTGATTACTACGTCTACTCTATCAGGTCGTTGTGGCGCTCGATAGCATCCGCCACCGTGCCGCCCTCGTCCACAATAAGTGAACGGCGTTTGGGTGAGATGATGCGCTGCGCGGCATATACGCCGCGGTGTCCGCCGACGAGATAGCTAATAAACGAGACGATGACAAAGAAGCCTGCGGCCGTTCCATGGAACAGGTCGATAGCCATCATGCAGGTGGTGATGGGCACGTTGAGGCCGGCGCAGAAGACGCCGAGCATGCCGAGGGCCGCCATAAAGCTCGGGTCGAGTCCAGCGAGGCAGCCGATCCATCCGCCGAGCGCCGCACCGATGCCAAACAGGGGCGTGACCTCGCCGCCTTGGAAGCCCGCGCCCAGGGTAAGCGCTGTGACGACCAACTTGATGACTGCGTCCGCCAGGGTGGTGTTGCCTGCAAATCCGGCGCCCGAGAGCCAGGTGGCAAGGCCGGCGTAGTCCCAGGCGTCGAGGAGGGCATAGGCGGCCAAAACCACGAGTGCGCCTATAAGTGCGCGAACGAGGTAATTGGTGATAAAGCGACCGTACAGGCTCTTGACGGTTCGAACCGACCAGGCAAAGAGGCGTGCCGTCAGGCCGAAGATAATTGCGCTGATAACAACGATGGCAACCGTCCGTGGTGTCATGTTGGGAACGCTGGCGATGACATTCGCTTCGTACTCGGTACCCAGGGCGAGTGATGTAAAGTAGCCGGTAAACGAGGCGACCAGGCAGTAGATGCCCGCGGTGTAGTCGATCTTGCCGATAAAGCACATCTCCATGCCAAAGAAAGCTCCGGCAAGGGGCGAACCGAATACGGCGCCAAAGGCCGACGAGATGCCGGCGAGCATGAGGTCGTGGTGGTCATGCTTTTTGAGGTGGGCGAGGCTCGAGATGTTGCTGGCGATGGTGCCGCCAATCTGCACTGCGGCTCCCTCGCGACCGGCCGATCCGCCCGTTAGGTGCGTGAGCGTGGAGCACACAAACGTGAGGATGGCCATGCGCGCATGGATGAGTCGTGTGCCCAGAGCGGAGTCGATGACCAGGTTGTTGCCACGCTTGGCGGCGAGACCGTGGTTTTTGTACACCCATGCGGTGGCAACGCCCACAACGGGAAGCAGCGCGTAAATCCACTCATGGTGCTCGCGATAGTCGGTCGCGATATTCAGCGAGGCCAAAAACGCCCAAGCGGCAACGCCCATGGCGAGCGAGACGATGACGACGAGCACGAGCAACTTGGCGCTCGCGAGCATGTTGCGGGCATTGCGGCGAGTGTCGGCGGCCAAGAGCTGCTCAGAGCGGGTGAGCTGGTTGCGACCGCTGATGATCAAGTCGGCCGGAGAGAAGGTTCTGCCGTCTTTGTCCTGACGGGCGTCATCAGACTGGTCGAGTGTATTTTCACGTTTATCGATAAAAGCCATAACGTCCTCTTTTTTGTTGTGATGCATGCATTATAGGACGGCGCCCTCAGTCTCAAGGCGATTGGCAGGTTTCGGATCTGTTACGAGAGGCGCGTAGCCGACAGGTGTATTTGCCGTTGCGGGCCATGTCTTGAGCGGGCAGCAGGGGATTATACTGAACCAAACATAAAGAATCGGCGCCGCCGTTGCGCGCCGTGGCATGTAAGATCGCATCTCGATGCGTCCCGGCAAGGCCATCACGTTTGGCCTGCTTGGGGGCAAGCCGTTTTTGGGGCTTTCGGGTAATCCCGCGGCGGCGTATGCGGGCTTTGAGATGCTCGCCCGCCCCGCGATCCGCAAGATGCGCGGCTTTGCCGAGGGTACGCGTCCCGTGCAGCAGGCGATATTGACGCACGGCGTGAAGAAGCGCCAGGGCCGACGCTTCTTCGATCGCACCACGGTTTTGCGCGACCCCGAGACCGGTGAGCTGCTGGTGACCGAGGCCAAGACGCAGAATTCGGCGCTACTCGGCACGATGCAGCGGGCCAACTGCCTGCTGCGTATTGACGAAGGGCCGTGTGAGCTCAAGGCGGGAGATGTCGTGGATGTTGTCCGCGTCGATCTGCCCGAGGGAACGGTGCTATAGGAGGAATGCTATGGAGTTGAAGATTTCGATCGTGACGTGCTCGGATACGCGCGACCTTGCCCAGGACGAGGCAGGTGCCGCACTCGAGGAGCTTATCGAGGCGCAGGGATGGACGGTCGCCTCACATGTGGTCGTGCGCGACGACGTCAGCGAAATCGGTGATGCCATTGTGGAAGCCGCCGATGAGTGCCACGCCAATGTCGTGCTCACCTGCGGCGGCACGGGGCTTTCGATGCGCGACATGACACCCGAGGCGACGCGTACCGTCTGCGACCGCGACGTTCCGGGTATTGCCGAGGCGATCCGCGCATACTCCATGACCAAGACGCGCCGCGCCATGCTCTCGCGCGCTGTGTGCATGCAGCGTGGGTATACGCTTGTCATCAACTTTCCGGGATCCACGAAAGCGGCCCGCGAAAGCTGGGAGGCCGTGAGCGACCAGCTGGAGCATGCGGCCCAGATGACGGCGGGCGGCGGGCACGCCAAATAAGCGCACTGCCTGCGGCGGAGTAACCTTACGGGCTGCTCCGCCTTTTTATGCAGCGACAGTGCGGGCCGTCTCGTGGTTATTGGTAAAATAAAATTATCAGGCGAGAGATATTTATCATAAACATTATTCGCGCGAAAGCATAATCTAGTAACGGTGAAGGTTGACGACACCGAGCGCTTCGAGGGAGAGACGAACCCCGCGTTCACCTCGAGCCTTGAGAGGGCGGTCGATACCTCGGGCGTGAAGGTCGAGTACTCCTGCGTTACCGACGAGAGTTCCCCGGCGGGCGAGTACCAGATCGAGGCGACGGTCACCGACCCGAACTTTGATGTCACGGCTGAGCCCGGTACGCTGACGGTGAAGAAGAAGCCGGGGCCCGGCAACCCGGACCCGGATAAGCCCGGGACGCCCGATTCCGACCAGTCGGATTCTGGGGATCCGGCAAAACCAGGTAGTTCGGCTGACTCCGCAGCCGATAAGGCAAGGGGCGATGGTGCGGAAAACCCCGGACAGAAGGCTTCGTCCAAGTCGGGCGCTCAGCAGCTCGCCGATACGGGCGATCACGCGCCATTGGCAGTCGCCGTGGCTGCGGGCGCCGTTGCGCTTATCGCAATAGCGCTCGAGTTGCTGCGTCGTCGTCGCTCGGACGCGTAACGGCTCAAAAGGGGTGGCTAGATTGAAGCTTTGCACGATTTAGTCTGCTAAAGCATATATACTTGCGGGACGGGTCTTTTGCCCGTCCCGTTTTTGTCTCGACTCGAAAGGTGGTCCCATGGCCTCATCCGCTCCCCGCGGCCTGCGCTTCGACCATGTCCTCACTGTCGGCATTGCCCTGTTCTCGATGCTCTTTGGCGCCGGCAACCTCATTATTCCGCCGCTGCTGGCGCTGCAGGCAGGTTCTGCCACGCCGGTCGCCATGCTCGGCTTTCTCATCGCCGCCATCGGCCTGCCCGTCATGGGATTTATCGCCGTCGCGCTTGCTGGCACGGCCCGCGAGCTTGCCGGCCGCGTGCACCCCAAGTTTGGCGAATTCTTTGTCGCGGCGGTGTATCTGGCCATCGGCCCGTGCTTGGCCATTCCGCGCACGAGCTCAACAGCCTTCGAGATGCTGGTGCCGCTGCTGCCCGAGGGCGTCTCGCTCGCCACGGCTCGCCTGGTGTTCGCCGTCGGATTCTTTATCGTCGCATTTGCGCTCACGCTGCGTCCCGGCGTCATCACGCGCGTGCTCGGCCGTATTACGGGCCCCGCGCTCATTGCCCTTATCGTGTTGGTCGTGGGTGCCGCCGTGGTCTCGCCGCTGGGTCCCGCTGCCGCGTCGCAGGCTCCCTATAATGCCGGCGCTGCCGTGCAGGGCTTTTTGACCGGCTACCAGACCATGGACCTGCTCGCCTCGCTCGCCTTTGGCATCATCATCGCCGAGATTATCCACGAGCTGGGTGTTACCGATGACAAGCGCGTTGCCTTCGAGATTTCGCGCTCCGGCGTGATCGCCGGTGTGCTCATGGCCATCATCTACTGCGGCCTAGCACTTGCCGGCACGCAACTCAGCACCGTGATGCCCGATGCCACCAATGGCGCCGCCATCCTCGCTCGCTCTGCCTCCATGCATTTTGGCCTTGCCGGCACGGTCGTGGTCTTTGCGATCTTCTTCCTCGCTTGCATGAACGTGTGCATCGGGCTCATCAGCTGCTGTTCGCGCTATTTCTGCGAGACGTATGTGGTCAAAGGGGGAGCGGAGGCTTCCGAGGAGGCCATGCGCCGTCCCTTTGCGGTTCTCGCCTTTGTGTTCGCGGCGTTTTCGTGCGTGCTCTCCAACGTGGGTCTCGACGTGATCCTCTTGTTCTCGGTGCCCATGCTCAACGCCCTGTACCCCGTCGCCATCGTGCTGGTGCTTATGGGTCTGGTGCACGGTTTTTGCGACGCGCATCCGCAGGTGTGGGTCTGGGTCGGCGGCGTTGTCGCGGTCCAGAGCGTGATCACCTCGGTCCGCGATGCGTTCTTTACGGGCGCGTGGCTGCCGTTCGATGCGCTGCCGCTGGCAGACATTGGAGCCGCGTGGGCGCCGGTTGCCGTGGTGGCGTTTGTGATCGGCCTGCTCCACAGCCGGTTTGTCGCACATTCGAGGAGCTAGGGTATCGTCACTTGCACAGGCGGGGAGTCTCCCCTATAATTTCCTTCGCTTTGGGACACGCAAGGTTTAGACCTTAGCTGCTCAACACCTTCGGGACGTGGCGCAGTTTGGTAGCGCGCCTGCTTTGGGAGCAGGATGTCGCAGGTTCAAATCCTGTCGTCCCGACCATATCTTGCGGGCGTAGTTCAATGGTAGAACCCCAGCCTTCCAAGCTGATGACGCGGGTTCGATTCCCGTCGCCCGCTCCATAAGAATTGTTTTAACGGCTTTGGTTTCCTTTGGGAATCAGAGCTGTTTTCGTTTACGCGCCGGGCGACGGGAATCGAACCCGTCAGGGTGCGGAGCTGAGAAAAAGCGTGAGCATTTTCCAGCGCAGCACGCAAGGGCCGAAGGCCCGCAGCGAAACAAGGATTTGCGAAGCAAATCCTTGGACTTCCCGTCGCCCGCTCCAAGCTATATAATCGCAGGCCAATATGCTAATTTGGCTCGCGTTTGTTTTCCCATCTTCGCGGGACATGTTTATGACCAATGTTTGTCCCACATCGTACGAAAGTAGTGATTGCCATGGCACAAAGTAAGGCAGAATATCCCACTCCCGACTGCCTGGCGCCCGCCGCGATCGAGGCCAAGACCGAGGCTGCCGGTGTTGCCAAGGCCAGCCTGCCGGTCTCGAAGGCCTTTTTGCTCGCCATGTTCGCCGGCGCGTTTATCGCCTTCGGCGGCCTGTTCTTCACGGTCTTTCTGAGCGATCCCACGCTTGGCTGGGGCGCCCAGCGCTTCGTGGGCGGTCTTGCTTTTTGCCTGGGACTGGTGCTCGTGCTCATTTGCGGCGCGGAGCTGTTTACCGGTAACTCGCTTATGGTCTGCGCGCTTAAGAGCAAAAAGATCACGCTCGTCCAGATGCTCAAGGCTTGGGCTATTGTGTGGACCGGCAACTTTGCCGGCGCCCTGTTCGTTGTCTTTTTGATTTACATGGCAGCTATTTATAAGCTCAACGGCGAGGCCGTCGCCAACACCATGGTGAGCGTCGCCGCCGGTAAGGTTACGATCGACGCCGTTACCATCTTCTTCCGCGGCATTCTGTGCAACATCTTTGTCTGCCTTGCCGTATGGATCGGCACTGCCGGCAAGACCGTGGTCGATAAGGTCGTGGGCATTTTGCTGCCTATCGCTGCCTTTGTGGCCTGCGGTTTTGAGCACTGCGTTGCCAACATGTACTTTTTGCCCATGGGCATTTTGATGCATTCCTGCGGCTATGGAGCCGATGTCGCCGGCGCCGATGCCCTCAACGCCGCCGGGCTGGCGCTCAACCTTTCGGTCGCCACGCTGGGCAATATCGTGGGCGGCGCCCTGATCGTGGCGCTGGGCTACTGGTTTATTTACGCCAATAAAGAGGCCTAAAGGACCCAACCCATAACCGACCAAAAAGGGACAGGTTTATTTTGGCAGGTTTTGGACGAGGCGCTTCGCCGTCTTGTCGCGAGCTGCCATAATGGACCTGTCCCTTTTGCATACGTCTCGTCACATTTTGGCCGATGACGGCCAAAGGGGACCCGCTTTTTATTGAACATGTCGAAAGACTTTCCATGAGCGACTGCGAATCCACGCCTGCCGAGGTGCGCGACCGCCTGCGCTCCATTCCCGCCGCTCACGAGCTGCTGGCCGAGTGGCCGGTCATGAAGGCTGCCGGCGATGCGGGCGACATGATTGTGCGCGAGGCGATTGATGCCGAGCTCGATGCCGAGCGCGAGGCGATCCGCTCTGGCACCCCCGCTAGGAATAAGCGCGAGCTCGCCTTGGCCATCGAGCAGCGGTGCCACCGACTGTCGCTGCCGACCCTGCGCCCTGCCGTCAACGCGACGGGCGTTGTGATTCACGCCAATCTGGGCCGCGCTCCGCTTGCTCCCGCAGCGGTGCAGGCGGTGACCGATGTCGCCCGCGGCTACAGCACGCTTGAGTATGACGTCGCGGCCTGTGCCCGTGGGGGTCGCGAAGAGCACGCCGCGCGTCTGCTGCGCAAGCTTCGCGAGGCTCAGTTCGAAAAGGTCGTGGAGCTGCAGGTTGTCGAGGGCGCCTCTACTCCCGGCGGCGGATCGCTGCCGACTGTCGAGCTCCCAACATTTTGCGTTGCCGTCTGCCCTGTCGATGGGCGCCTATCCGCCGATGGCCTCAAGCGCGCCTTGGTTCAGGAGCCCGATACGCCGGTCGTGACGCGCGTGCGGCACGACCAGGTGCTGTTTGACGTTCGTACGCTTTTGCACGACACCGACCTTGATCTCGATGTCGAGGCGTTTCTGGACGGGACCGTGTTTGCGGGGGCGTCGATAGTGCCGGTGTCCTCCAAGACGGGCGAGGGCCTGGAAGAGCTGCTTACGGCGCTCGATAACGCGGTTTGCTCGTGCTGGTCGGAGCACCTGGAGGCAGCCGTGGGCTCGGGCGCCGCGCCCCGTCTTCCCATCGACCGCTGCTTTAGCATCCGCGGCACCGGGACCGTCGTGACGGGTACGCTGCACGACGGTCCCGTTTCGGTTGGCGATGAGCTCGTTGCGCTGCCGTCGCAAACGCGCTGTCGCGTGCGCGGGGGCAGGTTCACGGGGATACCCAGTGCGCGGTTCCCGGCCAGCGCGTCGCCCTGAACCTGGTGGGCGATGGCGTGGCGGGCCTCAAGCGCGGCGAGATGCTCGGCGTCGAGGGTCGCGTGGGCCAGACGCTGCGCTTTTTGATGCAACTGACATATGTGGGGCGCGATGGCGTGCGATCCGGCGTTCTTGCTTCGGGTACGCGCGTGCACGTCATGGCGGGCACGGCCGAGGTGCTCGGCCGCATTATGCTTTTGGACGACGAATCGCCTATTGCGGTCGGCGAGACGCGCGTGGTGCAGGTGCGCCTGGAACGGCCGCTGCCGATGCGTGCCGGCGATCATGCCGTCATTCTGTCGTATTCGCCAGTTTCGCTGCTTGGTGGCGGACGCGTTCTGCTTTCGCGCTGTCGCCGCGCGCGGGCCCTATCGGCGGGGGAGCGCGCGTGGCGTGTGCACCGTCGAAGGTGCCGAGGTGATCGACCCGCATTCCGCTGCTGCGGCGATACGCGTGGTACGCGAGGCCGGCCAGCGTATCGTTGCCCTGCTGGACGAGGCGGGTCTTAATGCGCCGACGCTTCCCGAGGTGGGCGAGCAGCTTCAGCTCGATCGCGACACCATGACGCGCGCCCTGCGCGAGCTTTCGCTCAACCGCTCGATCGTTAAGGTCGAGCGTGACGTTGCCTTGTCCGCCGCCGCCGAGGCTCATGCGCGTGGGGTTGTTGCGACGGCTATCGAGGCTGCCAGCGGCGCTGCCACCACGAGTGTGCTGCGCGAAGCCCTGGGCGTATCGCGCAAGCGAGCCATTAGCATCTTGGAGCACCTGGATGCCGTGCGCTTTACAGTGCTCGACAAGGACGCCGGCGGTCTGAGACCGCTGCGCCAGCGGCCTCCGCATCGCTCTTTTCGGTTATGGTCTGTTCGGTTTGGTAAAATACCGCCACGCTTGGGAACGGATGGGCCCCGGTGGGCCCCGCGGTCCTCAAAACCGTTGCGAGGCGTGCAAAACGTCTTGGATGTGTTCGATTCACATACGTTCCCGCCAACGCATCGCGCCAAAACCACCACAAAGGTGCCTGTCCCCTTTGTGGTGGTTTCGAAACGTGCGAGAAACAGCTTTGAAACACGCGATTTGCACGTCAGGCGGTCAAAAACCCATCTACCTGCATCGTAATCAAAATGAAACATCCGCCCGCGGTCTTATTCGTAACTTTGCCGCAACAGTGCGATATTATCCATACACGATAAAGCTCGCGGCGCATAGGGTGCCGCGACCGACACTTTTCGTTTCCCATCATTGGAGGAAGCATGAGCTACACGCAGAAAGTTCTCGAAGAGCTCAAGGCCCGCTATCCCGAGCAGCCTGAGTTCATCCAGGCCGCGACCGAGATCCTCGGCACCATCCAGCCGGCGCTCGACGCCCACCCCGAGTACGAGGAGGCCGCCCTGCTTGAGCGCCTCGTCGAGCCCGAGCGCATCGTCATGTTCCGTGTTCCCTGGGTCGACGACCAGGGCAAGGTTCAGGTCAACCGCGGTTACCGCGTCGAGTTCAACTCTGCCATTGGACCCTACAAGGGCGGCCTGCGCTTTAACCCGACGGTCACCCTGGGTATGCTCAAGTTCCTGGGTCTGGAGCAGATCCTCAAGAACAGCCTGACCACCCTTCCCATGGGCGGCGGCAAGGGCGGCTCCGACTTTGACCCCAAGGGCAAGTCCAACAACGAGATCATGCACTTCTGCCAGTCCTTCATGACCGAGCTCTATCGCCACATCGGCCCCAACACCGACGTTCCCGCCGGCGACCTGGGCGTTGGCGGCCGCGAGGTTGCCTACATGTTCGGTCAGTACAAGCGCCTGACCAACGAGTGGACCGGCGTCCTCACCGGCAAGGGCCTCTCCTTTGGCGGCTCGCTCGCCCGTACCGAGGCCACCGGCTACGGCCTGGTCTACTTTGTGGACGAGTACCTCAAGAGCCGCGGCGACTCCTTCGAGGGCAAGAACGTCGTCGTTCACGGCTCCGGCAACGTCGCTATCTACGCCGTCCAGAAGGTTTCCCAGCTCGGCGGCAAGGTGCTGGCCTGCTCCGATACTCACGGCTGGGTCGAGGATCCCGACGGCATCGACTACTCCGTGCTCGAGCACGTCTACAACCAGAAGCGTTCCGGTCACGATAAGGGCGTCACGCTCGCCATGTATGTTGACGAGAAGCCCAACGCCGTGTGGCACGAGGGCGACGGCCGCGGCGTGTGGCAGCTGCCCTGCGACATCGCGCTGCCCTGTGCTCGCGAGAACACGCTGCTGCTCGAGGACGCCCAGGCGCTCGTCGCCAACGGCTGCAAGGTAGTCGGCGAGGGCGCAAACATGCCCACGACCATCGAGGCCACGACCTACTTCCAGGAGAACGGCGTCGCCTTTATGCCTGGTAAGGCTGCCAACGCCGGTGGCGTGCTCGTGTCCGGCCTGGAGATGAGCCAAAACGCCGAGCACCTGTCCTGGACCTTCGAGGAGGTCGACGGTAAGCTCGAGCAGCTCATGCGCGGCATGTTCCACAACGTGGACGACACCGCCAAGGAGTATGGCCAGGAGGGCAACTTTGTCATGGGCGCCAACATCGCCGGCTTCCTGAAGGTCGCCGACGCCATGCTCGCTCAGGGCGTCTGCTAAATCCAGCTCAACATAGCTCCGTTCAGCACCAGCTGATGCACCTAAGGCTCTCGACCATATCGGCCGGGAGCCTTTTTCTATGGTGGCGAGGGTCGTGCGCCCTCGTTTGGTACACTTAGAGGTACTGGAAAAGTAAAGAGATGGGGGAGAACTTGCTCAAGTTCGGTACCTACGTCCGTGTTGGAAACGCGGCCGAAGCCTATGAGCTCTTGCAGTAAAACCGCAACAACAAGATTGTGGGCGGCGGCATCTGGATGCGCCTGGGATCGCGTCGCGTGGCGACGGCGATTGACCTTTCGGCCTGCGGACTCGATCAGATCGAGGAGACCGAGACCGAGTTTCGCATCGGCGCCATGTGCACCCTGCGCCAGCTCGAGCGCCATGCCGAGCTCAACGCGCTCGTCAACAATGTGTTTGAGTTTGCCGTCCACGACATCGTGGGCGTGCAGCTGCGCAATACCGCCACGGTGGGTGGCAGCATCTACGGCCGCTTTGGCTTCTCGGACGTGCTCTCCGCCTTCCTCGCGCTCGATTCCTATGTAGAGCTGACGGGTGCCGGCCGCGTGCTGCTCGCCGAGTTCGTGGACATGGGTTACGTGCGCGACGTGATCGAGCACATCGTGGTTGTCAAACACGACTACCGCGCGAGCTACGAGGCCGTACGCTTTAGCTACCCACACTTCGAATTCGGCCCCGAGCTCGAATGCCTTGGTGGGGTAGATAAAAAAGCCCCGTCCCAAATTAGCTACCCTGAGCCATCGGCAACTCGTGGTGAGGTCGTGAGCCAAAAACGTGTGCGTGCGCTTGCCGCTCGTATCTGCTATCATTCCTAGTCTGTGCGCTCATGCGGGCGTGGCGGAATTGGTAGACGCGCCAGATTTAGGTTCTGGTGGGATTCCCGTGAAGGTTCGAGTCCTTTCGCCCGCACCAACGCACTTGCGTCGGCTCCCGCCGTCGCGACTCTTTGTTGCATAAAAGGTACCAGCACCTCAGATAAGCTGGGCAGTATGAGGAGGAACGTGTTGAACATCACCGCTTCTGACGTCAAGGACGCCAAGCTCACCGCTACGGTCACCATCCCGGCCGCCGACGTCGACGCCGCGATCAAGAAGGCCTACAAGGACACCGCCAAGAAGTACCGCTTCCCGGGCTTCCGTGCCGGCAAGGCTCCCCGTCCGGTTATCGACTCCGCTCTTGGCGCCGAGGCTACCCTCGCTCAGGCCACTAACGACTTGATCGCCGCCAACGAGCCCGCCGTCCTCAACGAGCTGGACATCGTCCCCACCAAGAACGGTGACTACAAGGAGCTCGACCTCGCCAAGGATCACGAGGACTACACCTACACTGTCGAGTTCTCCCTGCGTCCTGCCGCTGAGCTCTCCTCCTTCGATGCCGTCGAGATCGAGATGCCTCCCGCGGAGGTCACCGAGTCCGAGATCAACAACCAGGTCGAGATGCTCCTCAACTACCGCGCCACCTTCGAGGACGTCGAGGGCCGCGCCGTCGAGGCTGACGACTATGTGACCGTCGACCTCAAGGCCGTCGAGAACGCTGATAACTTCGCCGCCGAGGGCCGTATGCTCATCGCCGGTAGCGACAGCAACCCCAAGGAGTTCAACGAGGCCCTGATCGGCGCTAACGTTGACGACGTCAAGACCGTCACCTGGACCGACGAGGTCGAGGAGGGCGAGGAGGCCGAGACCCACACCGTCGAGGTCACCGTCAAGGGCATCAAGGTCCGCAACACCCCCGAGCTCACCGACGAGCTCGTCAAGTCCGACTTTGGCTTCGACAGCATCGAGGCCATGCGCGACGCCATCAAGCTCGAGATCGAGCAGGACAAGGCTTCCCGCCTCCCGGCCGAGAAGGAGAACCGTTGCGTCTCCGCTCTCGCCGAGCGTCTGCAGCTCGAGGAGATGGACGCCGACTACGAGCAATCCGTCTTTGAGGAGCTTGGCCAGAACTTCCTGTCCAACCTTGCTGCCCGCGGCATGACCCTGGACACCTGGCTGCCCGCTTCCGGTCTGACCATGGAGCAGTTCATCGGCGACCTGCACAAGCAGGCCAACGACGTTGCCCGTGAGTCCCTGGCGCTCGACGCCCTCGCCCGTGAGCTCAAGATCGAGGTCACCGAGGACGACATCAACGCCGAGTTCGAGAAGGCTGGCGTCAAGGACGTCGAGGCTTCCAAGGCCGAGTTCATCGCCGATGGCCGCATGCCCGCCGTCCGCGAGTCCATCCGTCGCTCCAAGGCCGTCGATCACCTGGTCGAGAACGCCAAGGTGACCGAGGTCGACGAGACCGCCAAGGACGCCGAGTAATTCTCGCCACCTTGTCCGCGAGCGCATGCGTGTGCCCGTGATGGGGTAAAGTTATAAGCCGGTTATCCGGTTGCTTCGTACGGTGCCAGCCAATGCATAGCATGCGGGCACCGTACGTTTATCTAGAACCAATTTGGTCCGCAAGAGAGAAATGGAGATGCGTATGATCGCTAAGTTCGATTCCGCCCTCGTGCCATACGTTATCGAGCAGACGCCGCGCGGCGAGCGCAGCTACGATATCTATTCGCGCCTGCTCAACGACCGCATCATCTTCTTGGGCGAGGAGATCAACTCTGTCAGTGCCAACCTGGTCGTTGCCCAGCTGCTGCATCTTGAGAGCCAGGATGCCGAGAAGGATATCTCGCTCTACATCAATTCGCCCGGTGGCGAGGTATACTCCGGCCTGGCGATTCTGGACACCATGAACTTTATTAAGCCGCAGGTCTCCACCATCTGCGTGGGCATGGCCGCGTCCATGGCCGCCGTGCTGCTTTCGGCCGGCGCCAAGGGCAAGCGCTTCTGCTTGCCGCACTCCAAGGTCATGATTCACCAGCCCAGCGGTGGCGCCCAGGGCCAGCAGACCGAGATTGAGATCGTTGCCGAGGAGATCAAGAAGACCCGTCGCGAGCTCAACCAGATCCTGTCCGACGCCTCGGGCCAGCCCATCGAGAAGGTCCAGGCCGATACCGAGCGCGACAACTACCTGACCGCTGCCGAGGCCCTCGACTACGGTCTGGTCGACCGTATCGTCACCTCTCGCGACTTGGCCGCGAAGGACGCCTAGGATGGCGGGTAACATGCAGGATAACTTCGACGAGAACGGAAACCCCATCCGCTGCTCCTTCTGCGGAAAAGAGCAGGGTCAGGTTCGCCGCCTTGTTAAGGGTCCGACCAACATCTTTATCTGCGACGAGTGCGTTGCCGCCTGCTCCGAGATTTTGGAGGAGTCGCTGGCTTCGGACTTTATGGACGCCGCCCGCAACGGCAAGCTGCCGGGCTTTCTCAACGACCACGGCCAGGCCGCATCTCAGCCCGCTGTGGATACCGAGGCCGAGGGCTTTGAGCTCGAGGACGATATGCGTCAGGTCATTACGCACGTGCCGACGCCGCACGAGATCTATGCCGAGCTTTCGGCCTATGTCATGGGCCAGGAAGATGCCAAGCGCGCCATGTCGGTTGCCGTGTACAACCACTACCGCCGCGTGATTGAGGGCGGCGCTGCGCTTTCGGCCTATGACGACGGCTCGAACGCGCAGCTCGACGACGATATGGACGAGGTGGAGCTCGCCAAGTCCAACATTTTGCTGCTCGGTCCCACCGGTACCGGTAAGACCCTGCTTGCCCAGACGCTCGCGCGTATTCTCGAGGTGCCGTTTGCCATCGCCGACGCCACCGCGCTCACCGAGGCCGGCTATGTGGGCGAGGACGTGGAGAACATCCTGCTCAAGCTCATCAACGCCGCCGATGGCGATATCGAGCGCGCACAGGTGGGCATCATCTATGTGGACGAGATCGACAAGATCGCCCGCAAGGCCGAGAACCTGTCCATCACCCGCGATGTTTCGGGCGAGGGCGTTCAGCAGGCACTGCTTAAGATTCTTGAGGGCACGGTGGCAAGCGTTCCGCCCACCGGCGGCCGCAAGCATCCCCAGCAGGAGCTGTTGCAGATCGACACGACCAACATCCTGTTTATCTGCGGCGGTGCCTTTGTGGGCCTGGATAAGATCATCGCCGACCGTGTTGGCAACAAGGGTGTGGGCTTTAACTCCGAGATTGCCGGCCCCACCTCGGTCGACGAGAACGACCTGCTGCGTCAGGTGCTCCCGCAGGACCTCAACGCCTTTGGCATGATCCCCGAGTTTGTGGGACGCACGCCGGTCGTCACCCAGACGCAGGCGCTCGACGAGGACGACCTGGTGTCGATCCTGACCGAGCCCAAGAACGCCGTGGTGCGCCAGTACCGCAAGATGTTCCAGCTCGAGGACGTTGAGCTTGAGTTTGAGGACGCGGCCCTGCACGAGATCGCCCGCATGGCACTTGCCCGCAAGACCGGCGCCCGCGGCCTGCGCTCCATCTGCGAGGACGTGCTGCAGCAGACGATGTTCGACCTCCCCAGTGAGGAGGGCGTTACCAAGGTCGTCGTGACCGAAGCCTCCGTAAAGGGCGAAGAGCAACCCCAGCGCATCTACGGCTAAACCAGCCAAATACGTGCTTGCAAATAGCCTCCGACCACCCGCGGTCGGAGGCTATTTTATATATACGCAATAACCCCAACTACCTGTGCTATTCTGTGTGTTTGTTTAAGCCAAAGCGAAGTCAATTCAGACTGAAGTAATCGATACCTAAGGGGAGGAATGTAGGCCCGTTTTTCGTAGATTCCGCACGAGCCGAAGACCACTTAATGTGGTCTTCGAGCGAGCCCAGGACCTGACCGAACGAAAATCGGGCCTACATTCCTCCCCGGCGGGACAGGGAGAGATATATGGAAGAGATGCCCAAGAACTACGATCCGTCGACCAACGAGCCGGCGATCCTGCAGAAGTGGCTCGACGGCGGCTACTACAAGCGCCGCGAGGGCGTGGGCGACTGTACCGTCACCATTCCGCCTCCCAACGTGACCGGCAAGCTCCACATGGGCCACGCTACCGACGACTCCATCCAGGACGCCATCATCCGTATGGCCCGCATGCGCGGCAAGTCCACGCGCTGGGTGCTGGGTACCGACCACGCCGGTATCGCCACGCAGACCAAGGTTGACAAAAAGCTCAAGAGCGAGGGCATTAGCCGCCTGGAGATTGGCCGCGACAAGTTTGTCGACGCCTGCTGGGACTGGACCCACGAGTACGGCGGCATCATCGTCGAGCAGATCAAGCGCATGGGTTGCTCCGTCGACTTCGACAACGAGCGCTTTACCATGGACGAAGACTACGCCCAGGCCGTGCGCAAGGTGTTCTGCGACTGGTACCACGACGGCCTGATCTACCGCGGCAAGCGCATCGTCAACTGGTGCCCCAACTGCACCACCGCTATTTCGGACGACGAGGCCGAGTACAAGGACGAGAAGGGCCACCTGTGGCACCTGCGCTACCCGCTGACCGAGCCGGTCAACGGCCGGGACTACATCGTCGTCGCCACCACGCGCCCCGAGACCATGCTCGGCGACACGGGCGTTGCCGTCTCCCCGAAGGACCCCGAGAAGGCCGCCTTTGTGGGCAAGACCGTCAAGCTCCCCATCGTCGACCGCGAGATCCCCATCTTTGAGGATTGGCACGTCGACGCCAACTTTGGCTCCGGCTTTGTCAAGGTCACCCCGGCCCACGACCCCAACGACTACGCCATGGGTCAGGCCCACGACCTGCCGCAGATCAATATCTTCGACGAGCACGCGGTGGTCGTCGAGGGCTACGGCGAGTTCACCGGCATGAACCGCGACGAGTGCCGCGAGGCCGTCATCAAGTGGTTCGACGAGCACGGCCTGCTCGACCACGTCGACGAGCACGATCACTCCGTCATGCACTGCTACCGTTGCGACTCCGCCCTGGAGCCGTGGCTGTCCGAGCAGTGGTTCGTGGCCGTCGACAAGCTCAAGGGACCGGCGCTCGACGCCGTCAACTCCGGCAAGGTCACCTTCCACCCCGCGCGCTGGACGCAGACCTACACTACCTGGATGGAGAACCTCAAGGACTGGTGCATCAGCCGCCAGCTGTGGTGGGGCCACCGCATCCCCGTGTTCTACTGCGAGGACTGCGGCTGGGAGGACGCCCTCACCGAGGACACCGATGTGTGCCCCAAGTGCGGCGGCCATCACGTGCGTCAGGACGAGAACGTGCTGGACACCTGGTTCAGCTCGCAGCTGTGGACCTTCGCCACGCAGGGCTGGCCGCAAAAGCCGGAGCTGCTCGAGGGCCATCACCCCACGACGGCGCTCGTCACTGCACGCGACATCATCGCGCTGTGGGTTGCCCGCATGGTCATGAGCTCACTGTACTTCCTGGACGAGGTGCCGTTTAAGGACGTCGTCATCTACCCGACGATTCTTGCCAAGGACGGCAGCCGCATGTCCAAGTCCAAGGGCAACGGCGTTGACCCCATGGACCTCATTGGCATGTACGGCGCCGACGCCATGCGTTACAACCTGCTGACGCTGTGCACCAACAACCAGGACGTCAAGTTCGACGCGAACATCGACAAGAAGACCAAGCAGCTCATCGACAGCCCGCGTACCGAGCAGGCCAAGTCGTTTGTGACAAAGATCTGGAATGCCAGCCGCTTCCTGCTCATGAACATGGAGGGCTACACGCCCGGCGAGCCCGTCGTGGAGACGCCGGCCGACGCCTGGATGTTCAGCCGTCTGGCCAAGGCCGTGAAGATGGTCACCGAGGGCATCGAGAACTACACCTTTGGCGACATGGCCCGCGGCGTGCAGCAGTTCTTCTGGAACGAGGTCTGCGACTGGTACGTCGAGGTCACCAAAGCCCGCCTGAAGGGCGAGGGCCGTCTGCAGGCGCAGCGCAACCTAATCTTTGTGCTCGACACCTCCATTCGCCTGATGCACCCGCTCATGCCGTTTGTTACCGAGGAGATCTGGGACAACATGCCGGCGAGCGTGCTCGATCTGGACGCCGAGGGCAACGTGGACCGCGCCGAGGCGCTCATGATCGCCAAGTGGCCGGAGCCCGCCGACTACGCCAAGTACGTCGACGAGCCTGCCGAGCGCGCGTTTGAGCTGTGCCGTACCGTCGTTTCCGCCGCCCGCGCCACCCGTTCGCGTTATCGCTTGAGCCCCAAGGCCGAGCTCGACGTGGTCGTGCGCGCCGGTGCCGAGGATATCGAGAAGCTCGAGAGCCTGCGCTCGACCATCGAGCCGCTGGCCAACACCACCTCGCTGGTCATGGGTACCGACGTTGAGAAGCCGGCCGCGAGCATCGCCGTGGTCGATAGCGGCGTCGAGGTCTTTGTGGTGCTCGAGGGCAAGGTCGACCTTTCGGCCGAGAAGGCGCGCCTGGAAAAGGAGATCGCCGCGGCTCAGAAGGAGCTCGCCGGCTGCGAGAAGACGCTCGCCAACGAGGGCTTTGTGGCCAAGGCCGCGCCCGCAGTGGTCCAGAAGAAGAGGGACCGTGCAGCTGAGCTCAAGGAGATCCTGGCGGCGCTGACTGCTCAGGTTGCTGACTTCTCGTAGGGCTTACTGAGGGGCGCGTCCCGATGCTTTGCTCTCCGCTGCGGACACCTATTCCGCCGTTCTAACGAACGGCGGCTGACTCGACGCTGCAAACGCCTCTGATGGCCAATCTGCCGTTCAACTTCGGGCGCATGGGCATAAGCCCTATGCGCCCTTGTTTCACGGCACCTTGGCTCATCAGAGGCGTTTTCGCTGACTATCCTCAACCTATACTGTTTTTTTCTATGAATGGCGGTTCTAAAAATGCCTAAGCGTTCTGGCTTGTATACCGTTCCTTTTGAGTTTGATTTGCTTTCGTTTGATGAGGCTGTTGGGCTGGCTGCTGATACGGGGCGGATTTCTGGGGATGCTGGGCCTCTGCTCGAGACGGTTGTCGATATGCTCGATGAGCTGGGGCATCCGGACGAGTACTTTGATTGCATTCAGGTTGCCGGTACCAATGGCAAGACTTCGACTACGCGTTTTTCGGCTGCCATTCTTCGTTGTGAGGGGCTCAAGACCGCGCTGTATACGTCGCCACAGCTGGTGCGCTATCCCGAGCGCATGGAAGTCGATGGATGCGTCGTGAGCGATGAGGCATTCGCCCGTGGCGTTTCGGCCGCTGTTGAGGCGGGGCATCGAGTGAATGCCCGTCGTGTGGCGGCGGGGGAGCGCGCCTATACCATCACGCCGTTTGACCTTTTGACGGCTGCTGCACTTGTGGTGTTTGCCGAGGCTCGCGTGGATGTTGCCGTGCTTGAGGTTGGCATGGGCGGACGCTGGGATGCTACGAGTGCGACTGATCCCGTGGCCGTCGCCATTACGGGTATTGGGCTCGATCACACACGTATTTTGGGCGATACGCTCGAGGCCATTGCGGGGGAGAAGGCTGCGGTTATTAAGCCTGGGCGATTGGTTGTTTTGGGCGAGGGCACGCATGAGCCGAGCGTTCAGCGCGTAATGGATACGCGCTGCCGCGAGTGCGGTGTGGTGCCGCTGGTGGTGAGCCATTCCACGACCAAGGTACCGGCGCATGTAGGCGATACCGTGGAGTTTAGCTGTACTACGCCGCGTGCCATCTATACGTCGAGCATGGTCAAGCCGGCCTATCAGCCGCAGAATGCCGCGTGCGCGATTATGCTTTGCGAGGGGTATCTGGGCCGCGAGCTCGATCACGATGCGTTGGATGCATCGCTTATGGGTTGCCCCACGCCGGGTCGTTTTGACGTGCTGGGGACCGATCCACTCAAGCTGATCGACGCCTGCCATAACCCTCAGAGCTGCGAGAACTTTGTGAGCGCGCTGGACGAGATCGATCCGTGCGTGGAGAATCGCCCCACGCTGCTGTGTGCCGCGCTGGCCGATAAGGACGTGGCGGGCATCGTTGACGTTCTGGTTCCGGCATTCCCCCGCGTGGTCGTGACCCAGACCGATTCCGATCGCGCCCTGCCGGCGGAGGAGCTTGCCGCCCTCGTTGATGCCGATAAGCTCGCAGGCGTGTACCCCAGCGTGCCCGAGGCCCTCGCTGCCTTCGATGCCGCGGGCGAGCCCTTCGTAGCCGCCGGCACCATCACCCTAGCCGGCGAAGTAGCCGGTCTGCTCCGTTAACCCATCCTGGAGGGTAGCTAATTTGGGACGGGGCTTTTTTAGCTACCCTACCCGGAGTCTTCGAAGCAGGAAACCACATTTGACATAGGGCAGCTAAAAAAGCCCCGTCCCAAATTAGCTACCCAAGTTTCCTCTTCAGTTGGGGATGAGCCTAGTCCAGGCGCATGGCGTCGTGGGGGTAGGCGTTGAGAATCTCGACGCCGTTCTCGGTCACCAGGGCTAGGTCCTCGATGCGGACGCCGGTGCGGCCGGGGAGGTAGATGCCCGGTTCGATGGAGAACGCCATGCCCGGCTCTACGACCTGCTCGTTGACGAGCGAGACGTCGCCCGGCTCGTGGTCCTGAAGGCCGATCGAGTGACCCAGGCGATGCGTAAAGTATTCGCCGTAGCCCGCGTCCTCAATCACGTCGCGCGCGGCACGGTCCAGGTCGCACATGCGCACGCCCGGTGCGATGAGCGCCTCGGCGGCCTCGTTGGCGCGGCGCACGATATCGTAGATGCGCGCCGTCTCCTCGTCCGGCTCGCCCCAAAAGAACGTGCGCGTCATGTCCGAGCAGTAGTTGCGATGGCGTCCGCCAATGTCGAACAGCACCGCGTCGCCGCGTTTAAGCTCGGTATCGTCGGGCTCGTGATGCGGGTCGCCGGCGTTGGCGCCAAAGCTCACGATGGGCGGAAAGCTAAAGCCCTCGCAGCCGTGCTTGCGATACAGACTGAGCATCTGGTCGGCAATCTCGCGCTCCGTTACACCCTCGTGGACGAGCTTGATGGCATCGGCCATCACGGCGTCGTTGGCGGCCGAGGACACGCGCATGAGCTCCTGCTCGGCGGCATCCTTGTAGGTGCGTGCAGCGGTGACGGCAAAGTCACCCAGGAAAAACTCGCTTGCAGCATGGCGCTCCATGAGCGGCATCAAAAAGCCGGAGCGCATAACGGTATCGATGCCGAGCGGTTTGGTCGGGTCGATCTCACTCGCGATGGCGTCGGTCACGATATCGGTATCGGTGTGGTAGGCAACGCGGGCATTGTCATACTCTGGCAGCTGGTGCAGGGCGTTGACTAGGATCACCGGCTCGGCACCGCGCGCGAGCAGCACGCCGCAAAAACGCTCGAACATATCGGCATAAAAGCCGGTTAGGTAATAGATCGACCACGGGTCATTCACGAGCAGCTGAGCACTGGGGTGCTGAGCCTCGAGCGCATCGAGCACGCGCGCCACGCGCTGGTCATCGACATGTGCCATGAAACATCCTTTCGCTAGGCTGCCACCATGGTATCCCAAGCCCGGCACATAGGGACGTTCCTTTAGCCCGGCAGTTAGGGACGTTCCTTTTATGCCGGCACTTCGGGACACTCCTTGGCATGACCAGCCTATCAAGCAGTAAAAGATGTCAAAAGAGGCCCATTCCAAATGGGCTGGTTTCAAAAGTATGGTGGATTACGGGGCTGGACCTGTATTACTTGATCATGGGAAAAATCGCGAGATTAAAACCGCAGGTAGACGGCTTATCAAATATCGAAAAATGTCTGTATGGATGGGGGTCTCCGAATTAGCCCCGTAATCCGGCATAGTTTTGAAATGGCACTAAAGTAGGCACAATCTAAATTCCGATTCCAAGGATAGTTGCGGTGGAATAGTTCCTGGATGCCGGGGTTTTGGCGGAAATCAGGAACTATTTCACCGCAATTGAGGAGGGGCGGGGTGGATGGCGGGGTAGCTAAAAGAGCCCCGTCCCAAATTAGCTACTCGATGTCCATGCTGGCGATTAGGTTGATGTTGGTGTCTAGGAGGTTCTCTAGCACGACGTCGCCCATGCGGATGGGGGCCTCGACGACAACGCCGCGGATGAGGTCCATGGCTTGGGCGTGGAGTGCCAGCGGGATGGCTTCGGCCGTGCGCACGGGGAGCAGGGCTTCGTCGCCGCCGGAGACGGCCACGGTCGTCGTGAGCACGCGCATGGGGCAGGTTAGCTCCTGATGTGCGAACGTATCACCGCGCGGGCAGTTGTTGCCGGTCACGGAGCGAACTTCCACCACAGCGCCATTGGCGTCGCGCTCAACCTCTACGGTTAGGAGGCACTCGGATGGGCATGTCGTGCAGTTGAACTGCAGCGTTTCGGTCACGTTATCGCTCATAGTTTATGCCTCCTCGATGGGATCGACGGATAGGACGATCTCGCTGGCACCCAGGTCGAGCGCTTGTTTGATGACCTTTGCCGGCAGCGGGAAGCTTTCCATGACGCTCGGTTTAAACGCGCGGACTTTGCCCGCAAACACTTCTTCGCCGTTGGCCAAGATGCGTACTCGAGCGGTATCGACCGGTCGGCGTACGCGGAAGTTGAGCTTGGTGAGCGCCACAGCCGTAATGCGTCCCGGCAGCGCGTAGCCCGCAATGCCGGCAGGGGAGACCGTGAGCTCGCAGCCCGTGCCCGCAGCGCACGCCTCGGCGCCGCCCAACGCCCACGCCGCCGCAGCTGCGCCAGCGCGCTCGGACTCGGTCGTCACGTTGTCGGCCAGGTCGTGCACGTGCAGCACGTTGCCGCAGGCAAAGATGCCTGGTACGCCCGTCTGCAGGCTCTGGTCCACCACGGCGCCTCGCGTGCGCGGGTCAAGCTCTACACCCGCGGCAACCGAAAGCTCGTTCTCGGGAATCAATCCCACCGAAAGCAGCAGTGTGTCACACGGAACAACGCGCTCGGTCCCCGGAATGGGCGCTAGGCGCTCGTCGACCTGGCTCACCTCGACGGCTTCCACGCGGTCGTGCCCGATCACGCGCGTGACGGTGGTGGACAGGTGCAGCGGAATGCCAAAGTCGTCCAGGCAGTTCTTAACATTGCGGCGCAGACCGTTGGCGTACGGCATAAGCTCGTACACGCCCTCGACGGAAATCCCCTCGAGCGTGCAGCGGCGTGCCATGATGAGCCCGATGTCACCCGAGCCCAAAATGACGGCGCGCGAGCCGGGTTTGAGGTTCTCGATATTGATGTATCGCTGCGCCAGGCCGGCCGTAAACACGCCGGCGGGTCGGCTGCCGGGAATCTTGATCTCGCTGCGCGTGCGCTCGCGACAACCCATGGCAAGGACAACGGCACGCCCGGTGAGCTGCAGCATACCGGCGGGGCTCATGAGCGTGACGGTGTGAACCGAGGCATCGCTCCCCGAGCCACCCGTGCCCGAGTCCGCTTCCGTGCTCTTGCCGTTATCAATCCCAAGCACCATGCTATTCAAGAACAGCGCGATGCCGATCGCGCGCACCTGGTCGATAAAGCGCTGTGCGTACTCGGGGCCAGTGAGCTCCTGCTTAAAGTGCGAAAGGCCAAAGCCGGGGTGGATGCACTGGCGCAGGATGCCGCCTAAGTGCTGCTCGCGCTCCACGATGGCCACGCGCGCGCCGGCCTTATGCGCCGAAAGCGCGGCCGCCATGCCGGCGGGCCCGCCGCCGATAACGACCACGTCGAATGCCTGCGTCGACACCGACGCTACGGCTCCTGCCTCTGCGCGTTCGTCGCGCATATCAAGCGTTGCCATCCTAGCGCACCCCCTTCAGCGGTCCCTCAACCAGCCACGAGCCAGTGTCCTCCAGCAGCACCTCGCTGGGGTCGCAGCCCAGCTCGCGGGCTAGAATCGCCACCACGCGGCTCTGGCAAAAGCCGCTCTGGCAGCGGCCCATGCCGGCGCGGCAGCGGCGCTTGACGCCCTCGACCGAAACCGCGCCCGGGCGGCGTCGAATCGCGGCCACAATCTCGGCCTCGGGCACCGTCTCGCAGCGGCAGACAATCTGCCCCCACGCGGGATCGGACTCAATGAGCTCTTCCTTGCGCGCAAGCGGCGCGCGGTCAAAGTCGTCCGGCGCGCGTCGGATCGGGTCCCAATCGGCACGTTCGCGCAGGTCCACGCCGGCATCGCGCAGGACCTGTTCCATGCGCTCGGCAATGGCCGGTGCGCTCGCCACGCCCGGCGACTGAATGCCCGCCGCCTGGAATAGCCCCGGCACCACGGCCGACTGCCCAATAAAAAAGTCGTTCGTCCCCTTTATGACCGGACGCCCGCCGGCAAACGCGCGCACCACGCGGCGCGTATCCAGATCGGGCACCAGCTTGCGCGCGCCGCTCAGCAGCGCGTTCACATCGCTCGCATAGGTCTGCGTGTCGCCCGGCTCGCGCACGGCGGCCGTCGCGGTGATCACGGTGTTGCCGTGCACGGTGCCCGTCACGATAACGCCCTTCGACACCGGCGTCGGCACGGGGTAGAGCGGCATGAGCGTGCGCGGCTCCTTGTCCAGCACCACGATGTTGCCCTGACGCCAGACCATCTGGAACTCCTCGGCGCCCGCCATATGCGAGATGTCGGCGGCGCCGTTGCCCGCGGCGTTGATCAGGTAACGGCAGCGCACGTTGCCAGCGGGCGTCGCCAGCGTAAAGCGCGCGTCGTCGCCCGAGCCCGCAACTTCAATCGCCTCCACGGGTGCGGAGCGCATAAATGTCACGCCGTTGGCGACGGCGTTCTCGAGCGCGGCGATGGCCACTTCAAACGGATCGACAAATCCGGTCGAGGGGCACCACAGCGCACACGTTGCCTCGGCACTCGCGCGCGGCTCCAACTCGTGGATGCGCTCGGGGCCGATAATCGACAGCTCGGGCACGCCGTTGGCAATGCCATTCTGGCGCAGCTTCTCCAGGTGCGCGCGGTCTTCATCGTTGAAGCCCAGCACCATCGACCCGGTGCGGCGGAACAAAAAGCCGAGCTCCTGGGCCCACGTGCCATATAGCTCGCAACCGCGGGCATTGACCTGCGCCTTTACGGTGCCCGGCGCCGGATCGTAGCCGGCGTGCACCAGGCCTCCGTTGGCCTTGGACGCGCCCAGCGCAATATCGTTAGCCGCCTCGACCACGCAAATGGACAGGTCATAGCGCGCGAGCTGCCGCGCGATGGCGCATCCGGTGATGCCCGCGCCGACAATCGCGATATCAAACGTTTCTGTCACAGTGCCTCCCAGACGAGTTGACAGGCTGTCAATAAGACTATCCTACGGTCTGCGCGTCCCCAGAGCGGCGTCAATGCGGCGAACAGCTCCGCAACACCCGCCAACGGCAGACGAGGCGAGACCCGGTAACGTCGACAACCTCGTCTGCCGACAACTATGGAAACCGTTCGCCTCGATCTGTAACAGTTAGACGAGGATTTGGGTTCCAGATGTTACAGATTGAGACGTTAGTCTGGCGCCCCTTCCGTTCGTCTCGATCTGTAACACCTAGACCCGGATTCCGCTCCCACCTGTTACAGATTGAGATGTTTGTGTCCGCGCCAGCCCCATACCCAGCCGTGGTCCCATATAAACAAACCCCGTGGTAAACTTGACCGGACTGTAATTATTCCGAAAGGTACACCCCAATGTCCAAATACATCAACGAGCTCATGTCGCCGCAGCTTATGGGCGTCATCTATGCCTTCGTGGGCTTTATCATCGCCCTGTACGTGCTGTCGGTCGTCTATGTGTTCATCGACGCTCGCCGCCGCGGCGCCAGCGCCTACGTGGCATGGGGCGTTATCGCCCTCATCCCGTTTGTGGGCCTCATCGCCTACCTGGTCCTTCGCCCGCACTCCTACGCTGCCGACCGCGAGGAGCAGGAGCTGGACATGGCCCTGCGCGAGCGCCAGCTTGCCCAGTACGGCACCTGCCCGCAGTGCGGCGCGCCTATCGAGAAGGACTTTGTCGTGTGCCCGGTGTGCGACACCCAGGTTCGCAACGTGTGCCCCAGCTGCCATCGCCCGCTCGATGCGCACTGGAAGGTCTGCCCCTACTGCCGAACTCGCATCCAGTAACGCATCCATCGCCGGGCCGGCCGCAAGCCACGGGCACCTCGCGCCACACGCAAGCCGCGCGCGCCCCACACCCCGCGCCCCACACGATGAAGCATGCGTAGAAAATCGCCCGCCGTGCCATTAAGGTGCGGCGGGCGCTTGTATACCAAGGCAACCTGCCTATAATGATGCAAGTCAAAAACGCCGAGCGCATCGCACGCACTTGCACCAGGCATCCGAGAGGAGAAAACATACTCATGAAGGCACTCTACAATGACGGTTCGGTGGCCGAGCTCCCGCAGGACGAGGTCACGCACGTCATCCGCCACTCTGCCGCGCACATCATGGCGCAGGCCATCAAGCGCCTGTACCCCCAGGCCGACTTTGCCTACGGTCCCGCGACCGACAACGGCTTCTATTACGACGTCGACCTGCCCGAGGGCGTCAAGATCAGCGAAGACGACTTCCCCGCGATCGAGGCCGAGATGAAAAAGATCGTCAAGGAGAACCTCAAATTCTCCGTGTACGAGAAGCCCCGCGCCGAGGCCATCGCCCTTATGGAGGAGCGCGGCGAGAAGTACAAGGTCGAGCACATCGGCGACCTGGACGACGACGCCCGCATCACCTTCTACCAGCAGGGCGACTACATCGACATGTGCGTCGGCCCCCACATCTGCTACACCAAGGCCCTTAAGGCCTTTAAGCTCACCGGCGTCTCGGGCGCTTACTGGAAGGGCGACAAGGACAACAAGATGCTCACCCGCATCAACGGCGTCGCTTTCGCCACCAAGGAAGAGCTCGACGAGCACATGCACATGCTGGAGGAGGCCAAGAAGCGCGACCACCGCAAGATCGGCCGCGAGATGGACCTCTTTATGATGCGCGACGAGGCTCCCGGCTTCCCGTTCTTCCTGCCCAACGGCATGATCCTTAAGAACACGCTGCTGGACTACTGGCGCGAGATCCACCACAAGGCCGGCTACGTGGAGATTTCCACGCCGCTCATCATGAACAAGCAGCTGTGGAAGACCTCGGGCCACTGGGACCACTACAAGGACAACATGTACTCCACCGTCATCGACGACGAAGAGTACTGCATTAAGCCCATGAACTGCCCGGGCGGCGTGCTGGTGTACGCCTCTAAGCCGCACTCCTATCGCGAGCTGCCCATTCGCGCCGGCGAGATTGGCCTGGTGCACCGCCACGAGCTGCGCGGCGCCCTGCACGGCCTGTTCCGCGTGCGCTGCTTTAACCAGGACGACGCCCACCTGTTTGTGCGTCCCGACCAGCTGACCGACGAGATCGTGGGCGTGGTCAACCTCATCGACTCCGTGTACCAGAAGTTTGGCTTTAAGTACCACGTAGAGCTTTCCACCCGCCCCGAGGATTCCATGGGTTCGGACGAGGACTGGGCGCGCGCCGAGGAGGGCCTGCGCACCGCTCTGGAGAAGCTGGGTATGGACTACGAGGTCAACGAGGGCGACGGCGCCTTCTACGGTCCCAAGATCGACTTCCACCTGGAGGACTCGCTCGGCCGTACCTGGCAGTGCGGTACCGTACAGCTCGACTTCCAGATGCCGCTCAACTTTGACCTGGAGTATGTGGACGCCGACGGCACCAAGAAGCGCCCCATCATGCTGCACCGCGTATGCTTTGGCTCCATCGAGCGCTTCATCGGTATTCTGATTGAGCACTTTGCGGGCAAGTTCCCCACCTGGCTGGCTCCCGTGCAGGTCAAGGCACTTCCGGTTTCCGAGAAGAGCCGCGACTACGCCCACGAGGTGTGCGCCAAGCTTGAGGAGGCCGGCATTCGCGTGGTCTGCGACGACCGCGACGAGAAGATCGGCTACAAGATCCGCGAGGCTCGCAGCATCGACCGCGTTCCCTACATGCTCATCCTGGGCGAGAAGGAGGTCGAGGCCGGCAACATCTCCGTCCGCGACCGCTCCAACGAGACCGTTCAGATGAGCGTCGACGAGTTTGTTGCTAAGGTGACCGAGGAGATCAAGACCCGCGCCTAAGGCAAGCACCACAACAATTAACAAAGGCGACCGTCCACAAAGGGCTGTCGCCTTTTTTCATGCCAAAATGAGAAAAGCCGCTGGTCGAGCGGCTTTTTTTGTTGCACAAAAAGGTACAGGTTTTTGTAGAGGGGTATGGAGATATATCTACCGGCAGTGCATTTTACGTAATCTGGACAAACGCTGATTAATTGCTCGTATAATGTCGTTTGTCGAAAGATACAAAAACCTGTACTTTTGCGACTGCGCCTAGCTGCGAGCGAGAAGCCTGTTCTAAACGCCCCTGCATTTGCGTGCATCGCAAAGCCAAAAGAGGGGGCGAGAACATGGAACAGACGGCACGGCGCCAAGAGCAGCTACCGGGCGCATTTAATGGCGCCACCACCAACAGCCAGCACGGCCGCGTCCGCTGGTATCTGGTTCACACCCCCCATGGAAAAGAGCGCGAGACCTGCGAAAAGGTCCGCCGCATTATCCCGCACAACCTGTTGCAGGACGCTTTTGTGATGCAGAAGGAGTTCTGGTTTAAGCGGGATGGCGCCTGGTCGCTCCAAACCAAACCTATGTACAAGGAATATTTCTTCGTCGCCACGCACGATGCCGCCGCGCTCGATAGGGCTTTGGCCCAGTTGAGCTTTGGCTGTCGCATCGCCGGTAGTAGGGAGCGGGCGTACATGCCCATGCCGGACGATGCGCAGGATTGGTACCGCAGTGTACTGGACGACGACGGCGTGGTGCGCAACAGCGTTGCGCGCATAGAAGACGGTGTGCTGCACATAGAACAGGGGCCCTTGGTGGGGCAAGAGGCCCGCGTAAAGAAGATCGACCGTCATAAACGCTGGTGCCTGGTAGACGTGGGCGAGGGTGACTCCACATTTAGGGAACTGCTTCCGTTAGACGTGCCCAGCAAAACGTAAGGGAGACGTTGCGCCGGCAAATTACTTGATTTTGGATTCATAGATGGGGGGGGGGTTCCTGGGGACAGGAACGTAAGTTTGACTGTGGCTGCTAAAGAAGTAACTGAGAGCTGTGTATCTGTGGGGGATGCACTGGCTATTAAAGAGATTAAACCGAGCGGTACGCTTGGCTACCGCTTTATTAAGAGGCTGTTTGATCTTGTATTCAGTCTTTTGATGAGTGTGCTGCTGCTTATCCCCATCGCCATCGTGTGCGCGCTCATTAGCCTTGAATCACCCGGCAGTCCTATGTATACGCAAGAGCGCGTCGGCAAGGGCGGAAAGACCATCAAGATCTTCAAGCTTCGTAGTATGGTCGCCGATGCGGGTGATGTGCAGAAGTATTTGAGTCCTGAGCAGCTACATCAGTGGGAAGTCGAACGCAAAGTCGACGATGATCCCCGCATTACCAAGATTGGTCAATTCATTCGTAAATGCTCCATCGATGAGATGCCTCAGTTTCTCAATGTGCTGAACGGCGATCTTTCAGTCATTGGCCCCCGTCCCATTACAAGGGATGAGCTTGAGCAGCATTTTTCGGATGGAGAAAAGGCTGAGCTGCTCTCAGTTCAGCCTGGAATTACTGGACTTTGGCAAGCGACTGATCGCAATGAAGCGACCTTTGAGAGTGGTCTGAGGCAAAAGATAGAACTTCGCTACGTTCAGAATCGCTGCTTCCGTATGGATTGGAAGTGCTTTACCGGCACTTTCGGCGCTATGTTCGGTAAAGAGAGGACGGGGCGATAGATGGACATCTCCGTCATCATTCCGACCCTTAATGCGGAACATGATATCGAGGGACTTTTGACTGTGCTCGGACGGCAGTCAATACAGCCGATTGAGATTTTGGTCGTCGATTCCGCATCGGAAGATAGAACTATCGAGTTAATCCAGAAGCATAAAGGCGTTCGCCTATTGCAAATTGATCGGCAGGATTTTAACCATGGCGGCACAAGGGATTTGGCACTGAGGGAGTCACGTGGCGATTTTGTCTGTTTTCTCACCCAAGATGCCGTGCCTGTTTCCGATGATTACCTTGAGCTGCTTGTTGCTCCTATGGTAGATGATTCGGAGATTGCTCTTGTTAGTGGTAGGCAACTACCCAAGGCCGATGCTCGCCGTTTTGAACAGCTGGTGCGTGGTTTCAACTACCCTGACTCTTCTTCCGTCCGTTCAAAACGTGATCTCAAAAAATACGGTATTAAGACGTTCTTTGCCTCCGACACCTGTTCCGCCTATCGACGAACTGCATATCTCGAATGCGGTGGATTCGAGCATGTCAACACCAACGAGGACATGCTCATGGCCGCCAGGTTTATCGCCTCGGGTATGAAGGTCGCCTATGAGCCACGTGCCGAGGTCTATCACTCGCACAACTTGACGCCATCCCAACAGTATGCCCGCAACCGTGCCGTCGGCTTCTTTCTCGAAACGCATGCGAACGACCTCATGCAGGCAAGTGAGATCGGTGAAGGGAGCCGGCTCGTCAAGTCTGTCTCCTCTCAGCTTCTCCGGGAGGGCAATTTAGTCGAGTTCATCGCCTTCGGTGTCGACTGTTGCGCCCGCCTTCTGGGAAACCGTGCTGGCCGTAGGGCCGCTAAAAAAGAAAGGCCATAGCCAGTGAAAGGCATCATCCTCGCCGGCGGTTCCGGCACCCGCCTGTACCCGCTCACGCTCGTGACCTCCAAGCAGCTGCTTCCGGTCTACGACAAGCCCATGATCTACTACCCGCTCAGCACCCTCATGCTGGCGGGTATCCGGGACATCCTGGTCATCTCCACGCCGACCGACCTCCCCAACTTCGAGCGCCTGCTCGGGGACGGCTCGCGCTACGGCGTGAACCTCTCCTACGCCGAGCAGCCGAGCCCGGACGGCCTGGCGCAGGCCTTCACCATCGGCGAGGAGTTCATTGACGGCGAGCCGTGCGCGCTGGTGCTCGGCGACAACATCTTCTACGGCAACGGCCTGTCCCGCCACCTGACGCGCGCCGTGCAGAACGCAGAGTCGGGCCGCGCCACGGTCTTCGGCTACCACGTCGACGACCCCGAGCGCTTCGGCGTCGTGGAGTTCGACGGCGAGGGGAGGGCCGTCTCCATCGAGGAGAAGCCCGCCGAGCCCAAGAGCTCCTACGCCGTCACCGGCCTGTACTTCTACCCGGGCGACGTGGCCGCCAAGGCGCATGGGGTTAAGCCCTCGGCCCGCGGCGAGCTCGAGATCACCACGCTCAACCAGATGTACCTTGAGGAGGGGACGCTGTCCGTGGTCACCCTCGGCCGCGGCTACGCGTGGCTGGACACCGGCACCATGGAGAGCCTGCACGAGGCCGCGGAGTTCGTCCGCGCCGTCGAGCACTCCCAGGACCTTCCCGTGTCCGTGCCCGAGGAGATCGCCTGGGAGAACGGCTGGATCACGACCGCCGAGCTGGAGGAGGCCGCCAAGGCCTACGGCAAGTCGGTCTACGGC
>NZ_QSPM01000015.1:0-975 GCF_003466445.1 Collinsella sp. TM05-38 | reverse complement strand
CGGCGAGCTCGAGATCACCACGCTCAACCAGATGTACCTTGAGGAGGGGACGCTGTCCGTGGTCACCCTCGGCCGCGGCTACGCGTGGCTGGACACCGGCACCATGGAGAGCCTGCACGAGGCCGCGGAGTTCGTCCGCGCCGTCGAGCACTCCCAGGACCTTCCCGTGTCCGTGCCCGAGGAGATCGCCTGGGAGAACGGCTGGATCACGACCGCCGAGCTGGAGGAGGCCGCCAAGGCCTACGGCAAGTCGGTCTACGGCCAGCACCTGAAGAAGGTCGCCGCCGGCGAGATCGTCAACAGCCCGCGCGAGTACTAGGAGGAACCCCTCATGTCCGAGATCTTCGAACCCCACAACATCATCGTCACGGGCGGCTGCGGCTTCATCGGCAGCAACTTCGTGCACTACGTGGTCAACAACCACCCCGAGGTGCACGTCACCGTCCTGGACAAGCTGACCTACGCCGGCAACCCCGAGAACATCGCCGGGCTGCCAGCGGACCGCGTTGAGCTCGTCGTGGGCGACATCTGCGACGCCGCGCTGCTCGATGAGTTGGTGCCGGGCCACGACGCCATCGTGCACTACGCCGCCGAGAGCCACAACGACAACTCCATCGCCGACCCGGAGCCCTTCCTGCGCACGAACGTCGAGGGCACCTTCCGCCTGCTGGAGGCCGTCCGCAAATACGGAATCCGCTACCACCACGTCTCCACCGACGAGGTCTACGGCGACCTGGCGCTCGACGACCCCGCCAAGTTCACCGAGGAGACGCCGTACCACCCGAGCAGCCCGTACTCGAGCACCAAGGCGTCCTCCGACATGCTGGTCCGCGCCTGGACCCGCACCTACGGCCTGCGCACGACCATCTCCAACTGCTCCAACAACTACGGACCCTACCAGCACGTGGAGAAGTTCATCCCCAGGCAGATCACGAACATCGTCGACGGCGTCCGCCCCAAGCTCTACGGCCGCGG
>NZ_QSPM01000014.1:0-61212 GCF_003466445.1 Collinsella sp. TM05-38 | reverse complement strand
CTAGGCTAGCCCCTTGTCACACAAACTACCGAAGCCTCTAAGATTTCCATAGCGGTCTTCGTCCTTTCCTAGAACCTGTTGTTGTGGTGATTTCAGATTCTAGGACGAAGGCCGCTCTTCGTTAAACGGACGCTAGGGAGCCACCCTTACACCAACATTTTCGACGCAATCATCACATCGACCCGGTCGCTAAAGCGACGCACGAAATACTCCAGCGCCGCCGGCTGCTCCGCCTCGGGCGTCTGGAAGGCAATCTTAATGACGTCTTCGTCGATGTCCTCGGGGCGGTCGACCACCGCCACATCGCAGTGGACCTCATAGCGCAAATGGTCGACGAACGCATCGTTGCCGCTCATGGTGTAGAGGTGTCCCTCACACGAAAGGGTCACGTCGGCATGGGGATACGCAACCACGGCATTCGCGATATCCATAGCAAGGCTACGCTCCATGGAACGCTTGACAACGGCACGCCCCTCGCTCATCACCAGGGCTCCGTTTTCGCATACATAGGCGAGCTCATCGGCCACCGGGGCAAACAGATAGCGCAAGCTCGCATATTGACGGCCGCTCGCCGGCATAAACACGATACCGCGACGATGCAGTTCGTCGATGAGCTCAAAGGCCTCGGAACGCGGCTCGCGCTCCCCCGGATGCAGCAACGTGCCGTCCAAATCGCATGCAATCAGCTTGATTCCTTCAAGACCCATATGCTTTCCCCCACAGCATCTCATCAACAGAAAGACGAACTTTGAATAGTTGCCTCTCAAAGTCCGTCTTACTCATACACACGTTAATCGCGCGCCTTTTTTACGATCGTAAAGTCTGGAGCCATACTCACAACGGCATCCGCCGCACTCGACGCAAAGCGCCGGCCCGCATCGAGTTCACGGGTAACCACCGAGAGCCGAACGCCTTCAATACCCCGGAGCATGCGGCCCAAAACAGGCTGCACCGGCGTATACATGCGCACGGTATGCTCGTCCGAGTCGCCTCGGAAAAGCGGCGCGTGCATATTGCCGATCTCCCAGCACGCATGCGCGAGCGCAATCGGGTCCATGCGGTCAACTTCGACCAAATAGACCTCGGCGCTACGCAGACGCACGACAACCGCCACGGGCAACGCACCCGTGCGGTCGACAGCGAGCACGTCGCCGTCGGCAAGGCGCTCAACGTCGGCGGCATCCAGCTGGACATTCACCGTGCGCCCCAGCTCCGTCATGCCCGCAAACGCGCGTGTGTCAGCCTGGTCCCAATCGAGCAGCAGCTCGTCAGTCTCAAAGACACCGCCCAGCTCCCGACGAAGCAAAAGTTCATAGGACGGGTCGTTGAGATTTCCCAAGCGCTCCGTAGCTACCAGGTCCGCGGGCATCAACTAGTCCTCGACCTCGACGAGCTCGATATCAAAGTTGAGGTCCTTGCCGGCGAGCTCGTGGTTGGCGTCGAGCGTCACGGCCTCGGGCGTTACGTCGATGACCACGGCGGGGACGGGCATACCGCTCGGCGTGGACAGGAAGAGCTTCATGCCCTTCTCGATCTGCTCGATGTCGGGAATCTGTTCGGCCGGGAAGGTCAGAACCATCTCGGGGTTGTGCTCGCCGTAGGCATCGGCAGCAGGAATGTGCACGGTCTTCTTCTCGCCCACCTGCATGTCGACAACAGCGGCGTCGAAGCCCTTGATCATCTGACCGGCGCCGCAGGTGAACTCCAGCGGCTCGCCGCGATCGTAGGAGCTATCGAACTGCGTGCCGTCGTCGAGCGTGCCGCGATAATGGGTCTTGACCTTCTTGCCCTGGTTGGACATGGTAACCTCCGTGATAAGGGCGGCGCACAACGCGGGCCGCCGTGAACATATGGCGCTAACTATACCCTAGTCATACAATTCAAAGACAGTTTGCAAAGAAACGCTGCAACCGGAGGAACCATGGCATATCCCGTATTCGACCTACACTGCGACACCGCCGACCGCATCGGCTGGGCCACGCTCGATCTCGACCTGCGCTTTACCGCCGGCACCGACGGTTATTTCCCCGGCGACGAAACGCATCCGCAAGATTTCGACCTCATCGAGGGCAACGCCTGCGCCATCTCGCTCGCAAAGATCGGCAACACGCCGTGGGCACAGTGCTTCGCCACGTTTGTCCCCGACGAGATTCCCGCCGCCCACGCAGCGCGTTTCCAGGCGCAGATCATGGCGCACATGAGCGGCCAGGCCATGCTCAATCACGACCGTATGGTCAACGTGCGCAGCGCCGCAGACATTCGCCCCGCGCTCAAAGACGGCAAGGTCGCCTGCATCCATACCATCGAAAACGCCACGTTCTTTGCCGAGGACCCCGCGCTGATCGAAGTGCTCAAGAGCCTGGGCGTACTCATGTCCTCGCTTAGCTGGAACGCGCAGGGACCGCTCGCGAGCGGCCACGACACCCACGCCGGCCTCACCGCCGCTGGCATCGAGGCGCTTACGCAGATGGAGCACGCCGGCATGGTGCTCGACGTCTCCCACCTCAACGATGAGTGCTTTAACGAGGTTGTCGCCCGCGCCACGCGCCCCTTCGTCGCCAGCCACTCCAACTCCCGCACCGTCTGCGGCGTCAAGCGCAACCTCACCGACGACCAGTTCCGCACCATTCGCGACATGGGCGGCATCGTCGGCCTCAACTACTGCAGCGAGTTCCTATCCAACAGCGCAACCGACGAGACCGCCGCGGACGTCACCTTCGACCAGCTGGCGGCGCATATCGAACACTGGCTTGACCTGGGTGGCGAGGACGTCATCGCGCTCGGCGGCGACTGGGACGGCGCCAAGGTACCCGCCTTCCTCTCCGATGCCAGCAAGATGCCAGAATTCCAGAACATGCTCTCCAAGCACTTTGGCAAGACCGTGATGCAGAAGCTCTGCAGCGACAACGCACTTGCCTTCTTTGAGCGTTATTAATTTCACATCCCCTGAGCGGGCCGGCATGCCGAACGGTCGACATGCCAGCCCGTCCCCAATCTGAAGGACCGCTTTTGACGCAGCAGTTTACGATTTCCGTATCCCGACCGGATGGGACGCCCATCCCCGTCGTCGTTACCAAAAAGCGCGTCAAGAACTTCAACCTACGCGTCACATCGAGCGGCGAGGTCCACGCCAGCGCACCGATCGGCGCCAGCCGCGAGCGTATCGAAGCGTTTGTGAAGCGCAACAGCGCCTGGATTATCAGCCGACTTGTCCAGCGCGAGCAACGTCAGGCGACGGCGCGAGAGCCGCGCAGTCCCTCGTCCATCATTGCGCTTTGGGGCAAGCCCATCACGGTACAGGACGCGCTCGATCATAACTTTGCATCACCCGCACCGCGGCCCAAGCAGGCCACCTTCGCAAGCTTTATGGGTGCCGACGAGCCAAGTGGGAGCACACAAGCAAAGCGGCGCACAGCCCTCGACGGCTTAACGCCCGATGAGCTCCAGGCCCGCATCGACCAGCTCTATACGTCCGAAGTCACCGCAGCGTTGCGCGATATTGTGCACGCATACGAAATCGCAATGGGCGTCGCCGTCTCCCGCGCCTCCGTGCGCAGTATGAAGACGCGCTGGGGCTCCTGCACGCCCAAATCCGGCGCCATTCGCATCGCGCGCGAGCTCGCCGCCTACCCTGTCGAATGCCTCGACATGGTTGTTGCCCACGAGCTCGTCCATCTACTCGAGCCGAGCCACAACCAGCGGTTCCACACCCTGCTCGACACGTACTGCCCCAACAATAGAGCCCTGTCGCAGCGGCTCAAGCAGCCACCCATAGAGACGTATTAGAACCGGTTAGCGCGCGCGCTCGATCTCGACGCCGCAGCTTGCCAGAGGCAGGCCAACAGGAGCCCACGGCTTATCGAGCTTGATGCGCACACCAAGCAGCAGGGGGTAACGACGTAGCAGCATCTGGGCTGTCCCCTCGGCTGCCGCTTCGATGAGTTTAAACGTATGCTCGCGCAGATAGCCATCGACATCGTGGCACACCGAGCCATAGTCAATCGAGGCATCCAGGTTATCGTGCTCCCCCGCCGCGCGCAGGTCGGCATAGAGCACCAGAGAAACGATGAACTTCTGACCCAGCGCGTTCTCCTCGGGATACACGCCATGGTTGGCAAAAACCTCAAGGCCGTCAATGACAATACGATCGGCATGGCGCAAATCGTCATAGCTCACGTGAGGCACCGCCGTTGCGGTGGATATTTCGCCCCTTCCACGGCGGGCGAGCTCGGCACCCTCAACCTTGGTTGCATTCTCGGGCAGTTTCTTGTTACTCATCGCGATCGTCTCCTTCGTTTAGAACCCCGACCGCGCAAACTAACTACACGCGAATCGACAGGTTCTTTTTATCATCGCTCCAATTGCAAGCATTGCGCGCGGGGCATGCAAAGCAGGCACGCGACGCTTTGTCGGCTGCATAGAGCAGACGCTCAAGCGGTTGGCTGTTCACGCGCAACTTTCGATGGCCCAAAATGGCCATCTTAATGGCTGCGGTATCGGCCGGCTCAAACGCCACGTCACCGGGCATGCCGGCGAGTATTGCATCAGCGACGCGCTCGCTTGCAACATCATGGGATATACCCGATTCATACTGTTCATCTTTGCCGATATCGTGAAGAAGTGCCGTGGCGTAGATGACCTCGCGGTCAAATTCGAGCTGTTCCTCGAGATTCTTGATCCACATAATGCGAGCGACATCGAGAAGATGGTCAATACCGTGGCGGCAGAAGATGCGCCCCGATTCCAGCTGTGCAATATTGCCCAGGTGCCGCCGGAACAGCCCGTTGGCACAAATGTAATCGATGCGAGGCATGGATCCAAAAGGGGCCAGGCCCGAAGCCATAAAGCCGCGACGCGACGTTCCCTCATCGGTCTTCGATGTAAAGTCGTTGACGACTCTCATGGCTAGCGGCCCAGCATCCTAAAGAACCGCTCCTCGAGCGCGGGATCGGTCTCAAAGACGCCGCGGCGAGCGAGCGTCACGGTCTTGGTGCCAGGCTTTTGCACGCCGCGCATGGTCATGCACATATGCTCAGCTTCCATGAGCACAATCGCTCCCTGGGGAGCGAGATAATCCATGAGGGCATCGGCAACCTGCGCGCACAGCTGCTCCTGCAGCTGCAGACGGCGGGCGTAGACCTCAACCGTGCGAGCAAGCTTAGAAAGCCCAGCCACGCGACCGTTAGGGATATAGCCAATCGCAGCCTTGCCATAAAACGGCAGCAGATGGTGCTCGCACAGCGAGTAAAACGTGATGTCGCGCTCGATAACCAAATCGTTCGAAGCGACGGCAAAAGTTTTGGACAGATGTTCCTCGGCACTCTGGTCCATACCGCCGGCAATCTCGCCATACATACGGGCAACGCGCGCCGGGGTCTCCAGCAGGCCCTCACGAGTTGGGTCCTCGCCTATGCCCTCAAGCAACAGCTTAATGGCGGCCTCGACTTTTTCCTGATCGACCATCTGGGCCTCACTTTTCCGATTTCACGTTCGCGCTATGGTACCACGCCCTCCGGCATCGACCACAAGCTACATAGTATGGGTCGAATAGACCGGATCATCACGCCAAAGTTCAACCGCATCACAAAGCGCAACGCCCTCGCGCTCAGCACGGGCACGCGTAGCGTTCATATCGATCACGCGCTGGTTGCTCGAACCCCTAAAGCGCAATGAGATATCGTACAGATCCTGAACAAACGGGCCATCCACCAACATATCGAGGCAGGCAAGGATACGATCCGTTGCCTCGGTATGGTGGCGACCGCCCGGCATAAGCTCCTCGAGCACGTCGCCGGTAAAACACCAAATGGTCTTTCCTGACCCCGCAGGATAAGCGGCACGAACACGCTCAACAAACTCAACGAGCCCCGCCTGATTCTCGGGCTCCATAGGCTCGCCGCCCAGAATCGTCAGGCCGTCAATAAAGGGATGATCGAGGCTCTCGATAATCTTGTCCTCGACGGCACGATCGAACGGCTCGCCCGCGGCAAAGTCCCACGCGACGGAGTTAAAGCAATTCTTGCACCCACGACGGCACCCGCTCACAAACAGAGAAGTGCGGACGCCTTCCCCATCAGCAATGTCGAAATACTTAATGTTCGCATAGTTCATAGGTAACTCTCCCGGGAGGCCGGGACATATCATCCCGTCCTCAAACATTCTCGGCCTGCGGCCTGCGAAACTGCGGGCGGGACGATATGTCCCGGCCTCATGCAAAGGGTAACTCAATGAACGAAGCGAACATCGAGCATAGGGTTCGAGGTCCAATAAAAACTGGGTTGCAGCTCAACCGTCATCGCAAGCAAAGCGTTGTTGCAAGTCAACTCATTTCCGCTAAGAACTTCGAGGGGTGAGCAGACCGCATGCTGCATCTCAGCTACATCAACTTGGCTGTCCCGTAGCGAGGCCCCGGACCTTTGCTCGATATGAGTTCCGCACGAACAGGAGGCGCCAGTGGCGCCTCCGTCGTGAGCCAGGACTGTCCGAAATAGCGAGTAAAGGTCCGGGGCCTCGCTACGGGACAGCCTGAGATGGTTATTAGAGATGCAGCACGCGGTCGCGGATCTCCTCGGTTCGACCCTGATTCCAGAACTGGGTACCGATGTAGCCGCACGTACGACGGGCGACGTTCATCTTCTCCTGGTCGCGGTTGCCGCAGCTGGGGCACTCCCACACCAGCTTGCCGTCATCCTCGACAATCTTGATCTCGCCATCGTAGCCGCACACCTGGCAGTAGTCGCTCTTGGTGTTGAGCTCGGCGTACATGATGTTGTCGTAGATGTACTGCATCACGCGGATGACAGCCTTGAGGTTGTCCTGCATGTTGGGAACCTCGACATAGGAGATGGCACCGCCCGGCGAAAGCTGCTGGAACATGCCCTCGAACTTGAGCTTGTCGAATGCGTCGATCTCCTCGGACACGTGGACGTGGTAACTGTTGGTGATGTAGCCCTTGTCCGTCACGCCTGGGATGATGCCAAAACGACGCTGTAGGCACTTGGCGAACTTGTAGGTCGTCGACTCAAGCGGGGTCCCGTACAGCGAGAAGTCAATATCGCTTTCTGCCTTCCACTCGGCGCACTTGTCGTTCATGCGCTGCATGACGGCCATGGCAAAGGGCGTGCCCTCCTTCTCGGTGTGGCTGTGGCCCGTCATGTACTTGACGCACTCATACAGGCCGGCATAGCCCAGGCTGATGGTGGAGTATCCGCCCACGAGCAGTTTGTCGATCGTCTCGCCCTTCTTCAGACGCGCCAGGGCGCCGTACTGCCAAAGAATCGGTGCGGCATCCGAAAGCGTACCCATCAGACGCTCATGACGGCACACCAGGGCGCGATGGCACAGCTCAAGACGCTCGTCGAAGATCTTCCAGAACTTGTCCATGTCCTGATGCGAGCTCAACGCGACATCGGGCAGGTTGATGGTCACAACGCCCTGGTTAAAGCGACCGTAGTACTTGGGCTTGTTCGGGTCATAGTTCAGCGCGTTGGCCACGTTGTTAAATCCGTTACCAGAGCGGTCGGGCGTCAGGAAGCTGCGGCAACCCATGCAGGTATAGCAGTCGCCGTTGCCCGCGGTCTCGCCCTTCGACAGCTTGAGCTCGCGCATCTTCTTCTCGGAGATGTAGTCGGGCACCATGCGCTTGGCGGTGCACTTCGCAGCCAGCTGAGTCAGATAGAAGTACGGGGAATCCTCGTAAACGTTATCGTCCTCGAGCACGTAGATAAGCTTGGGGAACGCCGGAGTGATCCACACGCCGGCCTCGTTCTTAACGCCCTCATAGCGCTGACGGAGCGTCTCCTCCACAATCATGGCAAGGTCGTGCTTCTCCTGCGCTGAACGAGCCTCGTTGAGATACATGAAGACCGTCACGAACGGCGCCTGACCGTTGGTGGTCATAAGGGTCACGACCTGATACTGAATCGTCTGGACGCCGCGACGGATCTCGTCACGCAGACGGTCCTCAACAACCTCGCGGACCTTTTCGGGGGATGCGGAAACGCCGAGCTCCTCGAGCTCGCGGGCGACCTCGCCGCGAATCTTTTGACGGCTCACCTCAACAAAGGGGGCGAGATGGGTCAGCGAGATGGACTGGCCGCCATACTGGGAGGATGCAACCTGGGCGATGATCTGCGTCGCGATGTTGCAGGCCGTCGAGAAGCTGTGCGGCTTCTCAATCAGCGTACCCGAGATAACAGTACCGTTCTGGAGCATATCCTCCAGGTTCACCAGGTCGCAGTTATGCATGTGCTGGGCAAAGTAGTCGGAATCGTGGAAGTGGATCAGGCCCTCATTGTGGGCATCCACGATCTCTTGGGGCAGCAGCACACGCTGAGTCAGATCCTTGGAGATCTCGCCGGCCATGTAGTCACGCTGGACGGAATTGACGGTCGGGTTCTTGTTGGAGTTCTCCTGCTTGACCTCTTCGTTGTTGCACTCGATGAGCGACAGAATCTTGTCATCGGTCGTGTTCTTCTGGCGCTTCAGGCTCTGAACATAGCGATAGATGATGTAGTGGCGGGCAACCTCGTAGCAGTCGAGACGCATGATCTCGTCCTCGACCAAATCCTGGATTTCCTCGACCGAAACGGTGTGTCCGGCATTCTCACATGCCTCGGCAACGTTTTGTGCCGCATAAACCACCTGACGGTCGGTTAGACGAGAGCTCTCCTCGACCTCCAAGTTTGCGGCGCGGATGGCATTGACGATCTTTTCGATGTCAAAGACGACCTCGGTGCCGCTGCGCTTGATGATCTTCATCCTCTTGCCTCTTTCGCGTCGTAGTCTCATTGCGCTTCAGAGCCAAACGATGCCCGGCAGGGCGTGCCCCTGTCTTGCGGCGCCGTCGCGCAATCTGTGTTCTCGATAAACCATATGCCTCCATGCGGACATGCCCAGGAGCCGATCAAGCGGCTCAGGGACACGTTCAAAAGAGGCAGTTAAGGTCTTCGTTCTCTGTCCGCCATCTATCATACGACAAAGACGCATCTATATCCTGTATTCTTTTTTTAGATCAAACACAACATATAGTGTTTTAGCAGGTCAAAGCAATTGGTCATTTTGCAGACACATAAATTATGAGGGGCTCTTGGCAAGTCGGTAAAACGTTACCAACACGGCTACCTGCATGGCAGTTATAAAACCCCCTTAGTCAAGCCGCCGACAAATCCTACCAAAACCAAGCCGCTCACGCCAAAAGAATCCAAAAGATTATGCTTGACCAACATGTTGCGGTCGAATGCCGGCGGACGGAGTGACAGGACTGCAAACGCTCGGAAGACTGCAGCCCCGGCACCCCGTCCGCCGGCATTCGATAGGCGAGGAACTATTTCTTCTCTTCGCGAGCTACCATGCGGCCGAGAGCCGCTGTAAAGGGATCGAGCAGCACGCCGGCGATAACCACAAAAGCCCACCCCTTTGTGACAAGACCTGCCCAACGCGCGAAGAACGTACGGCCTTCAATCGTTCCGAATCCTCCCCGGAAGGCAATCTCGCCAAAACCGATTACCATAAAAAGGAGCGTGGCACCGATGACCGTACCGGCGATCTTGTGTGACGCACTCCCCCGCTCAAAACCAAAAAAGTCCAGGCACATACCAACCGTTTTGCCAAACAGCGGGAGTGCGCTCAGAACCTCGGCGATCACCGTGGCCACGATGAGTTGTCCCCAAAAGCCCGTGGGGCTCGTCAGATCCAAGCCGGGCGCCCCTTCAATGATGGGGAGAAACGCGCAGAGCGATAGCGGGTTAAAGAAGCCGTTGAGAATACCGGTAACGCGGTTGACAGGTAACTTCATAGCCGTAAGCCTTTCAAAGTCATTGATAGAAAGAGGGCCGCCGGCATATGTCGGCGGCCCCGATAAAACATGATGTGCGGCAAAGCAACTACTCGAACGGCTACTCCGCCTCGCCGCCGGCCGCCATCTTCTCGGCCTCGGCAAGCTGGGCCGGGGTGAGTTTGCGATACTTGATGGCGCCAAAGACGACACAAGCCGCACAGACGATCATGCCGGCGATGAACTTCTGGTCAATCGTCGCACCAAACGGCGACGTCACGGCCTCAAACACAATGGGAGACAGTGCCATGCCAAAGTTGATGCCGGCCATGCCAATGGCAAGGTTAAACGCACGTCCCTCGGGGGCAGAGTTGCCGGCGGCAAAATTGCCCTCCAGCGGCACGTAGGTCTCCTTGCCTAGCGCAACGACAAAACCCGCAACGCACAGCACCATAAAGGCGGGCGCAACCAGCGTCAGGCCTAGGCCAACGAGCGTCACGCCCCACGCAAACGGCATAGCCAAGTTCTTAAACTTGGCAAACAGCGGACCGACCAAAAGACCAGCCGCAATACCGGCAACGGTCATAACGGTAGAGGCAAGACCGGCCTCCACGGTACCGCCAAAGCCGCGACCCACAACAAGCAGCGAAACGTTGGAGCTGAAGAGCTGGAACGTGAGTACGAACACAAAGCTCATGAGCGTGATAATCGCGACCTCTTTAGGCATATTGGCAAACACATTGACCTTGCGCTTGGGCTCAAGATGACCCTCGGGAAGACAAACAGCCTCAATCACGATGAAAATGATCATGATGAAGTACGCCGCATAGCTATGAAACCATTCGGCGGAACCCAAAATACCGGACACCATGGTCCAGATAATGCCGCCAAGGGCAACAAAGGTGGAGTAGATGCCCATGACAAACGAACGCTGCTTTCCGCCAAAGTAATCCGCGATAAGAGCGTCCGTTGAATTCTGCACGGCACCGAGACCAAGGCCCATGACAGCAGAAGCCGCTAAGACTTGGCCGAGCGAGTCGTGGAACACCAGCACCGAGACGCCTGCCAGCATCACGATAACGTGACCGACGAGCGTCGTCTTCTTCTTGGACACGCGCGAAGCGAGCTGGGAAGACACGAGCATGGCGGACAGCGCCATCATCAACGGGATGATGCCGATAATCATCTGAACGGCAGCGATGTTCTCGTTGGGAAACGCCGCCGCGACAGAGGCCACGATGGGGACGGGCACCAACATGCCCATAATGCACATGGCGGCAGCATAAATGCCCACCAGGTACTTGATCTTGCTTTTATCCATGATCCATCCTTACACTTAAAGAAAAGGGTCGGAGCGGCCAGGCATCACCAGCGGCCGCCCCAAACACAGCACTATTAGTCGTTGAATCCGGTGAACACGGGTTCTCCGCTGTACACGAGCGCTTCCTCGACACCATCGAGCACGCGGCAAGCGCCAGACGCCATCGCCTCGAGCTCAAACTCGCCGGGATAAGCCGACACGGGGGCGATCCAAGAGCAGCATTCCTCAATCGAGGCAACGAGCTCCTTGCTGTGGACCATGCCACCTCCGAGCAAGATGCCGTCGACGTCGCCCTTCAGCACACAGGCCATCTCGCCAATCCACTTGCAGATTTGGTAAACCATTGCATCCCAGGCGCGAGCTGCAGCCTTATCGCCCGCAGCGGCACGCTCGCACACCTCGATGGCATCGGAGGTACCCAAAAGATCGACAAAACCGCCGGTCTTCATGCAATGGGCACGGGCGACATCAAGGCCGTGTTCCGCGGTGTACTTTGCGACCTCGATCGCGGGAACCGATCCGCAGCGCGTCGGTGCCATGGGGCCCTCGCCGCCGACGATGTCGTTGCCGTCCACCATCTTGCCCTTAAGATGAGCCGAGATAGAGATACCGCCGCCGATATGGCAAACGATGAAGTTGCACTCATCATAGGGGCAACCGAGCTTTGCCGCATGGCGGATGGCGGTCTCTTTGAGATTAAGGGCGTGCAGATGCACGTTTCGATACACGCCCTTAATGCCCGTCATACGTGCGAGGTCGCACAGCTCGTCAGTATCGGGAGGATTCACCACAAAGGCGGGCTTGCCACATTTCACGGCAAATTCGTAGGCAATCTGGGGTCCCAGCTGCGCCGGGTGTTGAATGCCATTTGCGCCAACGCGAGCATGCTCGAGCATGACCTCATTGATGGCATACGTACCACCGGGCAGCGAAAGCAAGCCACCGCCGCGACCGACAAAAGCATCAAAGACCTCGAGCTTTAGGCCCGCCTCCTCCAGTGCCCCGAGAATCAGATCGCAGCGATGCGGCATCTGAGCCGAAACCCCGTCGAATTGGGCAAGGTCCTTCGCATCGTGCGCAACGTTCTTACTGAGCTTGCACTCATCGCCCTCAAAAACGCCCACCTTCGTGGAAGTGGAACCCGGGTTGATTACCAGGATGCGCCAGGGAGTCTTTTTATCGGACATACCTTAAGCCTCCTTAAGCGCCTGAGCGCGCACGCAGCTCATCACCACGTTGCCGACGATCTCATCGACGGGCGCAGAGCGCGAGCAATCGCACACGATCTTCTTGAAGCCCTGAAGCATGGGACCGTAAGCATTGGCGCCGGTCAGATTCTGGATGATCTTGACGCCGATATTGCCCACGTTGATATCGGGCCAGATGACCACGTTGGCCTGGCCCGCAACAGCGGACTCACGATGCACCTTCTTGGCCGCAACCTTGGGGTTAATTGCCGAATCAAACTGGAACTCGCCGTCGATGGCAAGATCGGGACGGCGATCGTTGGCAATCTCGCGAGCACGGCGCACTTTGTCGACAAGTTCATTGTCCATCGAACCGTCAGTCGAATGCGAAAGCAACGCGCAACGGATATCCCATCCGGTCAGAGAGCGCACCGTCTCGCTCGACGAAATCGCGATCGAGGCAAGCTCCTCGCTCGTGGGGTCAACGCAAACGGCAGAATCGCCAAAAGCCAAAAGGCCACCTTCGCCGCCGTTCCAGTTGGGAATGTCGGCGATACCGCACGAGCTCACAGTGTCCACCCCGTCAGCAAGACCGACGATGGCCTGACCCGCCAGGATGATATCGCCCGTAGCGTTATCGATACCGGCGAACATAACGTCGACATCGCCGAGCACCTGCAAAATCAGGGCGCGCTCAAGCGGACGCGTCATACGGCGCGCAGCGCCCTTGGGCTTAAACTTGCAATCCGGATGAGAAAGGTAGCGCTCGCAACAAGCGGCGTTCGCCTCCTCGTCGGTCACATCGACAATCTCGATGCCGTCAAGGGAGATACCACGCTCGTCGGCAAGCTCCTTGAGCTTACCGCCGTCGCCAACCAGCACGCATTCGGCAAGATGCTCGGCGGCGATCTTTGCGACCGCCTGCATCATGGTCTCGTTTTCGCCCTCGGGAAAAGCAACGCGCATAGGCTTGGCGGCAGCCTGCTCGCGCAGGGTCTGCATCAGGTCCATGGCAGTTACTCCATCTCTTCGGCAGTGCGCTCGATAAGCTCGCCGATGGTCTTCATGACCATGACCTCGCGAACGGGAACCTCGGCATCGAGCTCGTTCTCGATCATGGACGTCAGGGCGATCATCTTCATCGAGCCCTTGCCCAGGGTCTCGAACGTCGTCTCGGGGGTCACATCGCCGTCATAGTTGTAGGCGGACTTGGCAAAATCGCAGATCTGCTGAGTGAGTTCTTCGTTCATGGCAAAGCCTTTCTAAGATAAAAAAGAGGGGCGACCACGGCGGGCTGGAGACATGGGTCCCGCCGTGGCCTAAGAGAGGAATCGAATTGTTACAAGGGTGAAAACTTAGTCGTCAAGCTCGAACGTAAGCTCCTTGTAGCCCGGACGGTCGATGACCTTGGCATGGACGCCAACGGTCTCGCCCGCCATGAGTTTGGCGCGAATCTCGGGGGCCTTCTTCTTGGTAATGCCGTAGATGACGTAGGTGTACTGAGAACCCTCGTCGATATCAACGGCGCCGTAGGCGTACTTGCCATACTCCTTAAGGTAGGGCTTGTCGTTCTGCGGACCAGGCAAGGTAAAATCGATCAGATGGCCGTGACCGGAAACCTGGACCCAATCGGTCTTGTGATAGCCGCAGGCATTGCAGGCAAGGTGGGGCGGAAACTCGACGGCTCCGCACTCGGGGCATTGGCGCGCCCAATAGATGCCCTCTTCAAGACCCGTGTAGAACTTCTTGACCACGGGCTCCATATCTTTGAGTTGCATGAGAATACTCCTTATGGGAAATCGAAAACCGCGGTCGCTTAGGCGACGGTACGAAGAATCTGGCAGCGCACGTTCTGAGAACCGCCAAAACCGCGCAGGAACGCCGTCTCGGGAACCTTCTTCATCTGGGTAGCACCGGCGACGCCACGCATCTGCTTGACGGCCTCAACGATATCGGCGATGCCGGATGCACCATGGGCGTGACCGAAGTTGCAACGACCACCGTGCGGGTTGATGGGCTTATCGCCGTCAAAAGCGGTGCGACCATCGATCGCGTACTTCCAAGCCTCGCCGCGCGGAATATAGCCGCACTCCTCAGCCGAGACGATCTCGGAAGCAAGGAAGAAGTCATTGCACATAAACAGGTCGATCTCGTCGGGACTCACGCCGGTAAGGTCGTAGACCTGCTTGGCGGCAAGCTCGGTAGCCCAGTGCTCGTTGTGAAGCAGGCCGGCCTCGACCGCAGAAGCGCCCGTACCCAAAACCTCAATAGGCGCATACGGCACGCCCATGGTCTTGGCCTTCTCCGTGGGCATCACGACAACAGCTGCGGCACCGTCGCATTTCTTCTCAAAGCCGGTAACACGCAGGTACTGCGTAACGCGCGGGTTATACATGCTCTTGAGATACTCGTCGGCGGTATCGAACCCGGCTGCCTTCGCGTCCTCCTCGACCGTAGTCTCGTACCAGGCAAGGGGATTCAGGACGGCACCGCGGCGAAGGCTCTTGGTAAGGCCGTTCAGGGCGTCATCAATCTGATCGGCGGTAAGGTCGTACTGCATCGAATACTCGTTGATCCAGTTGTCGAACGACACGCCAAAGGCGCCGTCGAGCGGGCGACCATACGCGCGGTCATAGATCTTATCGAGCGAGGGAATCATGACGTCGAGCGTAAAGTCCTGACGAATATGGGAGGGCATATGCTCGACGGGAAGAGTCGAAGCCAAATCGCAGGCACCCGTAAGGACAACGTCGTAAGCACCGGAAGCAACCGCCATCACGGCCTGCTCAAGGGCGACGTAACCCGTGCAGCAAGCCTCGGAATGATGGACGGAGCCCTTGGCACGAACGCCAAACCAATCGGCAACCTGCATGTTGGGGGTAATGCAATCGCCAACGAGATACGGATTGGCGCTGCCGTGATAGAAAAAGTCGATATCGCGGGGCTCAAGACCGGCATCGGCAATTGCCTCGAGGGCCGCATAGCCAAACGCCTCGCCCTCGCCAATACCCTGGGTCTCGGGATGCTCCTCAAAATCCTTGAACGGGGTGCAGCCCACGCCTACAATCGAGACGCTGCGCATGTTCTTTCCGAGCGTAACCACTGAATATCACATCCTAATCATGTGAAGGTGTACGGAGTGATGGCGCAGTCCGGCCGCGAGCGAAGGTGAGAGAGCGCTCGCGGCTTTTCTGTGCCGTCACACGTTGAACTACTGCAGTGGTTCTTTTGAACGTAGCTTTAGTTTATGAGGGGTTAAACGAGACACGTGAGACAAAAAGCCCCGATGTGTCCCATCATATGGGACGCATCGGGGCTAAGCGTTCTAAATAGCAGATAAACGGACTCGTATTATTTGAGCTAATGATCAGAGATATCTAAAACTCGCCCTGAATACAACCGTTTATCCCCAAATATCGACCGCTCACGCGACTGGCCTTTCAAAATCGGGAATACGTGGGTGTCGATGACGCGATGCATCGTCGACAAAGAGCGGTGCGTAGAACATGCGATTGAGGGCGGCGGCAACGGTGCGCGCCTCAAGGTCGGGCCGGGCCTCGAGCCAATACTGAATGAGGTTATGGTGGCCCGCAAGCGCAAATGCTAGATACAGGTCGAGGTCCGTTTCATCGGAAAATGTCGAGCGAAGCCGATTGCGAAAATAGTCATGCATAAAGATCGTTGCCTTGTGAGCAAACACGGGGTCGCCGTTATCGCTGTTAAGCGCCAAAACTTTCGAGCGATTAGCCTTGAGGATCTCCATGCGCTTGATCATCGTGGGCGTAGGGTCCAGCTGCGCATCGCCAAAGCGAGCCTCCAGCGCAACATCATTGATGTCCTGCATATTCTGGAGCAGCTCATCTTCAAAACGTTTAACCACATCATCGACAGAGCGATAACAGCGATAGAACGTCGATTTGGATGTATGGGCAAGGCGAAGTACCTCGGCCACCTTAATCGACTGCACCGGAGTTGTCGCCATAAGTTCAAAGACGGCATCCTCGATCCGTGAAGCAATATCGTTTTGAGCGTTCAGTGACATGGCGGCCTTCCCTATTGGCGATTGGCTCCTATGCTACCCGAAAGGGATGCTCCTTGACGACGATACGAGGCTTAGAGCGTGCCGCACAAGAGATGACGCAGCGACCGTATGTCACCGACGAAGTATTCCATCCGCCGGGCATGCCATCTTTGCGAGGGTCAATCGAAAACCCGACGCCTTCAGCCTTGAGGATGGCCTCGATGCGCGTCCACGTCTGACTCATGCGAAGATTGCGTTCTTGCAAATTGGGAGCAGCGTTAATCCACGCGCGCTCGTCATCGTTCACCATACGCCCAACCGCAACGGGAGCAATCTCATCGATCGCCTCGATATCCACGCCAATAGGTCCTCCAACCGACCGAGCAACATCGGAAACAGCGAGGACGGCCACGCTTCCGCCATGTGAAATGGAAATAGAGGGTGCCTCCCCATCCGCAAGCTCGATCTTGCCGAAAGCAGAACGCGCAAGCTGGGCGTCGTCGAAGACACCCAGGGCGTCGCGAAGCAGCAGACCCACGCCTGCAGCTTCCCTCCGAGACGCAATTGGGAGATCACCGTTGGAAGCACGTAAGGCATAGCGTCCCGCGATTAATGCCATATCAACGGTCTCGCCGAGATCGATCGCAGAAACATCAACGAGATGTACGGTTATATTCAAAATGGTCAACCCCCACTCGATTGAGATGACAAGGCTAAACAGACGCTCAGAACCGCTCTTTCATGAATCGAGGTACCTTTTGCCGGCGATTTGGCGACCCATTTGGCGACCAAAACAAAACAGCCCAGAGGACATAGCCTCTGAGCTGCGAACATTTGGTGGGCGTTAGAAGATTTGAACTTCTGACCTCTTCCGTGTCAGGGAAGCGCTCTCCCCCTGAGCTAAACGCCCAAATGGAGCGGACAACGGGGCTCGAACCCGCGACCCCAACCTTGGCAAGGTTGTGCTCTACCAACTGAGCCATGTCCGCCTGCGAGGATTTAATATACGGGATGATCAACCCAAATGCAAGAACTATTTTCGAATAATTTGAAAAAAGTTCGAGGCCAAGCAACGGGTACGAAACAACGGGCACGAAAAACCCGGCTACCGTGGTAGTCGGGCTGTTGCGCTTGGAGCGGACAACGGGGCTCGAACCCGCGACCCCAACCTTGGCAAGGTTGTGCTCTACCAACTGAGCCATGTCCGCATATGTAAAACAAAACGGGCGCCGGAGCGCCCGGATGTTGCCTGGAGGCGAAGCCCGGATTCGAACCGGGGGTAAAGGCTTTGCAGGCCTCTGCCTTACCACTTGGCCACTTCGCCGAAAAAGGACCGCTTGAGACGGTCCGGAAATGCAATGGAGCGGACAACGGGGCTCGAACCCGCGACCCCAACCTTGGCAAGGTTGTGCTCTACCAACTGAGCCATGTCCGCTTGCGGGTTATTAATTTACGCGAGTTGCCCAAAAGACGCAAGTACTTTTTTCAAAAAAGTTGTCCGCCACATGCTCTTGGCAGATAAACATGTCAAAACGATTTACTAGGCGCACGATTCCAACGTTCCGCTAAACAGCTTGACCATCCGAACGCGCGTACCGGCACCATCCGTACGACGGGCAACCTCCACGTTGTCGACCAACATGCGCATGAGCTTGATTCCACGCCCGCGTTCCTCAGTCGTAACCGGCTCACTCGACCCGTCGATCGAATAGCCCGCCCCACGGTCGACGACCTCAATCACGACGCGATCGCCGTAGGCCTGAACCGTCAGGATGCATCCGATACCGTCCGCATGGTCATACGCGTTGCCCAGCGCCTCGCCCGATGCCAATGCGACGTCATAGCGCTCGTCACGACGCAGCGGAAGCGATTCAAGCAGCTCGGCAATACGGTGTCGGTAGTACGGAAGATTCTCGATGCCCTGGCGCACCTCGACGCTCTTGCTCCAGCGCGGCAACTCCCCCACCGGAATGGCAGGAATTGACTCGCGCGGCGGCCCTGCAACATGGAGGATGTCGACAAGTCGGGCAATCTCCAAAAAGCGAACGACCTCATCGGACGCATTAACAAGCGAAAGCAAGCCCTCGCGCCTCATGAGCTCCCTGGCACGCGTGAGCAAAAACGCCAAGCCCGTCGAATCGATGAAGCTCACAGTCTGGCAATTGATGACAACACGACGCACGCCCCGGCCGATCAAATTATCCAACCGTCGGCGCAACGCGGTCACCGAGGCGATGTCGATATCGCCCGGTGGCGTCAAAACCGCTATGTCATTCCACTCATTCATACGACCATGGTTCCCCAAAAGAGTTCGCTCGATGCATACGTATCTGTAACTGCGAAGATTTTGCCCGTCAAGCGTCGCGCTCTACGATCGACCTCGTAAAAATTCAAGGGAAACCAGCGCGATGTCATCGTCCAGCGCCGACTCGGTAAAGCGGTCAAGCTCGCCCAAGACCTTACCGCAGATTCCCGATACGCCCTCACCCGAGACAGAGAGCAGAAGGTCGCGAAGGCGCTGCTCGCCAAAGAAAGCACCCGAGCGATCGCGTGCTTCAATCGTTCCGTCGGTATACATAAAGAGCATGTCACCAGGAGCGAACGTAAAGGCGCCCGTCTCGTACACCATGCTTTCAAAGGCACCGATTACGCCCGATTGACACCCAAGGAGCTCCACCTCTCCCCCTCGGGCTTCCGTGCCGCCAAGCGGCGTCGACGACGGTCTGATGACCATGGTGGGAGGATGTCCCGCCGAGCAATAGGTAGCTCGGCCCGCTTTAAGATCGATCTTGGCGATAAACGCCGTCACAAACGTCTCGACCCTCGAAAAGCCCATGAGCATACTATTGAGCGAGCGGGCCATGCGTGCGGGCCCCGCGCCCTCCCAGGCATAAGCCGTCAACGCTGTCTTAACGAGCGCCGACATCGACGCCGCCTCGATTCCCTTGCCGGACACATCACCCAAAATCATGACGGCGCAATCGTCGGGAAGACGAACAAGCGTATAGAAGTCGCCGCCGACCAACGCCGAATTCGTTGCCGATAGGTATACCGAATCGGTTGCGATACCCGGAACGTCACTAAGCGAATTTCTCATGCCAATCTGAAGCGTCTGAGCGATATGGCGCTCTTCGCGCTTTTGAGACTCGCCCTCATAGATCAACTCAAAGTCGTGCGCCAAATGAACCATGTAGTCGTATTCGAGATCGTCGATTGGCTCCTGGCTGCCATCGCGGAGCAGCAAGGCGCGCGTCGTCGGTCCCTTGGCGACATCAGCGGGAACAATCGCATCGTTGCTTCGCTTGCCATCCGCCTCCAAGCGATAGCGCCCCGCCTCGATACCAGAGTCGACATATAGTCCCTGGCACGGCAGGCCGTGAGCCCTCAGCCATGTACCCATAGGCGTGGATTCGTCCACACGCGTTAGACGCACGTGTTTAAGATCGTCAACGCTCGTCCCGCCCAGCACCGATGTCTCGAACCCATCAGAAGTTGCCCCCAGGCGCGCCGCTGGCGTCGTGACAGAAAAGAAGAGCGACTCCGGATCGCCCGGCAACGCCACACGACTGCCGCCCTCAAAATCGATGACATAGGATTCGAGGCCCGCATCATACTCCACGGGGCAGAAATGACAATTGAGCACGGCGCAGATTTCCGACGACACAGCACGCGAGGCGGCAACAGGATCATCAAGGTAGGCAAACAACTCATCACGCAGCACATTGAGCGAGCGGCCGAGCTCTGCCGTACGACGCGAACGCAGGCTCGATGCCATGCCGACCAGCTGAATGGACAGGTAATCGCAAATGACTTCGAGCACGTTGACGTCATAGGCAAGCGGCGCCTGCGGACGTTTCCAACCGACCTCCAATACGCCAAGAACCTGAGTACCGTAAAACACGGGAAGGCAGATCTCGCTACGGTATGGAGGCATATCTTGCACGCGTAGCAGGTGCTTAGAACGGTTGTCCAAGTCCATGAACATACCCGAGGCGACTCGATCGCCCTCCAGGTCCTGTTGAATCGACAAGCGGCACGCACGCGACTCGCGAAGCACATACGTCGGGATGCCTGCGCCATACGGCATAAACTCGGGCAGGTAGCTGTCATGCAGCTCCTTAGAAACGCCGCGAAGCTTAAACCCGCCGCTCTCAGAAAAATAAATGGCAGCACCCGAGGCATCGAGCGTTCCTACAAGTTGGTTCAAAACGGTATCCAGCAAACTGGGCAGCTCATCGGAGCCCACCGTGCTCATAATGACCGACAACGTGCCCGAGAGACGCTTATTCGCCACCCTGAGCTCCGAAAGTGCGCGCTTGAGCTGACGGTCGTGCGAATACTGTTCTTCGATGCTATGGAGCGCCACCAGAACGCGCGGCGCGCGGCGGCCAAAGATGCGAGGCGGTGTAACCGAGCCGGCACGAACGAGGACGGGAATAAAGGAACCGTCGCTTAGCTTGAGCATCAACTCGCTCTCGGTTCCATTGGTCTCAAACGGAAGACGGTGCTCTGTCGCGCGCTCAAATGCCGAAGAGTACAAGAGATCTTTAACGTCGCCATTGATCACATCGGGACGCTCTTCACACATCAGGTCGAGCAATCGATTATTCACATGCAAAATGGTTCCGTCGAACTCGCAGATGATGACCGCATCGCTCGTGATCTCGACCAACTGGGCAACGTCTGCCCACTCGTTGCGCTCAAGCGTTTCCATCGTGAACCTCACCGTCTATCGGTAACAAAAAAGCCTCCGAAGAGGCTCCTCAAATGCGATGGTGTCGGAGGCGGGACTTGAACCCGCATGACCAAAAAGCGGTCACTAGCACCTCAAGCTAGCGCGTCTGCCAATTCCGCCACTCCGACATGCTATGTTGTTGATTCGCGGTTCGTTTTGTTGGACCCGCGCGTTCAACGAGGAAGATAATAACCTATGTTTCGAGAGCTGCGCAAGCACTTTTTTCAAAAAAGTTTACGAATTTGTAAATGCGCAGGTAGATTCGTATGTCCGGTCCCGAATCGGTGTTGCCTCCCGGCGCGTCCTCGGGCATGAGCGATATTTTGCTTTGCACTTCGTGCTGCAAAATATCGCTCCCCCTGCGGAATGCGCCGGGAGGCAACACCGATTCGGGACCTACAGCCACATTCTCCAAGCACAATTCCCAAACATGTTCTGAGGCTGATAAAAAGATAGTGGCTCGGCAAAGCCGAGCCCTTATAAAAAGAGGCCGGAGCCAAAGCTCCGGCCTCACTCAATTTCCCATTAGATTAAGTGAGCGATCAAGGAATCGCCCTCCCCTCAGCCGAGTTAACGCAGGGTCCTTGCTGGGGTTACTTTTCAGAACACTCCGCAGGACGCAAGAAGCCCTCGCCGCACGAAGTGCGCAGCGAGGGCTTCTTGCATGTCCGAGGACGTTCTGAAAAGTAACCCCAGCAAGGACCCGGCCGTTTACCGACTACAGGTCGATGTGCGATTCCTTGATCGGGAACGGCTCGGCGAAGTGGCACGCGCAGCAATGACCCGGGGCAACTTCCTTAAACTCAGGAAGCTTCTCGGAGCAGATGCCCTGCGCGATCGGGCAGCGCGTGTGGAAACGGCATCCGGTCGGCGGATCCAGCGGCGACGGCGGATCGCCAGCGAGAATGATGCGCTTGCGGGTCTTCTGGATATCCGGATCGGGCACCGGCACAGCAGACAGCAGCGACTGCGTGTACGGGTGGTGCGGCTCACTGTAGAGCGTCTTCCAGTCCGAAACCTCGACCATCTTGCCCAGATACATAACGGCAACGCGATCAGAAATGTGCTGCACGACAGAGAGGTCGTGAGCAATGAAGAGATAAGCCGTACCGAACTTGTCCTGGAGCTCCTTAAGAAGGTTCAGAACCTGGGCCTGAATGGATACGTCAAGTGCAGAGACGGGCTCGTCGCAGATGATCAGCTTGGGCTTCAGAGCGAACGCGCGGGCGATGCCGACACGCTGGCGCTGGCCGCCCGAGAACTCGTGCGGATAGCGGTTGATGTGCTCGGGGTTCAGACCGACGACGTCCAGCAGCTCGCGGACGCGCTCGATACGCTCTTCCTTGGTACCCACGCCATGAATGGTCATGGGCTCAGAAACAATCTCGCCGATGGTCATGCGAGGGTTGAGCGAAGCATAGGGGTCCTGGAAGATGAACTGCATCTCGCGACGCATATCCTTGATCTCGTGCTTGCTCATCTCGGCAACGTCTTTGCCCTGGAAGAACACTTTGCCTGCCGTCGGCTTGGTCAGGCGCATGATGGTGCGGCCCGTGGTGGACTTACCGCAGCCAGACTCGCCGACCAGGCCAAAGGTCTCGCCCGGATAAATCTCGAACGAAATGTCATTCACAGCAGAGACGACACGCTTGGAGAAGCGCTTGGCGAACATGCCGGACTCAGCGGGGAACTCCTTAGAGAGGTGCTCGACCTTAAGCAGCGGAGTACGCTCGTTGGTATCTGCCATTACGCCTCGCCTCCCTTCTTGGAATCCTTGCGGGTACGGGACGTCTCAGGAGCGTTCTTGAGGAACTCGGGGTCACCGGAGTAGTGGCACGCAGAGTAATGACCAGACTCGGTAACAACGCGCTCGGGGCGCTGCTTGCGGCACTTGTCCGTCGCATAGGGGCAACGAGGCGAGAACACGCAACCCTCGGGCAGGTTCATGAGCGAGGGCGGGTTGCCGTGAATCGGCGTAAGCGGCTTCTTCTCATCGATAGCCTGCTCCGGGATGGAGCGGATAAGACCCCAGGTGTAGGGATGGCGGCTCTCGTAGAAGATTTCCTCAGCAGTACCGAACTCGACGGGACGACCGGCGTACATAACCATGATCTTATCGGCCATATCGGCGACAACACCTAGGTCATGGGTAATCATGATAATGGCGTTGCCGTTCTTCTCCTGCATCTCCTGCATGAGCTCGATAATCTGAGCCTGAATGGTAACGTCCAGAGCAGTCGTGGGCTCGTCGGCAATCAGAATATCGGGATCGCAGGCAAGAGCCATAGCGATCATGACACGCTGACGCATGCCGCCGGAGAACTGGTGCGGATACTCGTTGACGCGCTTCTCGGGCTCGGGGATACCAACGAGGTCCAAAAGCTCGGTGGCACGCTTGAGCGCCTCCTGCTTGGAGTAGCCACGGTGCAGACGAAGGCCCTCGCCCACCTGCTTACCGATCTTATAGACCGGGTTAAGGGAGGTCATAGGATCCTGGAAGATCATCGCGATATCGTTACCGCGAATGTGTTGCATCTCTTCCTCGGTCATCTCGAGGATGGAACGACCGCGATAGCGAACGTCACCGCCCTCAATCTTTCCCGGAGGCATCGAGATAAGGCCCATGATGGTCATGGCGGTCACGGACTTACCAGAGCCGGACTCACCGACGACACCCAGGGTCTCACCGCGATCGAGCGTGTAGGACACACCATCGACGGCGCGAACGACGCCATCCTCGGTGTGGAAATACATCTTAAGGTCATCGACCTCGAGCAGATGCTGGCCCTCGGGAACCGGCTGGTCCTTCAGGTCCACATAGTTCTTGTTCTTCTTCATCCTTATGCGTCCTTCATCTTGACGTCGAGGGCGTCGCGCAGACCGTCACCAAGCAGAGTGAAGGCGAGCACCGTCGAGAGAATTGCCAGACCGGGCATGATCATCATCCAGGGAGCAGTCAGAAGATACTGCTGACCGTCCTGAATCATGGAGCCCCACGAAGGCGTAGGCGGGATAACGCCCATGCCAAGGAAGGACAGAGCGGACTCGGTCAGAATAGCGCCACCAATGTTCATGGTCGCATAGACCACGATAGAAGCAACGGAGTTCGGGAAGATATGGCGCATAACGATACGGGCATCGGATGCACCCATAGCGCGAGCGGCGTCAACATAGTCGTTCTCTTTGACCGTCAGGATCGCGGATCGGAAGACGCGCGCAATCGAAGGCCAGCCGAGAATACCGATGGCGATAAAGACGTTCTGAAGACCACGGCCGATAACGGCGATCATGGCGACAACGAATAGGACGTACGGGAACGCCAGGAAAATGTCCGCGCAGCGCATGATGATCGTATCCCAGATGCCACCATAGAAACCGGCGAGGGCGCCCATGACCAGACCGATCACCGTGGAGATGGCGGTGGCCATAATACCGACGGAAAGCGAAACGCGTGCACCGTAGATAACACGGACGAGAATGTCACGACCAAGGGAGTCGGTGCCAAACGGGTGCTCGGCACACGGAGCCAACAGCGAAGTCTCGGCCATGGTAGTCGAGTCGGAGGCCGTCGGCGAACCGAGCCAGGGCTTAGCCCACAAATCGGCGGTCAGGGCAACCACAACAACGATGATGATCCAGCAGACACCGATAACGGCGAGCTTGTTCTTACGAAGACGCTTGAAAGCGTCGCCCCACAGCGTGCGGGACTTGGCGGGAGCAGATGCGGCCTTGGTGGCGGTAGCCTGCCCCTGAGACTGAGAATCAGTTTCCTGCATGAGACGTACCTCTCTTAAGCCTTATCCGACGGACCGCCAAGGCGGATGCGCGGGTCGAGGAATGCATAGCTAATGTCGACGAGCAGGTTGATCACCATAACGACGACAACGATGAGCGTAACGCCGCCCATAACGATGGGCCAGTCGCGCATGCTGATGGCGCGGTAGACCTCATAGCCAATACCGGGCCAGTTAAAGACCGTCTCGGTCAGGATGGCGCCCGAAAGCATGGCGCCGAAGTCGACACCAATATAGGTAACGACGGGGATGAGTGCATTCTTAAGCGCATGCTTGATGATGATCGCACGATTGGAGAGACCCTTGGCCTTTGCTGTGCGAATGTAATCCTGGTTCATGACGTCGAGCAGCTGCGAGCGCATGATGCGGGCAGCATAGGCGGTCGAAACCGAAGCCAGCGTAATGGTCGGAAGCACATAGTGCATCCAATCCTGATACTGAGAGCTGGAACCACCAGCACCCGAGATCGGCATGGAGAACGCGCCGCCGGTGGCATCCTTGAGGATGACACCAAAGAACAGCTGCAACAACATGCCGAGCCAGAAGGCAGGAACGGCAACGAGGATCGACGTGGTCAGCGTTACCAAAATATCCCAGAAGGAGTAACGCTTTACTGCCGAAATGATACCCGCACCGATACCCATGATTGCCTCGAGCACGATGGCGCACGCGGCAAGTTTGACCGTATACGGATACTTCTGGGCAAAGATTTCCGTAACCGGCAGCTTGCGCTGATACGAATTGCCCAGATCGCCATGAAGCAGGCCGTTCATGTAATACAAGTAACGGTCCACGAGCGACGTTTGAACGGGGTCGCCGTTCTCGTCAAGAATCGCGTTGCCATCCTCGTCCGACTGGACCAGGTGATAGCGAACGCGAAGCTGAAGCTCCACCTCGGGGGACAGAGCCTTGTCTCCACCGATCAGCTTGATCGGATCTCCCGGCACGATATTCTGGAGGGCGAACAGAATCAGCGTGACGCCCAAAAACACCGGGATGAACTGAAGCACACGTTTAACGATGTACTTACCCATACCACTCCCCTATCTAGGGATTAACCTAAATGGGATGCCGATCGCCAGACCGGCATCCCAAAATTACCATCAGCCAGTTTACCCCAGGTTAGGGGGAACTGTATGTTTCCCATGAGGTCTACGTAAATACTTGACCCTCACGGAAGCTGCAACTCTTAGGCGAGCTCAGCGGTACCCAGATCGGCGTGCTTCTGCGGATCAACATAGAGGTGCTTGATGCGATCGGAGCCGGCGATGGTGTGCGTGTAGAACATCACCGGGATGACCGGGCAGTCGGCAGCGACCATAGCGTCGGCCTCCTGCATCTTGGCGATACGCTCATCGTCGTCAACCGTGGTACGAGCCTCGTCAACCTTAGCGTCGAACTCGGGGTTGCTGTAACCGGAACGGTTGTCGCCGCCGAGGGAGTCGGAGTGGAACAACGGGTACAGGAAGTTGTCCATAATCGGGTAGTCGGCGATCCAGCCCAGACGACCAAACTGATAGTTGAAGTTCTGATACTGCTCGAGCAGGGCAGACCACTCAGGGGTATCGGAAGTAGCGGTAACGCCCACCTTGGCGAGGTCACCGATGATGGACTCCATGATCTCCTTGTGTCCACCGTCCTGGTTGTAGGACAGGGTCACGTTGATGCCGCGGTCGCCGTTGGCGCCGGCAGGAGCAACCTTGTCGAGGTACTCGTTGGCCTTATCAACGTTGTACTCGCAGAACTCCCATGCGCCCTCCTTGTAGCCGGCGATTCCCGGAGGAACGATGCCGTCAGCGGGGGTACGGGTGCCCTTGAAGATGGTCTTGCAGATGGCCTCACGGTTGATGGCCAGGGAGATGCCCCTACGCAGGTCAGCGTTGTTGAACGGCTCGGCCGTGTTGTTGCAGGTCAGGTAGTACGTGGAAGGCTCGGCGCCGAGCAGCATGCGCTCGCCGTCACCCATGGTGTAGCCGTCCTTGGACACGCCGCGATCCTTCTTGGCGGCGTCGATCTGAGCAACGGGAACGTCGCAGACATCGAGGTTACCGGCCTGGAACTCCTTGTAAGCGGTCTCCATGTCCTTGATGACCTGGAAGTGGATGCCATCGATCTTGGCCTTGTCGCCATAGTAATCGTCGAACTTCTTGAGGTTGATCTCCTGACCATCCTCCCACTTGCCGTCCATCATGAACGGGCCGTTACCGATCGGGGCAAGGTAGAAGCTCTTGACATCGGACTCGGCGCACTCGGGAACCGGGGCCAGAGCCGGGTGAGATGCGACGAAGGGGAAGTCGGCGTAAGCGGAAGACAGCTTGACGACGAGGGTCTCATCGTCGGGGCAAGTAACACCGCTGAGCTCGGTAGCGTTACCGGCAAGCAGATCGTCATAGCCCTCGACCATGGAAAGGTGATAGGAGACCTCGGAAGGACCATACTCGGTAGCGATGGCCGACTTGGTGTTGACCAGACGCTCCCAACCGAGCTTGAAGGACTTGGAGGTAACGTCGTCACCGTTGTGGAACTTGGCCTTCTTGATCTTGAAGGTGAACTCGGTGGCGTCATCGTTGGCCTCGAAGGACTCGCAAGCCAGCGGGACAATCTCGCCCTTCTCGTTGTCGTAGGTGGTCAGAGCGTCGAACAGCTGGTAGTTGACCTGAGTGCCCTGATCCTCCTGGACGTTGTAGGGGTCGATGCAAACCGGGTTGTTAATGTAGAAGTTCAGCGTCGAACCGGACTCAGAACCGGAAGCGTCGCCGCCCTTCTTGCCGCATGCGGCAAGAAAAGCCATAGAGCTCGCAGCGAGGGTGCCGCCAACAAAGGCGCGACGACCCATAACGGGCTGGTGGAACATAGAATCAGCCATGCCATCCTCCTTATGAGATAGGACAAAGTGAATTCGATTGGGCAACGTCGAGACAACCCGATCGAACCATTCAAACGCGGTCCGCCGTTATGGCTGGTTATGCAATGCGGGCCAACGTTTTCAATACAGTAGCGCATTTTATGCACAATTTGGCGCTGATTCCGGTTAACGGTCGAGAATTTCTTTAGTTAGGCGAAGTATGTGGGGATATTTTGACCCTGTTACAAACATGTAAACAAAAAGGGTCCCGCACTTGCGGAACCCTTTTCAAGCGTATATGCAACTCGAGCTTAGTAGCCCACGATGCCCTGGGGGAAGAAGAACATGCACAGCACGACGCACACGGCAAACACGACAGCCATGATAACGGTCAGGCGGTCCAGGTTCTGCTCCATAACGCCCGTGGCAGAGGTGGAATTATACAGAGAGCTGGCGATCATATCCGAAACACCAGTGCCCTTACCGGAGTGCATCAGAACGAGAATCGTCAGCGCCACGGCAGACACAGCCCAAACGACAAACAGAAGAATCTGGAACGGACCCATAGATAAGCTCCTTAATAGAACAATTCAAACTCCAGTACTGTACCACAACCTCGAGCACTCCCCCATCTGCCATTTGGGGACGGGGTAGAAATAGCGCAAAAGGGGGTTGCCCGGACGTGGACAACCCCCTTACAAGAAAACGTTAGTTGTTTTCTTTAGGCCTCGGTGGCGAGCACGCGACCCGTCATCTCGGCGGAAGGCTCAAGACCAGCCATGGTGAGCATGGTCGGAGCGATATCGGAGAGACGACCGTCCTCGATACCGGTAAGCTTGGCCTTCTCATCAACGATGATGAACGGCACACGGTTGGTGGTGTGAGCCGTAAACGGATGCTTGGAACCGTCGGTAGCGACGTCAAACATGTGGTCGGCGTTGCCATGGTCGGCGGTGATCAGCGCAAAGCCGCCCTTGGCGAGAATCGCCGGGACAACCTTGGAGAGAGCCTCGTCAACGGCCTCGACAGCCTTGACGGCAGCATCGAACACGCCGGTGTGACCAACCATGTCGCAGTTCGCGAAGTTCACGATGTAGAAGTCAGCGCGATCCTCGTTAATAGCGGAGACGAGCTTCTCGGTAACCTCGGGAGCGCTCATCTCGGGCTGCAGATCGTAGGTAGCAACCTTGGGGGAAGCGACGAGCACGCGCTCCTCGCCCTCCTTGGGCTCCTCGATGCCACCGTTGAGGAAGAACGTCACGTGGGCGTACTTCTCGGTCTCGGCGGTGTGCAGCTGCTTCAAGCCATTGGCTGCGATGACGTCGGCCAGGACGTTCTCGGGGAACGTCTTGGGGAAGGCGACATCAACGTCAAACGTCGGATCGTACTCGGTCATCGTCACAAAGTGCGAAAGCTTGATCTGCTCACGCTCAAAGCCGTCGAACTCCTTGTCCGTGAAAACGCGGGTCATCTGACGGGCGCGGTCGGGACGGAAGTTGAAGAAGATGGCCGCGTCGCCCTCGTGGATGCCCTCGTTGTGGGCAGCGAAGGGCTCGACGAACTCGTCGCCGCGCGGGTCCTTCTCGTAGTAGGCCTTGATACCGGCAACGGGGTCGGTATCGGCATCGGACGCGTTGACCATGACGTCGTAGGCGCGCTGGATGCGCTCCCAACGATTATCGCGGTCCATGGCCCAATAACGGCCCGAGACGGTGGCAACACGAGCGTCGCAACCGGTCTCCTCGGAGATCTTAGCCAGGAAGGCGCAGAACTCGCTCATGTAGCCGGCACCGGACTGCGGATCGACGTCGCGGCCATCCATAAAGGCGTGAACGCGAACGGTCTTGATCCCATGCTGGGCAGCCATCTTGACCAGAGCCTCGACGTGGTTCATGTGGGAGTGAACGCCGCCAGGGCTCATAAGGCCCATAAGGTGAAGGGTCTTACCCTCGGCCTTGACATCGTCCATAGCCTTGACGAAAACCTCGTTCTTGGCGATGGAGCCATCCTTGATGGCGTTGTTGATGCGCGAAAGTTCCTGGAAGACGATGCGGCCGGCACCGATGTTGAGGTGGCCCACCTCGGAGTTGCCCATCTGGCCGTCGGGAAGGCCCACGTCCTCGCCCGAAGCGCCGAGCGTGGTGTGAGGATACTTCTCGTACAGGCTATCAAGGAAGGGCGTCTTGGCAGCGGCGACGGCGTTCTCGCCATCGGCCGGAGCCAGGCCGCAGCCATCCATGATGATCAGGAGTGCAGGAAGGTGACGCTGTGCCATATGTCCTACTCGCCTGCCTTGACGACCATAGAGGCGAAGTCGGCAGCCTTGAGCGAAGCGCCGCCCACGAGGGCGCCGTCAACGTCGGGCTTGGCGACGAGCTCGGCGATGTTGCCGGGCTTGGCAGAGCCACCATAGAGAACGCGGATGCCGTTAGCGAGCTCCTCGCCGAACATCTCCTTGAGGGTCTCACGGATAGCGCCGCAGACCTCCTGAGCGTCCTCAGCGGTAGCGGTCTTGCCGGTGCCGATGGCCCAGATGGGCTCGTAAGCGACGACGACCTGCTTGGGGCAGGTGATCTCAAGACCAGCAAGGCCAGCCTTGACCTGGTTCACGACGTGCTCGACATAGGTGCCAGCCTCGCGGACCTCGAGGGACTCGCCGCAGCAGAAGACGGGAACAAGACCAGCGGCAACGAGAGCCTTGGCCTTCTTGTTCTGGTCCTCATCGGTCTCGTGGAAGTAGTCGCGACGCTCGGAGTGACCGATGATGCAGTAGGTGCAGCCAGCGGACTTGAGCATGTCGCAAGAGGACTCACCGGTGAAGGCACCCTTGGCCTCCCAGTACACGTTCTGTGCACCGAGGGCAATGGGGGCAGCCTGAATGCGGTCATGAACCGTGGTGATGTCGATGGTCGGAGGGCACACGAGCACCTCGACGCCAGCCGGAACCTCGGGCAGAGCCTGAGCCAGCTCGTCGGCGAGCTTGGCGGCCTCGGCGACGTCGTTGTTCATCTTCCAGTTACCAGCGATAAGAAGGGTGCGATTAGGCATCGAGAAGCGCCTCCACTCCGGGCAGGGCCTTACCCTCGACGAGCTCCATGGAAGCGCCACCACCGGTGGAGATCCAGCTCATCTTGTCGGCCAGGTTGAACTTGTTGACAGCTGCGACAGAGTCGCCGCCGCCGATGATCGAGGTGCAGTCGGCCTCGGCGACAGCTTCGGCGATAGCCTGAGTGCCGTGAGCGAAGTTGTCGAACTCGAAGACGCCCATGGGGCCATTCCAGAACACAGTCTTGGCGCCCTTGACGGCCTCGGCGTAGAGCTCCTCGGTCTTGGGACCGATGTCCATGCCCTCGCGGTCATCGGGGATAGCGTCGGAAGCGACAACCTCGGGGACAGCGTCCTCGCCAAAGTGATCGGCAACGCGGTTGTCGATGGGGAGCAGGATCTTGACGCCCTTCTCCTCGGCCTTCTTGAGCATCTCGCCAGCGCGCTCGACCCAGTCCTCTTCCTTGAGGGACTGACCGACGGTCAGGCCCTGAGCCAGGAAGAAGGTGTAGGCCATGCCGCCACCGATGATCAGGGTATCAGCGGAGTCGATGAGGTGATCGAGAACGCCAATCTTGGAGGAAACCTTGGAACCGCCGACGATAGCGACGAAGGGGCGCTCGGGCTCGGCGAAGATGCCGGTCAGCGTGTCGACCTCCTTCTCGAGCAGGAAGCCAGCGACTGCGGGCAGGTAAGCGGCGGGGCCCACAACGGAACCCTGGGCGCGGTGAGCGGTACCGAAGGCATCGAGGACGAAGACGTCGCCATAGGAAGCGAGGATCTTGGCGATCTCGGGATCGTTCTTCTTCTCACGCTTGTCAAAACGGACGTTCTCGAGAACGAGGACCTTGCCCGGCTCGACGGCGGCGACGGCCTCGGCGGCCTTCTCGCCATAGGTGTCGGCGACGAAGGCAACGTCGAGACCAGAGAGCTCAGCGAGCTTCTTGGCGACGGGCTCGAGGGACAGCTCGGGCTGGAAGCCGGTGCCCTCAGGACGGCCGAGGTGGCTCATGAGGATGACGCGAGCATTGTGCTCAACGAGATAGTTGATGGTGGGCAGGGCAGCCTTGATGCGGGTGGTGTCGCCAACGACGCCATCCTTGATAGGCACGTTGAAGTCAACGCGGACGAGAACGCGCTTGCCGTCGACATCGATGTCGCGGACGGTCTTCTTGGTAAAGGCCATGTTTGCTTCTACCTTTCGTACGTGTCTGCCTTCCATTACGGCAGACGATTTCCTATAAAAAGGGCGCGACCTTAGGGTGTAAGCCCTATAAGGCCGCGCCCTTCTTTAGACGCTCAACGAGCTATTCGCTAAAAGCTAAATTAAGCAACGAACTTCTCGAAGTACTTGATGGTGCGGACCATCTGAGAGGTGTAAGAGTTCTCGTTGTCATACCAAGAGGTGACCTGAACGAGGGTCTGGCCGTTGCCGAGGTCAGAGCACATGGTCTGAGTGGCGTCGAAGATGGAGCCGTGGGTCTCGCCGATGATGTCGGTGGAGACGATGTCGTCCTCGTTGTAACCGAAGGTCTCAGAGATGGTGGCAGCGTAGGCCTTCATAGCAGCGTTGACCTCGTCGACAGTGACCTTCTTGTCAACGACAGCGTAGAGGTTGGTGATGGAGCCGGTCGGCGTCGGGACGCGCTGAGCGGCACCGATGAGCTTACCGTTGAGCTCGGGGAGAACCAGGCCGATAGCCTTGGCAGCACCGGTGGAGTTGGGGACGATGTTGACGGCGCAGGCGCGGCTACGACGCTTGTTGCCCTTGCGCTGCGGGCCGTCGAGCGGCATCTGGTCGCCAGTCCAGGCGTGAATGGTGGTCATGATGCCGGACACGATGGGAGCGAAGTCGTTCAGACCCTTGGCCATCGGGGCGAGGCAGTTGGTGGTGCAGGAAGCAGCAGAGATGATGTTGTCCTCAGCGGTCAGCGTCTCGTGGTTGACGTTGTACACGATGGTGGGCAGGTCGCTGCCAGCCGGAGCGGAGATGACGACCTTCTTGGCGCCAGCGTTGATGTGGGCCTGAGCCTTAGCCTTGCTGGTGTAGAAGCCGGTGCACTCGAGAACGACGTCGACGTCGAGGTCGCCCCAAGGCAGGTTGTTGGCGTCGGCCTCCTTGTAGATCTTGATCTCCTTGCCGTCAACGGTGATGGAATCCTCGCCAGCAACGACCTCGTGATCGCGAGCGTAGTTGCCCTGCGTGGAGTCGTACTTCAGCAGGTAAGCGAGCATGTCGGGAGAGGTGAGGTCGTTGATAGCGACGATCTCGGAGCCCTCATGACCGAACATCTGACGGAAGGCCAGACGACCGATGCGACCGAAGCCGTTAATAGCAACCTTTACTGCCATTGTGTCTCCTTTCGTAAGGCCCCCGCAAGCTACAGCGCCTGCCGTTGAGGCCCACAAACTAACCACTCGCCTAATATACCTTTTTTTGGACTTGAATTTCACGAGAATGGTCGAAATTGAAAATCAAATTTACGTTAAAACGTTTTAAAGAATAAAAGAGCAGCTAAATCCGTATATAAGTCGATACTTTAAACTACCTGTTTGCTTCAATGAGCTTTTCAAGCCTCAAAACTCGATGGTAGAGGGCCGACTTCGACAAGGGAGGGTCAGCCATCTCCCCCAAATCACGCAGCGACAGATCGGGGTAGCGCTCGCGCAAGTCGCAAAAGACCGCCAATGCATCCGGAAGCTCATCGCGAAGGCCACGCTGCTCGAGCTCATCGATCAACGCAAGCTGATGTTGGGCAGCACCGGCGCTTCTGGTCTGGTTGGCGAGCTCGGCATTCACGCGACGGTTCACATCGTTCTTAACCAACTTGACCGCGCGCGCTTCCTCAATCTCGGCAACGCTGCGCTTGGCACCAATCAGCTTTAAAAGACGCTCGATCTCCTCGGCGCTCTTAATGTAGACAGCAAAGGATCCGCGCCGCGCGTTAACGCGCGCATGGACCCCGATCTGCTCCAATAGATCGCAGAGTCCCCGGGCATACTGCTCGCCCTGCACCGCGATCTCCAAATGAAAGTCGCCGCGGGGATCGGCCACGAAACCGCCGGCGATGAGCGCGCCGCGGATGTAGGCAAGCCTGCAGCAGGGACGGGCAACGATGTGCCGGGGAACACCGGCGACGAGCCCTCCCCTGCGGTCGAGAATGCCCAGCAGCACCAGAGCCTTGTCCAGGTCGGGTTGATCGGGCAGGGTAATGAGATAGTTACGGACCTTATGCAAGACCGATTTACGAACGGTGAATTCCGTTTTGAGCTTAAGGATGCGATGCGTCAGTGTGATCATCGTGCGCGCGACGGCGCCCGTCTCGGTCGCGACCGTCAAACGATACCGCCCGGAGCCGGCCAGCGAAAGTGTACCGCTCACGCGCGTCAGGGCGGCAAGCGTCGACAAATCGCAGTATTCACATTCGGGTTCGCAGCGCGCGAGCTCGTCACGCACCTCCGCGGTAAACGACATGCAGGCCTATGCTTTCGTGTTCGCGCGCGACAGGTCGCGATGGGAAATGCTCACGTGATACTGGGCGCCTTCCAAATAACGTGCCGTGGCCTCGGCGATGGCAACGCTGCGGTGTTGGCCGCCCGTGCAACCGATGGCAATAGAAAGTTGCGGCTTGCCCTCCGCGATATAGCCCGGCATGACCGTATCGAGCAGCTGCGTCCAGGCCTTCCAGAACTCCTGGGTCTTAGGATGGTCCAGAACAAAGTCGGAGACTTTCTTATCGAGACCGGTCATGGTGCGCATCTCGGGATCGTAGAACGGATTGGGCAGGAAGCGAACGTCGATCATGATGTCCGCCTCGACGGGCATACCGTGCTTAAAGCCAAACGAGAACACGTGAACGTCCATGAGCTGCTGGTCGGACAACTCGGAGAACGCCATGCGCAATTTGTTGCGCAGGGCAGAGGTGCGCAGGCGGCTCGTGTCGATGATCATATCGGCTCGATCGCGCACACCCTGCAGCTGCAGGCGCTCGCGCTGAATCGCGTCGGCCGTAGTCTCCCCCGGCTTGGCAATGGGATGGCGGCGGCGGTTTTCGCTATAACGACGGATCAGCACCTCGTCAGAAGCCTCCAGGAACACGATGTCGCAGCTCATCTCGCGCTCTTCGAGCGCAGCGACCGCATCGAGTAACTCGTCAAACAGTCCCTGGCTACGCAAATCGCAGGTGACGGCAAGATGCCTGCCCACGCCCGTATTGATGCCGACGAGTTCGGCAAGCTGGGCGATCAGACGCGGAGGCAAGTTGTCGATGCAAAAGTAACCCATGTCCTCGAACACATGCATGGCCTGCGTTCGGCCCGATCCGGACATTCCGGTGATGATGACGATATCGGGGATGCGCTCCGAGCGCTCCGCCGCATCCATGGCATCTCCCTTTTGCATGTGCTGCCTCCTAAAAACAAGCGCGGGACCCAGCAACCCGGATCCCGCGCGGTCAATTGCCTATATTGAGTATACCGCCCCGAGCGGATACGAGGCCTGTCTTACGCCTCAAGCGCAGCCTTGAACCAACTCGTAATACTCGTGGGGTGCGTGATGGCGGTGCCGACGACAACGGCCCAGGCGCCAGCATCGATCGCGGCGCGAGCCTCCTCGGGCGTATGCACGCGGCCCTCGCAAATGATGGGAAGGCCGGGGAATTCCTCGGTCGCCTGACGCAGGAGCGGCAGGTCGGGGCCATCGGCCATGGTGCAGTCGATGGCGGCGACGCCGTGAGAAAGCGTGGTGGATACCAGGTCAAAGCCCATATCAACAGCACGGCGAATATCCTCGATGGTGGCACAATCCGCCATCAGGAGCACACCCTCCTCGTGCAGCGGGCGGAAGGTATCCTCGACCGTCTTGCCATCGGGGCGCGGACGATCGGTGGCGTCGATCGCCACGATATCGGCACCGGCAGCAACGCAGGCGCGAGCGTGACGCAGCGTCGGCGTGATGTAAACGCCCTCGTGCCCATCCTTCCACAGGCCGATGACGGGAACCTCACAGCGACCCTTAATGGCGGCAATGTCGGCAAGGCCCTGGCAGCGAATGGCGGCGGCGCCGCCGAGCTCGCAAGCGCGAGACATTTGAGCCATGGTCTCGGGCGTACGAAGCGGCTCGCCCATATACGCCTGAACGCTCACGACGAGTTTACCCTTCAGGGATTGAATCAAAGGATCGACGGTCATAAGGCTGCAACCTTTCTCAGAACAGCCTCCCGAGGCGTGTTGTCTCGGGAGGCTCCTACAGCAGATACGTTTACTTCAACGAGGCGAGAAGATGCTCAGCGGCACCGATGAGCGGAGCATCGCCCTCCAGAGAACCGATGAGGATCGGCGTGTCCTGAAGCGGATCGAGCGCCTGGCTGGCATAGCCCTCGTGCACCGAATCCTTCCATGTCTGCGAACGCCAATCGGGACCTTGGTGAATCACGCCGCCCGAAAGCACGATGACCTCAGGGTCCAGGATGTTAGTGAGCGAGCCCAAGCTGGCACCCAGCGCAAAGCCGGCGTCATGGATGACCTCGGTCGCCTTTGCGTCGCCCGCACGGCACAGGTCGTTTACGTCGCGGCCGACCGAAGGACGGCTGGGGTCAACGCGACCAAAGCGCTCGTCATACATTCGACCAATGGAAGTGCCCGAAGCAACCGACTCCAGATGGCCAGAACGCCCGCAGGCGCAGGGAATGCCGGCGGCAGCCGAGCACTCGATGTGGCCCATATGGCCAGCAGCACCATGGAAGCCCTGCATCACGCGGCCGTTCTCGACATATGCGCCGCCGATGCCCGTACCGATGCCAAGACACAAGACGGAGAACTTGCCCTTGCCGACGCCCCAGTGGGCCTCGCCCAGAGCATGAGCCTGCACGTCGCCTACAACGGCAACGGGAAGACCGAGGTCCTCGCGCAGACGCGGCCCCAACTGAACGCCGGACCAGCCGGGCATGATCTCATTGGCATACGCGATGGCGCCCGTCTTGGGATCGACGACGCCGGCGGCACCGATACCGACGCCAAGGACCTCGACATCGGGATTCGCCTCGAGAGCAGCCTTGATGGACGCCTCGATACGCTGGAAGACGGCCTCGCCGCCCTCTTGGGCCTCGGTGGGAACCTCAGCTTCAAAGACCGGATGGGGCACGCCGCCATCAGCCGGATACTCCATAATGGCAGTCGCAATCTTGGTGCCGCCGATATCGACGGAGCAAACGTACTTGTTCTCCATGTCGCTCTCCTTAGGAGATATAAACAACTACAGGAAATGCGCCGGCAGGCTAGCCGTCACAGCGCGGTAAAGGTCTTCCAGGTGCCCGAGATCGCCGAGAAACCGTGTGGCCATTGACCTAATGGGTCATGGCCGCACGGTTGAGGCGCGAGGTTGGGCGCCTGGGAAAGCACTACAGCAGACCGTTGTCCTGGAGGACCTTCCTGATTGCCTCGACGTTCTCGCCGGTCATGGCCTTCACCGGGCGCGGCATGGTCGGGCTGTCGAAGATACCCATGAGGTTCATAGCGGTCTTGAAGGCGCCGACGCCACCGGCATAGCCCTGGACGCCCGAGGTGACATCCCAGATGTGCGAAATCTCATTGAGGCGATCCTGCTCGGCCTTGACGGTAGCCCAGTCACCAGCCTGAGCGGCCTTCCACTGACGCACGTAGCCCTCGGGCTCAACGTTGGCGAGACCCGGGACGGAACCGTCGGCGCCACCGAGGTAGGCGCCGTCGACAACAACCTCGTGGCCGGTGAGAATGCTCATCGGATGGCCGTTCTTCTCGTTCTCCTGAACGAGGTAGCGGAACGAGATGTCATCACCCGAGGAATCCTTGACGCCGGCCAGAACGCCCTCGGCGCCGAGCTTGGCAAGGAGCTTCCAGGGGAGCTTGGTGTGAACGCAGACGGGAATGTCATAGGCAAAGATGGGCAGGTCGAGTTCCTCGTGCAGGATGCGGAAGTGCTCCTCGACCTCGGTCATGCCCTGCAGGGCATAGAACGGGCAGGTGGCGACGAGGGCATCGGCGCCCAGCTCCTGGGCGACCTTGCCGTGCTCGATCATGCGCTCGGTCTCGGTATCGATGATGCCGACCAGAACGGGAACGCGATGGTCGACGATACGGACGGCCTCGGCGATAATCTGGCGACGGCGCTCGTCGGTGGAGAAGACGACCTCGCCCGAGGATCCCAAGAAGAACAGGCCATCGACGCCAGCATCGATCATGCGGTTGATGCTGCGCTCAAAGGAGGCAACGTCAAGCTGGTGATCTTCGGTATCGGGAACAACGACGGGGGGGATAACGCCGGTGAATTTCTGAGTTGCCACAAGAATCTCCTTAGTTGTCTGGCGGGCGGCCCTATGCCACCCACTCTTGTTGGCAGTGTCCAGGCCGTCTAGGCCAAAGAACACGAGTAGAACGTTTGGTTAAAAAAGTCGACGACTTCGTTTTCGAACGCATTGATGCGCTCGTGAGCGTATTTTGCATAGATGATATGCCTCCGGTCACACTCAAGACCGTTGAATACGGCAAACTGATCCTTGGGATCGCTCACGGTATCCATAAGCGACGTGCCCATGAGCACCGATCCGCGCACCCGAGACGACAGCGCCTCGAGACCGCCAGGAAGCGGATTGGCAACCGCCGTGCAGGCGAGGCCCCGCTCGTCCAGAGCAGAAACCGCCAGCGCGACTCCGCCGCCAAGACCCTCGCCCCATGCAAAGATGCGGTCGGGGTCCATGCCATCAAGATTGCGCGCCACCTTCGCCAGCGCGCAACCCCAACGGACGCGCTCGACAAAAGCGGGCGAAGAAATCCCCCGCTGCAGGTCGTCCGCACCAGCAACATCGTCATCCAGCGCGAGGACGGCATACCCCATGGCGGCAAATCTCGTCATGTGATGCCAGCCGCGCACAGGCCGATCGATGTCGTGGAACATCAGGCACAACGGCACACGCTCAGATACTCGGGCACGACCAGCGGGCTCAATCAAGCGGCCGTGTACGACATCCCCGCCGACCTCAAAGGAGACCTCGGAGTAGCACGCGCACGGATTGGCGAAATCAATCGCCGTAACGGTCAACCCGCAAACCTCAGGATTCGATACGGCTGTACACAAATCGGAAATATCCACCGAAGTATCGCCGCGCCAATCCCGGAAATCGGAGAGCTTTGACGAAACCGTCCCGGGAATCCCCGTAAGCTCGGGGACAATCAGCTCATCGACATTGCTTTCGCACTTAGACATGAGCCTCCCCTCCCTTGCAGAAAAACGGAATGATCAGATCGTCAAAGTCCTGAATCTCCTCGTGGCCAAAGCCCTCAAAGAACTCATGGCGCTTCTCGCAGGTCAGGTTGTTGTAGACCGCAAACTGCGTCGCCGGCGGGCAAACGATATCGGCAGTTCCCGTGCCAAACAGCACGGGGCATTTGACCATGGGGGCGAAGTTCTTGGAGTCGAAGTACGCAAGCTTTGCATAGGCTTCATCAATACGAGTCGAGTCCTCATCAAACCAGCGCGACCAATAGCGAAGGCCCTCGTAGGCAATATCATCGGCATCCAAATCCCAGACCAGGCGGAAATCCGACAGGAAGGGATAGAGGATGGCGGCGCGATTGATAAGCTCGCTGTTAAGCGCGCAGGTCGCAATACCCAAGCCGCCGCCCTGCGATGCGCCATTCACAAATACGCGGGCAAAATCGATGCCCTCGAGCTCGCGAACGATACGGCATAGGATGCGGATGTCCTGATGCAAGCGGACATAGTAGAGGTTGGCCGGGTCGCCGTCGATACCGGCGACGATATGGCCCGCGACCGTTGTGCCCTCAAATCCACCAATGTCCTCGGAGGGACCTCCTTGGCCAGGACAATCGAGAGCGATCAGCGCCATGCCCATACCAGCAAACGACGCCTGCTCAAACCAGCTGCGGCTTGCACCCGGATACCCATGGAACTGAAGCACCAATGGCACGGGCTCGTCCGAGACGGGCTTAAGGTACTTGGCATGCAGGCGGGCGCCGCACATACCGGTAAACCAGAGGTCGAAAAGCTGGCAAGTCACAGCATCGGCGACCGATGCCGCCTCAATCGCATAGTCAAGCCCAACGGCGTCGGCCTCGGCCATGCGATCTTTCCAAAAGAAATCGAAATCTGATGGACGGGGCATGGCGCCTCGATATTCACCAAATTGCTGCTGTAGCTCCTGAGCACTTGGCATGGCTCGTGAACCCAACCTTTCGAAATCGCAACGGAGGTGCGCCCGGCAAGGGAACCGGGCGCACGGGAGGGAAAGCGAACTTACTCGCCGAGCTTGGGGTGCAGCAGCGACGGCGCAGCGCCGAGCAGCATCTTGGTGTAGGGGTCCTGGGGGTGCTGGAAGACCTGCTTGGCCTCGCCCTGCTCGACGATCTTGCCACCATTCATGACGATGATGTCGTCGGATATATAGCGGACCGTCTGGATGTCATGGCTAATGAACACCATGGCCAGGCCGAGCTCCTTCTTAAGGTCGGTCAGCAGGTTGAGAATCTGCGCGCGGACCGAAACGTCCAGAGCCGAGGTGGGCTCATCGGCGATGATAGCGTCGGGGTTCAGCGACAGGGCACGGGCAATTGCCACGCGCTGGCGCTGACCACCCGAAAGCTGGCCGGGAAGAACCTCGGCGGCAGAGCTGGGCAGACCGGTAAGCTCCAGGAGCTCCTTGACGCGCTTCTCCTGCTCTGCCTCGGTGCCCAGGTTGTGGACGCGCATGGGGTCGAGCAACTGCTCGCGAACGACCATGCGGGGGTTGAGCGCCGTGGCCGGGTTTTGGAACACGACCGAGATGACGCGACCCATGTGGCGACGGTCCTCGGCGGTACGCTTGGTAACGTCCTTGCCCTTAAAGTAGACCTTGCCGCTCGTGGGGGCCTGCAGGCCGCACATGACGTTGGCGGTGGTGGACTTGCCGCAACCGGACTCGCCGACGATGCCGATGGTCTGTCCGGGCATGAGCTTAATCGTTACACCCTGGACGGCGTGAACCAGGTTGGGGTGCAGAATCGAGCCGGTACGGGTCCTAAAGGTGACGTGAACATCATCAAGGAAGATGATCGGCTCGACGCCGTTGACTGCGGTCTCGCTCATCTACATCACCTCCGCGTGAGGGGTCAAACCATTTGCCTTGAGCACCTCGTCGGGGAGCTCGGAATAGAAGTGCTCGGTGCCAGGCACGCGCTTGAAGACCGGACGGGTGTCCAGGCCAATGCGCGGATGGCTCGAGCGGGGCGCGAAGCGATCGCCCTTGGGGAAATCGCGCGGGCTCGGAACGGCGCCGGGCACCTGGTGCAGGCGGCCCGAACCGCTCTCGATGGACAGAACGGAGCCCAGAAGACCGCGGGTGTACTCGTGAATCGGGTTGGTGAGCAGCTCCTTGGTGGGCGCCTGCTCGATAACCTGACCGGCGTACATAACCGTGATGTTATGGGCAACCTCGGCGACCAGAGCCAAGTCGTGCGAGACGAAGATCATGGCAAAGCCGAGCTTGGCCTGAAGATCGTTGAGCAGCTTGATGACCTGCTTCTGGACGGTAACGTCCAGAGCGGTCGTGGGCTCGTCGCAGATAACCAGCTTGGGGTCGCGGGTAAGAGCCATAGCGATCAGGACGCGCTGACGCTGGCCGCCGGAAAGCTCGTGCGGATAGCTCTCGAGCGTACGCTTGGGATCGAGTCCAACGAGCTCCAGGAGCTCCTCGGCGCTGCGGGTGCCGCCGCGCTTGGTGAGCTGCTTCATCTGAGCGGAGATGAGCATCGAGGGGTTGAGCGAGGACAGAGCGTCCTGATAAACCATGGCGATATCGGTACCGCGCAGGCCGAACCACTCCTTCTTGCTCATCTTGAGCAGGTCACGGCCTTCCCAGAGGACCTCGCCGGAAAGATGCTCGTCCTCATCGGTCAGGCCCATGATGGCCAGCGTGGTGATGGACTTACCGCAACCGGACTCGCCCACCAGACCCATGGTCTGACCGGGGCGGACATCAAAGTTGACATGGTCGACGACGTTGATATCACCGTGGTGCTCAAACTGGATGCAGAAATCGCGGACCGAAAGGATCGGCTCGACAGACTCATCGGGCACGTGGCGGTCGTTACGCTTGAGCTCGACATCGCGCAGGGCGCCAAGGCGAGCGGAGAGGGACTGAGCCTGCTCCTTGTAGGCACGAACGGGGTCGGAGACCAGCAGGTCGGCCTCGCGGCGCTTGGAAGAATCGGTCGGATCCAGGGCAGCGGAGGGAGCGGCGGCCATAGCGTCGGTAATGCCCTCGGACAGGATGTTGAGTGCCAGGCAGGTGATCATAATGGCCAGGCCCGGGAACAGCGCCTGCCACCAACGGCCGGCGAGCACGCCACCGCGGGCGTCGGCAAGAATGTTGCCCCACGTAGCGGTGGGCTCCTGGATGCCAGCGCCGATGAAGGTCAGCGAAGCCTCGAAGATGATGGCGTCTGCGACCAGGGTGACGGTAAAGACCATGATCGGGGCGATGCAGTTGCGCAGAACATGCTTGATCAGAATCCACGGAGCCTTGGCGCCGGACACGATGACCGCGCGGACATAGTCCTCGCCGTACTCGGACACGATGTTGGCGCGCACGATACGGGCGATCTGCGGGGTGTACATAAAGCCGATCGCAAAGATGATCGACGGCACGGAATTGCCCAGGATGGAAACGAAGACGGCTGCGAGGGCGATACCCGGGATGGACATGATGATGTCCAGGATACGCATGATCGCCTCAGAGACAGACTTGCGCGAAACCGCCGCAAGAGCGCCGACAACAGAGCCGCAGACCAAAGCCATGGCGGTAGCACCAAAGCCGATGATCAGCGAGTAACGGCCGCCGTAGAGCATACGCGAAAGGATGTCGCGGCCCTTGTCGTCGGTACCGAAGATAAAGCCGCCACCAGGCGCCTGGCGCGCGGTGAAAATATCGACCGGGCTATAGGGGGCAAGCAGGGGTGCCAGGATCGCAGTCAGGGCGACCAGCACCAGCACGACGGCGGCAATCTTAGAAGATAGCGCCATCTTCTTCCAGCCACCGAGCTTGAGCCCCTTGGAAGCAGCCTTCTCGAGCTGCTCGGTTTGCTTCTCTCGAATCTTTACCATAATCTACACCGTCCTGATGCGCGGGTTGATGAGCAGGTAGAGCATGTCAACCACGATGTTGATGATGATGAAGGCAAGAGCAACGACGATGACGACGCCCTGAACCAAGTTCGCCTCGTTGCCCTGAACGCCCTGCAGAATCGCGGTACCCATGCCCGGGAGGTTGAAGATAACCTCAATGACGACGGCACCGCCCATGAGGTAGCCGATCTTAAGGCCGAGGGTGGTGACCGGGGTAATCAGCGCATTGCGAAGAACGTTGATACCGACGACGACCTTTTCGGGAACGCCGGCACCGCGAGCCATACGGACATAGTCCTTATCGAGCTCCTCGACCATGGCGGTACGCACGATACGAGTCATCTGGCCCGTCAGCGGAAATGCCAAGGCGATGGCGGGCATGATCATGCGTCCCAGATAACCAGCCGGATTCGTGGTGAAGTGAGGCAGGGCGCCCGATGCCGGGAGCACCTTAAGGTAGGAAGAGAACAGCAAAATCAACAGAACGGCAAGCCAGAACGACGGGGTTGCCAAGCCGGCAATGGAAAAGACGCGGATCACTTGGTCCGGCCATTTATCGCGATACAGTGCCGCGATGACGCCGAGCAAAAACGAAACGACCGCGCCGATGGCAAGACCGATAAAGGTCAGCTGCATCGTGACGGGCAGGGCCGTGGAGATGCGCTTGGCAACAGAGTTACGAGCAGCGCCGTAGGTGCCCATGTCGCCGTGGATCAAGTCGCCCATATAGCGCACATAACGCACGGGCCAGGGGTCGTCCAGACCATACTTCTCATGGTACTCGGCAACCGCCTCGGGCGAGGCACCGTCACCCAACGCCGTGTAGGCGGGGTCGGTCTTGGAGAACGACATAAGGAAGAACACCAGGACGGTGACGCCCAATGCCATGATCGGCAGCGCGACAAGACGCCTTCCAATCAAACGTAGAAAGTTGTTCACGTTCTCTCCCCTTTCTTTTGTCGGTAGGACCAACTGGTATATGAGTACGGATACTCATTACAAGACCCGAGCGACATCGTTGCCGCCCGGGTCTTTGTTTCAACTATGAGGATACGGTCTCAACGACCGGTATCCTGCATATAGACTCAAGCGAGTCTTACGCCTTGATGGTCGCGACGCCCTTAAAGGACATGCTCGTCGTGCCGATGCCCTTGAAACCATCGAGGGCCTCGCCGTTGGGCGCGGTGGACGGATCGTCCCAAGAAGCAGAGACGGTCTTGACGTGGACAACGGGGTACAGAACGGCGTTGTCGGCGATGATGTCGAAGCACTCGTTCCACTTCTTCTGCTGCTCGTCGCCCTCGGCGGCAAGAGCCTCGTCCATGAGTCCGTGGAGCTTCTCCCACTCAGCGGACTCCTTCCACGGGCAACGGGTCTGCATCCAGACGTTGTCGCCAAACCACCAGTTGAGCAGCAGGTCGGGGTCAGCGCCGAAGCAGGAAGGATCGCCAGGGGCAAGGAGGATATCGTAAGCCTCGCCGCCGTCGATGGCAGCGTAGGTGGCCGGCGAGGTATCGGTCTGGATGGTCACATCGAAGCCGAGAGCGTCAAGGTCGTTCTTGACCTGGGCAGCCATGCCCTTGATCTGCTCGTTATCGGTGGTGCGCAGGGTGATGGCGCCCGGGGTGATGCCGGACTCCTCGATGAGCTTCTTAGCCTTCTTGGCGTCGGTCTTGTACACCGTGGAGGCCTCATGATAGTTGGTAAAGCTCTTGGGCAGGTAGCAGCTGGCGGCGGTAGCAAGGCCGGCGAAGGTGTTGCTGATCATCTTCTCGGTGTCGAGCGCATACATAACGGCCTGACGGACCTTGACGTCGTTCCAAGGCGCCTTGGCGACGTTGAACATGATGAAGCGGGTACCGAAGCCCTGAACGTTGTCAATCTTGCAGCCAGCGCTCTCGAGCTGATCGACGGCGTCAGCGGTAACGAGCTCCATGACGAGCGTGGAGCCTTCCTGCTGAGCAGTGACGCGAGCGGTGGGGTCGGTCAGGATGCTGTACTGGATCTTCTCGTCCTCGGCAGCATACTCACCGTTGTACTCGGGGTTGGGAACCAGGGTGATCTCGGTGTCGGAGATGGCATCGTACATCCAGGGGCCGGAGCCGATCGGCTGCTTGGCGCGATCCTCCTCGGCCTGGGTGGCCGGGGTAACGCGGATGATGGCCAGACGATCCTTGAGCAGGGAGAAGTTGGGGACCTTGGTCTTGACCGTCACGGTACTGGCGTCCTTGGCCTCGATGGACTCGAAAGGCTGGAAGAACGGAGCATAGGTAGCGGAAGCGGCGCAAGCGTTGTAGGAAGCCACAACGTCGTCAGCGGTGACCTCAGTGCCATCGGAGAACTTGGCGCCCTTACGGATGGTGACCTCGAAGGTGGTGTCATCCACAGACTTGGGATCGTCAGTAGCGAGCTCGTTGAAAGTGCTGTAGTCGTGGTAATCGATGCCGTAGAGGCCCTCGATGACATGCCAGTTGGCACCCAGGCCAACAGCGGAACCGGTGGTGGCGGGATCGAAGCTGGACGGAGCGTAAGCGGAACCAGCGGTGATCACGCCGCCGCCACGGTTGGCGGAATCGGTGGAGCCGGAAGCGGAACCCTCGTCGCTAGAGCTGCCACCGCAGCCAGTGAGACCAAGGCCGGCGACAGCAGCGACGCTGCCGGTGAGGCCGAGGAACGAACGCCTGGACATACCCTTGTTGATGATGGCCATGTCTTCTCCTATCAGTAGAGAATCTTACTCGGGAGCACCTAGACTTGCCCCCGCGCAACTTGCGGACGATATATACCTTACCTACCGACGAACCCAACTGAGGTGCCGCGCTCGGCGACCGATACATACATCCGCTTGAACGGTATTTACTACCGTTCACCGAATTCATTGACAAATGATTCGCCAGACAGTATGTATCGACGAGGTGAGATATCAGTCTTCGTCAACCCGCAGGATAGCAGGGTTTTCACTTGGGTTAGTCAAACGTTTTAGCGTTAATAAAACCCGAAACCAGCAGGCAATCATGGCGAAATAAATGGTTGAAAATGACGCAATCATGTATATCAGCTGTTTAGGCTCGTGTTTAGTTTTCGGATTGCTTTGCCGCCGCCCCGGAACGCTCGGCATCCCACGCAACGAGCGTCTCGTGAACCGCTTTGGCGACATCGGCAGGAATGCCTCGAACTTCCGCGATCTCTTGCTCGCTCGCCGCGCGCAAACGCTTCATCGAGCCAAAATGACGCATAATGGCACGTTTTCTGGTGGGTCCCACCCCTGGAACGTCATCGAGCATCGAAACCGTCATGGCCTTATCGCGCAGCTCGCGATGGAATGTAATTGCAAAACGGTGCGATTCATCGCGAACCTGTTTGATTAGATAGAGCGAAGCAGACCCGGTCGGCAGCACGACGGGCGTCTCGTCCCAAGGCACGAAAACCTCCTCATCGGCCTTTGCCAAGCCGCAAACTGGTATATCGAGCCCCAGGGCATCAAGTTGTTTGATCGCAGCCGTCAATTGCGGTTTGCCGCCGTCGACAACAAGCAGATCGGGCCGTGAGCCAAAGCGCTCATCGGCCATGCGTTCGGGAGCGTAGCGTCGTCCCAAAACCTCGGACATCGACACGAAGTCGTTTGCCTCGTCCAATTCGGCCTGAATTTTAAAACGACGGTACTGGCTCTTGTCAGCGCGCCCGTTGGTAAACACTACCATCGAGGCGACGGTAAAGGTTCCGTGCAGCGTCGAGATATCGAAGCACTCGATGCGCATCGGCGGCGCCGGCAGCGCCAGCGCGCTTTCGAGCTCCAGGAGCGCTTGATTGGTGCGGTCGTCAGCGTACCCCGTTCGCATCATGTAGCGCATGAGGGCATGGCGCGCATTTTTGGATGCCATAGCGAGCAAACGGTGCTTTTCGCCACGCTGCGGCCTATGGAGATGGCAGGAACGCTCGCGCTTGCCTGCAAGCCACTCCCCCAGCGCCTCCGCATCCTCAAGCTCGACGGAGAGGTTGACCTCAGCTGGAATATCAGCCGTCTCATCGTAATAGCGTTTAAGAAAGCCCGACTGGAGCTCTTCCTCGTCAACATCAAGACCCTTGTCGAGAATGAACTCGCAGGTGCGAACTGTTCGGCCCTCGCGAACGACGAAGACGCAAGCGGCGGAGATGGTCTCTTCGCGATAGAAACCGATGACATCGATATCGACACTGGAGGGAAAAACGACTTGCTGACGATCGTCCAGACCCCTGATGACCTCCAAACGACGTTTGACGCGTGCCGCGCGCTCAAAGTCGAGCGCCTCGGCGGCATCCGTCATCTCGGAGGTCAGCTCATCGACGACATCCTTGCGATGGCCCGACAAAAAGCGCTCGACACGCTTGACGTTCTTGGCATAGTCTGCCGGGGAAATCGCACCGACACACGCACCCGGTCCGCGCCCGACATGGTAGTCAAAGCAGGGGCGCCCGTTTTGCGCGCAAATCATATTGACGATGTCTTCCTCGCCCTTGTGGGACTCGACGATACGGCGGCAACGACGCCACTCCGCACAGGATGCGGAGCAAATGGGAATAACCTTGCGCAGCGTATCTATCGTCTCACGTGCCGCACGGCTATCGGTATAGGGTCCAAAATAGCGCGTTCCCGGCTTATGACGCTCACGCGTGTATTTGATAGCGGGATACAGGTCGCCCTTTGTAATGGCGATAAAGGGGTAGCTCTTGTCGTCCTTGAGGTCGACGTTAAAGTACGGATGGTACTGACCAATCAAATTGCGCTCGAGCACCAACGCCTCGTGCTCGGTCTCCACCACGATATAGTCAAAGCTCGCCACCAGCTGCATCATCAGCGGGATCTTTTGACGCTCATCCTGCAGTGTCACGTACTGGCGCATACGGGAACGCAAGTTTTTTGCCTTGCCCACGTAGATGACATCGCCCTTGGCATCCTTCCAAAGGTAGCATCCGGGCTGTGTGGGAACGCGCGAAACCTGCTCGGCAAGCGTTGGAATGTTGTCGTGACCGGCCACACGCACCTACTTGCGACGAAGCAGCGCCGAGACCTCAGGCATCTTAAGGACGACGGCAAGGCCAAAGGTAACAGCAAGCGAGACGACACCCGCAACGCAAACGTAGCCAAGAGTAATCAGAATCGAGCCGCCAAGTGCCCCGACAAAGTGTTCAAGCACCCACATGACGCCGGCGCCTGCGGCAGCACCTAGGCCACCGAGCAAAAGGCCAAAGAAACCGCCATGCAGGATAGATTTGACCTGAAGGCCACGCAGGCGACGACGCAGCCACCACAGCGAACAGCCGACCAAGATCACGTAGTCGACAACATACGAAAGCGCGATTGCCGGCATACCGAAGCCCAGCACAACGCCAAACAGCAGAACCGAGCCGGCCTGGCCGATGGCGGAATACAGGCAATAGCGGCTATAGGGCTTCATGTCGAGCAAGGCAGAGAAGCTCTTCTGCATCAACACGACCACGCCGTAGAGCGGCAGCGAGAGCGCCAGGTAGACAAGGTACTCGGACACCAGCGCCACTCCGGATTCATCGAACTTGCCAGCACAGTAGATCATGTTGAGCGGACGTGCGAAGACAATCAGGTACAGTGCGAACGGAATCAGGAAGAACAGCATCTGGGCGACGCCACGCGAAATGCCCGTGCGTACGCTGTCGTAATCCTTCTCCTGTGCGTCGTGAGAGAGCTCGGTATAGAGCGCCGTCGAAAGCGAGGCGGCAATCAGCGCGTAGGGCAGCGTGTACCACAGGCGCGCATAGGCGATGACGGAAGGACCAGTCTCGGGCTGGACCACCAGCGCGGCAGCGTTGGTGATAGAAGTCGAGACAAACATGCACACCGTGGCGAGCAGCGTCGGGATACCGAGCGCAATCGTCTGGCGCAGCGCGGGGTCCTTAAAGTCGATATGGATATGGGGATGCACGCCGTGCTTGCTAAGCGCGGGAATCTGACATGCCATCTGAACAAAGACACCGAGGGTCGTACCGGCCGCAATCAAGATGATGCCGGCACGTTCGCCAAACTGTGCGGACACGGGCGCAAAACCCATAAAGCTCGCAATGACGATCACATTGTTGAGGACCGGGGCAAACGTCGACCAGAAGTAGTCGCGGTGTGCGTTGAGAACGCCCGAGAACACCGAGCCCAAACCATAAAACAGAATCTGGATGGCAAAGAAACGGAACATGAACGCAGCGGTATCCATGCTGCCGCCGTCACCCGAAAGGAACGATTGCGTCCAGATAAAGCCCGGGGCGAACACAGTCCCCAGCAACGAAATGCCACCCAGCACCAAAAGCAGAATACCAAGCAGGTTGCCCACGTACTCGTTCGAGGCCTCGCGACCCTGCTCACGCCTCACGCCCATGTACACGGGCAAAAAAGCCGTCACGAGCATGCCGCCCATCACAAGTTCGTAGAGCATATTGGGCAGGTTGTTGGCGACCTGATAGGAGGACGAGAGTAGCGACATGCCGATAGCTGCCGCCATTGCCCACGTGCGGATAAAACCGGTGACGCGAGACACGATGGTCAGGATGGTCATAAGCCCGGCGGAACGACCAACCGTGGAGTAGTCCGACGAGCCCATGTCGTCAGTGTCATCTCGCGACGAAGAAGCCTCAGGCGCGGGCGTCTGAGAAGCCGAACGCTTTGCAAAGTGAGCCCCGCGCTTCGATTCTTCCTGCGGCATCGTTCAGTCCTCTCTCGTGATCGGGGCAACCGTCGCCCCGCAAAATGCAACTAAGTCGTCGGGGGCAAGCTCAAGCTGATAGCCACGCTTACCGCCTGAGATAAAAATGGTATCCCAAAGGACGCATGTCTCATCGATCAGCGTCCGAAAGCGTTTTTTCATGCCGACTGGACTGCAGCCGCCCCGGACATACCCCGTCGCGGCAAGCAAGTCCTTAACATGCATCATGGTCAGCGACTTTTCGCCAGCGGCGCGCGCGGCGGCCTTTAGGTCAAGCTCGTCGGCAACGGGAATACAGCACACAACGTGTTCATTGGACGGCGCCACGCAAACCAAGGTCTTAAAACCCTGGCCAGGCTCCTCGCCAAGTTGTTCCGAAATTGCAACGCCTAAACCCGCCGACTCATCGCCATCGTCTTCATACGTATGGAGAATATAGGAGATACCGGCGTTTTCCAGCTCGCGCATCGCATTGGTTTTCGGCGTCTTTGCAGCCTTTGCCATGGCATGTCCCTTCCCTCGCATTCGAACGTAACGCCTAAGTATATGTCCAATGTAGCCGCATACGTCATCTCGACACACAGAAGCGCCACCGAATCGAAAGGAATCGGTGGCGCTTCTCGCATGACGGCGTCTCTTTACTGGGCGTCGAGTTGTGCTTGACGCTCGCGGTCGCGCTCGAGCAGCGGGGCCAAGAACTTGCCCGTGTAACTCTGTGAACATGCCGCGACCTGCTCTGGCGTACCCGAGACCACGACAGTTCCGCCGCCATTGCCGCCCTCGGGGCCCATATCGATCAGACGGTCGGCAACCTTGATGACATCGAGATTGTGCTCGATCACCAGAACCGTGTTGCCCGCATCGACCAGGCGCTGCAGCACGTCGAGCAGCTGGCGGACATCCTCAAAATGGAGACCGGTCGTCGGCTCATCCAGAATGTAGAACGTCTTACCCGTCTGACGGCGGTGGAGTTCCTTGGCGAGCTTTACGCGCTGTGCCTCGCCACCCGAAAGCGTCGTTGCCGGCTGGCCCAAGCTCACATAACCCAAGCCCACATCATACAGAGTCTGGAGCTTACGCTTAATCTGAGGAATATTGCCAAAGAAAGCCAGCGCCTCGGTGACGCTCATGTCGAGCACGTCAGAGATGGTCTTACCACGGTAGGTGACCTCAAGCGTCTCGCGATTATAGCGCTTGCCGCCGCAGACCTCGCAGGGGACATAGATATCGGGAAGGAAGTGCATCTCGATCTTGATTTGTCCGTCGCCCTTGCATGCTTCGCAGCGGCCGCCGCTCACGTTAAAGGAGAAACGTCCGGGCGAGTAGCCGCGCGCCTTCGACTCCGGTGTGCTCGCAAACAGCGCGCGCAGATCATCCCACAGGCCAATGTACGTAGCGGGATTGGAACGCGGTGTGCGGCCGATCGGCGACTGGTCAATGTCGATCACCTTATCGATGCACTCGATACCCTCGAGCTTTTTGTACGGGCCCACGGGACGCGTCGAGCGATGAATGGCATTCGTAAGGGCAGGCGCGATGGTGTCGGTAACCAGGGAGCTCTTGCCCGATCCCGACACGCCGGTAACGACCGTAAGCGTACCGAACTCAATCTTGGCGGTAACGTTTTTGAGGTTATTGGCACGGGCGCCCGTGATCTTAAGGCAGCCGCGACCGGGCTTGCGGCGCTTGTCGGGAACCCGAATCATTCGCTTGCCAGTCAGGTAGGCACCCGTCATCGAATCGGGGCACGCCATGATATCGGCAGGCGTTCCCGCGGCGACCACGTGTCCGCCGTTCACGCCCGCGCCGGGGCCCATGTCGATCACATAGTCGGCAGCACGAATCGTATCCTCATCATGCTCGACGACGATGACGGTGTTGCCGATATCGCGCAGGCGCTCAAGTGTCTTGATCAGGCGCTCGTTATCGCGCTGATGAAGGCCGATCGATGGCTCGTCCAAAATGTACAGGACACCCATGAGACCGGCGCCGATCTGCGTTGCCAGGCGAATGCGCTGGGCCTCGCCTCCGGAAAGCGTCGCCGAGGCACGGTCGAGGGTCAGATAGTCGAGTCCGACATCGACCAGAAAGCGCAGGCGCTCCAGGATTTCCTTAACAATGCGCCCGCCGATAAATTGTTGGCGCTCGGTAAGCTCCAGGCCCTCAAAAAACTCGAGCGACTCGCGGCACGACAGGCAGCAGACCTCGTAAATGGACTTACCGCCTACGGTAACGGCGAGCATCTCGGGGCGCAGACGAGCACCATGGCAACTCGAGCACGGCTCCTCGCGAATGTACTTCTCCAAGCGCGCCCTGGTGTTCTCATTCGTCGTCTCGTTATAGCGCTCGTACAGGATATTGCGCACGCCCGAGAACTTGGTGTCCCACTGGCTGCGACGCCCATCGAGCTTTTGATAGTCGACCGAAATCTTCTGGTCGCCCATGCCGTCTAAAAACGCGCGACGCACCCGCGGAGGCAGATCCTCCCACGGCGTACCGACGCTCACCTTAAAGTGTTTGCAGACCGCAGCGAAAATCTGCGGATAGTAGTTAGAGTTGCCAAACAGGCTGCCAAAGACCCCGTCGGCGATCGACTTCGAGGGGTCTTCGATTAGCGCTTCGGCATCGACCGTCTTCTTAAAGCCCAGGCCATCGCACTCGGGGCACGCGCCATAGGGCGCGTTGAACGAAAAATCACGCGGCTGAAGATCGTCAATGGAGTGTCCATGCTCCGGGCACGCCAAGGCCAACGAATACTCCAGCAGCTCGCCCTCGGTCCCCTCGGGAGCATCACGATCGGGCAGCATGTACACGTTTACATTGCCGTGAGCCAGCGCGGTCGCCTGCTCAACAGACTCGGCGATACGGCCCAGAGAGTTCTCGCGGATCACGATGCGATCGACCACGACCTCGATATCGTGCTTAAACTTCTTGTCCAGATCGATCGGATCGTCGAGCGAGCGCACTTCACCGTCGACACGCACGCGGCTAAAGCCCTCGGCGCGAAGGTCCTCAAACAGTTTTGTGTACTCGCCTTTTCGCCCGCGCACCACCGGTGCCAGCACAAACGCGCGGCGACCCTCCCCCGCGGCCAAGACCTTGTCGGCAACCTGGTCGGTCGTCTGGCGCTCAATGACGCGGCCGCATTCGGGACAGTGAGGGGTGCCCACACGGGCGAACAGCAGGCGCAGATAGTCGTAAACCTCGGTTACGGTGCCAACCGTCGAGCGAGGGTTTTTAGACGTCGTCTTTTGGTCGATCGACACCGCCGGCGAAAGGCCGTCGATTGAATCCAAGTCGGGTTTGTCCATCTGGCCCAAGAACTGGCGCGCATAGCTCGAAAGGCTCTCGACGTATCGACGCTGGCCCTCGGCATAGATAGTGTCGAATGCCAGCGAACTCTTGCCCGAGCCAGAAAGACCGGTAATGACCACGAGTTGGTCACGCGGAATGGAAACATCGATATCACGGAGGTTGTGCTCACGAGCGCCGCGAATAACGATAGAAGAATCAGACATGGAAGCTCCTTGCCTCCTATAACTTCAAATCACACCGTCGATGAGTTTAGCGCACTCAACGCGCACAGATGTTCGTAATACAAGATTCTCAGACCTTTTGCTTTATCTGACACGCGCACGTCGCATACCCGACCCATGCTTTCGAATGCCATCGATCGCCCGCCGCGCATCACAAATGACTCCCGCTCGCAAACGAGGGTACAATGACGCTCGTGTCACATCGCGGGGCCCCGGCCCCAACATATACAAAGGAGTCATACATGGGTTGCGAACACGCACAGGCCGCCGGCGGACAAACGTCGCCGTCGCAATTTGAGGAGAACACGCTGTCCGAGGTCAAGCGCGTCATCGCCGTGCTTTCCGGCAAGGGCGGTGTCGGCAAGTCGTTTGTCACCGGTGCCATCGCCACCGAGCTTGCCCGTCACGGCCACAAGGTCGGCGTCCTCGATGCCGACATCACCGGTCCCTCCATCCCCAAGATGTTCGGTATGAGCGGACGCCACGTCCATGCCCTTGGCAACCTTATGCTGCCCGAAATCTCCGAGCACGGCGTCAAGGTCATGAGCTCCAACCTGCTGCTCCAAAACGAGACCGACCCCGTCCTTTGGCGCGGTCCGGTCATCGCAGGCGCCATTAGGCAGTTCTGGAGCGAGACCTCGTGGGGCCCCATCGACTACCTGCTGGTCGACATGCCTCCGGGAACAGGCGACGTCGCGCTCACCGTCTTCCAGTCGCTGCCCGTCGACGGCATCGTCATCGTCACGAGCCCGCAGGATCTGGTCTCGATGATCGTCGCCAAGGCGGTCAACATGGCCGAGAAGATGAACGTCCCCATTCTGGGCATTGTCGAGAACATGAGCTATATTGAGTGCCCCGACTGCGGCAAGAAGATTGAGGTCTTTGGCAAGAGCAAGCTCCCCGAGGTCGCAGATCGCTATAACCTCGACATCTTGGGCCAGCTTCCCATTAATCCGGCACTCGCCGAGGCCTGCGATAAGGGCGAGGTCGAGACCGCGCTGCCCGATGACATGTTGCCCAAGGCAGTCTCTGCCGTCGAGGCCATTACCCCGCACGAGACCGACGAGGCCTAAGTGAACGCGAGCGCCTTCTATGACGTCCTGGTAATCGGCGGCGGGGCTTCAGGCCTCGCCGCTGCCATTACGGCCGCACGCGCTGGCAAAAGCGTCTGCATCGTTGAGCGCGATGTCGCCTGTGGCCTTAAGCTCCTTGCGACCGGTAACGGCCGCTGCAACCTCTCCAACGAATCGATTGATCCTCAGCGGTATAACCACCCCGCATTCGTCGAATCCGTCATGGGCCCCCAGCCCGAACAAGAGCTTATGGGTTTCTTCTCCTCGCTGGGTATCATGACAACCTCCGAGGAAGGCCGGCTGTACCCGCGCTCCCTTCGCGCAGAATCGGTGCGCGACGCGCTTCTCAACGTTTGCGACCGCCTAGGTATCACCTTAATCTGCGGAGCCAACGTTGCCTCGGCGCACGAAGCTTCCGAAGGCTGGGTACTCCAAATAGACCGTCCAGCGCGGACGCTCAAGGCAAAAAGGCACGACGACCGAAAATCGGAGCTCCGCTCGCTTCGGAAAGCGCTCGTCGATGTCCCTCGCAAGAACGAGACCCTGCAGGCACATGCCGTAATTATCGCCACGGGCGGCAGCCCCACCGGTATCGCCGATACGTTTCGCCTCCCCCTCACTTCGCTGCGCCCCATCCTCTGCCCCGTTTCGGCAACGGTCGTTGGCGATCGGGCGGCACTCAAGACGTTGGATGGCCTGCGCGTCCGCGCCCGCTTGACGCTCGCCCGTAACCATAGTGAGCTCTGGCACGAAGACGGTGAAGTGCTGTTTCGAACCTTCGGCATCTCGGGCGTCGCTGTCTTCAACCTCTCCCGTCGTATCCAGCGCGGCGATACGATCCTGCTCGACGTTTTCCCCGACCTCTCCAAAGACGAATTGCTCGATACGCTCAACCGGCGCGTTGAGCTGCTCGATAGCTTTTCGCCCCGCAATCCCCGTTGGCTCGACGGCATGCTCGCCCCGCAACTCTCCCGCGTCGTCTGCACAGCGTTCGAGCAGTGCCATCCAGGCTCCAATGATGTCATCCACCTGGTCTCGATCCTCAAGCACTTTAAGTTGCTCGTCGAGGGAACAGCCGAGGAACGCTCTGCGCAGGTCACGCGTGGTGGCGTATCTGTCGAGAGCATCTCAACACCCAGTTTACGCGCGCGCAGCGTTGTCGACGCCCCGCTTTACGTCTGCGGCGAAGCGCTCGACATCGACGCCGATTGTGGAGGCTTTAACCTTGCGTGGGCCTGGCTCTCGGGCATTCGCGCTGCAAGCAGCCTGTAGCCACGCAGTCTATAATCAAAAACGCATTCGGGCCGTCTGGGATACCGGACGGCCTCTTTCTTGCCTCTAAGGAGACCTCGATGATCGAAATCACCCAAGTCAACGCGTCGCTCGATGAAGCCGGCGATGAAAATGCCTGCCTCATTGTTGGCAAGCGAGTCGCCAAGCGCGTCCTACGTTGCAAGGACTCCGAGATCAAGTCCATCGAGCTCCACCGCAAGTCAATCGACGCTCGCAAAAAACGAGACGTCCATTTTATCCTGAGCTTTCGTGTTGAGCTGACTAGTCCCCACCTCGAGCGAGAAGCGGTCGGCAACGTTGCCGAGCGCGACCGCTCGCGCGTACGCGCGATAGAAGACGATGGGCCTTCATTCCCCTCCCCCGTTTCCGGCGCACCCAAAGAACGCCCCGTCGTTGTCGGCGCCGGATGTGCCGGCCTTTTCGCTGCGCTTACGCTCGCCGAAGCAGGTCTTAAGCCCTTGCTCATCGAGCGCGGCGACCCGGCATTTCGCCGCTCGCAGGCGATCGACCTCTTTCTAAAGGAGCGCATCCTCGACCCCGAGAGCAATATCCAGTTTGGCCTGGGCGGCGCGGGAACCTTCTCGGACGGCAAGCTCAATACGGGAACCAAAAATCCCGCCCATCGCCTTATCCTCGAAACCTTCGTCGAGGCGGGTGCACCCCGCGATATTCTGTGGGATGCCAAGCCGCACATTGGCTCCGACATCCTTCCCAAGGTTGTCACCGCTATATCCCAGCGCATCGAGCAGCTCGGAGGTGTCGTCCGTTATCGAACGAGGCTCGTCGACATTCGCATCGACGTGTCTGGCGCCATCACCGGTATTGATGTCCAATCGTCCCAAGACGCCGCTTGCGAGCCAATCGAGACAAAGCACCTCATCCTCGCCTGCGGGCATTCTGCTCGCGATATTTTTGAGCTCCTTAAGGACCACAACGTGACCCTCGCACAAAAGACCTTTGCCATGGGCGTTCGCATCGAGCATCCGCAGCGCGACATCGACCGAGCCCAATATGGAGCCTCGGCGGGACATCCAGCGCTCGGGGCGGCCCCTTACAAACTTGTTGCCCATCTTCCCAACGGCCGCAGCGTGTTCTCGTTTTGCATGTGCCCCGGCGGACAGGTTGTTGCCGCCTCTTCAGAACCGTGCCATCTGTGCGTCAACGGGGCCAGTCTCAATGCCCGCGACGGACGCAACGCAAATGCCGCTCTGCTCGTTAACGTCACGCCTGAGGACCTTCCCAACGATGACCCGCTCGCCGGCATCGAGCTCCAGCGTGCCTGCGAGGCGGCTGCCTATCGCCTGGGCGGTTCCAACTGGAACGCACCGGCACAGCTCGTCGGAGATTTCCTCGCAGGACGCGCCAGCACGGCACCCGGAAAGGTAAAACCAACCTATCCACTTGGCGTGACCTGGACGGCGATCGACGATGCCCTCCCGCAGCATATCGTCGAGTCGCTCCGCCTGGGACTTCCCCTACTCGGAAAAAAGCTACGAGTCTACGACCGCCCCGATGCCGTTCTTACCGGTGTGGAGACTCGTTCGAGCTCACCGGTCACTGTCACCCGAGACCGAGCGTGCCATGCCGTGTCGACCCCGGGCCTCTACCCTTGTGGTGAAGGAGCTGGATATGCCGGCGGCATCATGAGCGCGGCCACCGACGGCATCCGTTGTGCCGAAGCCCTAATCGCTGACCTCTAGCGCACGAATTCCAGCGCGCAAAGGATACAGGCCCCGAGCTCCACAGGGAACTCGGGGCCTGTTCGCTATTTCTTAAACCGTGCACCCTGGCGTTTTCTGCCCGATGCGAACGTGGAACCCTTGCGGGCCTGCGAACGTAAGCGCTCGATCGTCTCGTCCTCAGACGCACCCTCGAGCATCGCCCGAATCTGAACGACGGCATCGCGCAGGCGCGCCGCCTCCTCAAAGTCCATGGCGGCGGAGGCGTTACGCATGTCTTCCTCCATGGTCTCGACGATCCGCACGAGCTCGTCGTGCGGTAGCCCTTCCAGCTGCTCGGCAAGCGTCTGCTCGGGTGCCGACGTCTCCGGCGCGGCGCCCTCGCCGTTTTCGTCGGGTGTATAGAACGCACCGTGACCCAGTGAATCGCCTCTCGAGCGTCCCTTCGAGCCCACAGTCTTTTCGGCCTCGGCAATAAAGCTCGAAATGTCGTTAATGGCCTTGCGGACCGTCTTGGGCACAATGCCATGGTCTTCGTTATATGCCATCTGAATCTCGCGACGGCGCTGCGTCTCCTCGATGGCTTCTTTCATCGAATCGGTCACAACGTCTGCATACATGATGACCTCGCCGTCGGCGTTACGGGCCGCGCGGCCAATCGTCTGAATCAACGAACGGCGGTTGCGCAAGAAGCCTTCCTTATCGGCGTCGAGAATTGCCACCAGCGAGACCTCGGGAAGGTCTAGACCCTCGCGGAGCAGGTTGATGCCAACGAGAACATCGATCTTGCCCTCGCGCAGCGTTCGCAGGATCTCGACACGGTCCATCGTCGCCGTATCGGAGTGCATGTAATTGACCTTAATGCCCGCATCAAGCAGGTGGTCGGTCAGGTCCTCGGCCATGCGCTTGGTCAACGTGGTCACCAGCACACGCTCCTTGCGGGCAACGCGCTCGCGAATCTCGTCCTCAAGATCGTCAATCTGGCCTCGGACCGGACGAACGTCGATCTTGGGATCGAGCAGACCGGTCGGACGAATGATCTGCTCAACGTCATTTTGGCTCACTCGCAGCTCATAGTCACCCGGCGTGGCCGAAACATAGATAAACTGGGGGATCCTTGCCTCAAACTCATCGAAACGAAGCGGGCGGTTATCGAGCGCCGAGGGCAGGCGAAAACCATGCTCCACCAGCGTCACCTTACGCGAGCGGTCACCTTCGTGCATGCCGCGAATCTGCGGCACCGTCACATGGCTCTCATCGATGATGCAGAGCATGTCCTTAGGAAAGTAATCGATCAGGGTAAACGGCGGCTCACCCGGCTTGCGACCGTCCAGATGACGTGAGTAGTTCTCGATGCCGTTGCAAAAGCCCATCGTCTCGAGCATCTCAAGATCATAATCGGTGCGCTGCTGCAGACGCTGCGCCTCGAGCAACTTGTCGGTCGCCTTGAGCTCCGCCACGCGCTTCTCGCACTCTTCGCTGATCGATTTCAGAGCCGCCTTGACCTTCGGCTTCTCGGTCACATAGTGCGAGGCCGGCCACACAGGAATTGCTTCGTACTCACGCAGCAATTCGCCGGTGACCTCATCGATCTCGCCAATCAGTTCGACCTCGTCACCAAAGAACTCAAACCGCAACGGATGCTCGGCATAAGGCGGATACACGTCGACAACATCGCCGCGCACGCGGAACGTGCCGCGTGCAAGGTCATAGTCATTGCGATCATATTGAATGTCGATAAGTGCATGGATAAAGTCATCGCGCTCGAGCGGCACCTTCTTGTCGACGTTCGGGGCTAGGCCCGCATAGTCCTCAGGAGAGCCAATGCCATAGATACACGAGACCGATGCGACGACAATCACATCTCGTCGAGAGAGCAGCGATGCGGTCGCCTGATGTCGCAGCATCTCGACCTCTTCGTTAATCGAGGAGTCTTTCTCGATATATGTATCGCTTTGCGGCACATACGCCTCGGGCTGATAGTAGTCATAGTACGAGACGAAGTAGACCACAGCGTTGTTGGGAAAGAACTCTTTGAGCTCGCTCGCAAGCTGAGCGGCGAGCGTTTTATTCGGAGCCATGACCAGCGTCGGCTTTCCCAGGGCCTCAATAGTCTTTGCCATCGTGAAGGTCTTGCCCGAACCAGTCACGCCCAGCAAAACCTGATAGCGGTCTCCGTCCCTCACACCCTGCACAAGCGACTCAATGGCTTTAGGCTGAGAGCCTGCAGGGTCATAGGGAGACACGACCTTAAACGGCACGTCAGAGCCTTCAACGCCAAAGCGCTTAAGTTCACCACCAACGCGTTCTACTTCAAATTCCGCCATGGATACTCCTAACTCATATATCTGCAGTATACGCAGGCGGCAGGCATAGTCCTATACGAACCGATCGGGATAGAGGGTCTTGTAGCGAACCCAGGCATTATTGACACGAATCAGATACGCCTGCGTCTCGGGAAAGGTAATTGCATTATGAAGCGACGTACTCTGCTGCGCCCATCCGTCGACATTGCCCATGCCGGCGTTATAGGCGGCAATGGCACTGTCAGTCGACCCGTTAAAATACGCTAGAAGATACGAAAGATACGCACAGCCAAACTCGATATTCGTTGCCGGATCGTTAAGGTTGTCGACCGAATACTCGCCACCGTCGACAAGGCCCTTGGCGATCATATCCTGGGCAGTCTCGGGCATCAGCTGCATCAATCCCTGAGCACCTTGATTCGACTCGGCCTCGGGATCCCAATTCGATTCAGACTTAATGACAGCACACACCAAATACGGATCCAAATTATGCGAAATGCTGGATTGCTTTACATACGCCTCGTAGTCAATCGGATACAGCGGTTTAAAGAAAGCAGCAGGAGCATACGAGTAAACGAATGAGATAAGGCCGAAGACAAAAACGGCAGCCAGCGGTATAAGGCGATACCAAGTAAGGAAACGTGTCTTAGGCATCGGCCTCCTCCTTATCCACAACATCCACGAACCCATGGCGCGCAAGCCATGCATCCAGTTGTTCAAAGAGCGAGTTATCGCCTGCCGCATTATCAATAACCGTTGTAGCAAGATTGCACAGCGCAGACTCATCGGGCTGGCAAGCAGAACGGGCATCGAAATCAGATGGCTCCATGCCACGTTGTATAGCACGCTCGCGACGAACTGACAAAGGAGCGCTGATGACCAGAATTTCATCAGCCAAGCCAAATGCATCCTCAAAACCAGTCGGAGCAGAAACCTCGACTACCGCAAAGGGATAACGGGGAGACGAAACCGTACAACAAACCGGATCGAGAATCCTAAGCGAAAGCTGTTCAATGAGAACGGGATGCACGATACCATTGAGCCGTGCGACCGAATCAGGAGAAGCGAAAGCTCGAGAAGCGAGGATGCTGCGGCGAATGGCGCCTTCCTCATCCAAAATGTCCCAACCGAATTCATCCGCGAGAGCATTGACGATATCAGAGCCCGGCACATACAGCGATTTTGCAAGCTCATCCAGATCGATAAGCATAGCGCCACGAGATTCGAAATAGCGGCAGGCAGTCGACTTACCCGAAGCAATATTGCCCAAGACAAATACGGTAAACATCAAGCCCTCCCTAACGCCAATGCGAGTAATTATCGCTCAAATACACTAGAAGGGCTCAAAATACAGCCAAACAGTAAGAGCGCATAAGAGGGAGCTAGGTCCCAAAGCACAACGTGTCTATAACGCAAAAAGGGGGAGGCCGCGAGGCCTCCCCCTTCTCCATTTCCTCTGACGGCTCGGTGCCGTCCACCGGTCAGCGGCGCCCTGGCCTCCCACGGGCTGGCCCCGCAGTACTCTCGGCGCGATGGGGCTTAGCTTCCGGGTTCGGAACGGGACCGGGCGTGCCCCCCATGCTCTGGCCGCTGACCGGTGGGCGGCGCCCACCGTTCACGGTGTCCTGGGTCTCATCTACGTGCCCTGGGGGCCGCATGGCGCATAGGAAAGGGAACTGACTCGGGGGCATCCTCGTGCCCGAACCGCGCATGGAGCGCGAAGTCCCGCGGGCCGCGAGGTGCG
>NZ_QSPM01000013.1:29622-64907 GCF_003466445.1 Collinsella sp. TM05-38 | reverse complement strand
GAGGCCAGGGCGCCGCTGACCGGTGGACGGCACCGAGCCGTACGCTTGAACTGAAGAAGGGGGAGGCCTCGCGGCCTCCCCCTTTTTTTGCGTTAACGGGTTTTCGTCTCACATAGTAGCTGTGTTTTATAACCCTCGTTTGTCGCATCTTCTGTGAACGGGCTACAATAACTTAGTCTGTGCGATATGGAGGTGAACATGGCTGAAGCTGGTATCGGCGTTGATATCGTCGAGATTTCGCGCATGAAATCAATTCTTGAAAAGACGCCGTCGTTTGCTCGGCGTGTGTTTACCGAAGAAGAGCGTGCGTATTGCGATGCATCATCGCGTCCCGCTGCTCACTATGCGAGCCGCTTTGCTTCGCGCGAGGCGGTGCTTAAAGCTCTTGGCACGGGTTTTAGTCAAGGCGTGGGTCGCAAGGATGTTTCGGTAACGCGTGATAAACTCGGCAAACCGAAGGCGCTGCTTTCGGGCCGTGCACTCGAGATCGCTCAAGAGTTGGGTGTCGTTGAGGTCGCTCTTTCCATTACGCTTACAGGAGACTTAGCCGTTGCGAATGCCATCGCGATTACCGAAGATGCTCGACCTAAGCCAAAAGAGGAAAAGGTAAGCACCAAGAAACGCGTTGCGCAGACATTTAAAGAGGCTCGCTCTGTTTTAGATGAGCTTGAGCAGCTGCAGAATTCAGCATTGACGGAGCACCTGGGCGATGCTTCGCAAGATACGCTAGGAGCATAGATGAAACCGGTTTTGAGTACCGAAGAAGTCGTTCGTCTCGAGGATATCATCGAACGCGAAGGGACTTCGAAGGCCGAGCTTATGGAGCTAGCGGGTGAGTTTGCCGCCAACGAGGTCATGAGGCTCAATCCCGATCGGGTTCTTGTTCTGGTCGGTTTTGGTAATAATGGAGGCGACGGTTGGGTTGCCGCCGATATCCTGAGCCATAAGGGTGTGGACGTAGATATCGTTTCTCCGGTTGAGCCGGATGAGATTCCTGCTGCTCTGGCACGTCATGTTGCTCGTCGTACTGCCGGCCGCGATGTGCACGTTTGCGTCGGCCCCTCGCGTGACGAACTCGAGGTTTTAATCGATAAGGCCGATGTTGTTGTCGATGCCATTTTTGGTACCGGTTTCCACGGGAATCTGCGTGCGCCGTTCTCCATTTGGATTCCTACGGTCAATGAATGCGCCGATTTTGTCGTATCCATTGATGTCCCCTCGGGCTTGAATGCCGAGACGGGCGTTGTTGATGACGACTGCATTCGTGCCGAGCGTACGGTGACGATGATTGCGCCCAAGATTGGTCTGTATAGCGCTGATGGTCCTGAGTATGCTGGAGATTTGATCTGCGGCAATCTTTACGACCGTCTTGACGAGGTCATCGATGATGTCGACCACGCCGCCGAGATTGTCGAGCCCGGTGATTTAGTTGATTACTTTGCTCCACTACCTACGAATATCGATAAGTATTCCCGTGGCTCTGTGCTTATTGTCGCCGGATCTGCGCAATATCCTGGTGCTGCCATTATGGCGGCTAAGTCTGCAGCTCGAGCGGGTGCTGGTTACGTGGCAGTCGCGGCTCCTGACGCCTGCGCCAATCTTATTCGCATGGCACTTCCTTCGATTCCCGTCTTTGCTATTCCGTCTGATTCCCGTGGCTCCTTTGGCGCCGCTGCGCGCATGACGGTGTGCGAGATCGCAAAGAAGTACGGCTGCGTGCTGTGCGGTCCCGGTATGACGACGTCTGCCGGCGCTATGCAGGTGGTTTCGGGCTTGCTTGAGCTTGATGTGCCGCTTATTTTGGACGCCGATGCACTCAACTGCCTTGCTAAGATTGCCATTGACGGTATTGATAGTAACCCCGAGATGTATCGTCGCGAGCAGCCGTTGGTTATGACACCGCACTATCGTGAGCTTTCGCGTCTGGTTGCCGGTGACGAGGTGAACGACCTTGGTACCGCGATTGCGGCCGCGCAGAAGGTTGTCTGGGCTGCAGGCTCCGACAATCTGGTGGTCATTGCCAAGGGGCCGACGACGGCTATCTGTGGCGTTGAGCGCGTGCTGCTGCCGCTCTCGGGTCCGGCTTCTCTGGCAACTGCCGGTTCGGGTGATGTTCTCGCGGGTATTTTGGCCGGCACGCTTGCCACCATGCGCGACGAGATGGATCGTTGGGAGTTGCTGTATTCGTACGCCGTCGCACTTCACAGCTACGCCGGTTTTGCCGCGGCGACAGAGTATGGTGAGAAGAGCGTTATCGCGACCGATCTTATCGACTTGATCGGTCCTGCCATGGAGCTGGCGGCAAAGGATGCGCTCGAAGATCTGGGAATCATGGACGAAGGGTCGGATGACTAATCATGAATAAAGCCGATTTGACGCGCTGGTCCTGGGTCGAGATCGACCGCGGGGCGCTCCGTCGCAACACGAGGGCCTATAAGAACTTGTTGAATCCACGTCAGCGCCTGTGCTGCGTGGTCAAGGCCGATGCTTATGGTCATGGAGCTGTTGAGTGCGCCAAGATCATGTATTCGGCCGGTGCCGACATGTTTGCCGTGGCGACGGTCAACGAGGGTGTTGAGCTCCGACAGGGCGGGATTACGAAACCCATCCTCATCCTAAGCGAGCCGCCTATCGAGGCCATTCCGACGTTGCTCGAGTTCGATATCATGCCCTCGGTCTATACGTCCGATTTTGCTCTTGCGTATGGCGAATGCGCCGTCGCGGCGGGCAAGGTGGGCAAGTACCATCTTGCCATCGAGACGGGCATGAATCGTATCGGTGTTCACTACACACAGGTGCTCGACTTTGTACGCGGCATCAGTTTCCATCGCGGCATCCAGTGCGACGGCGTATTTACGCACTTTGCCACGGCCGATGAACCTTCGGGTTGGGACTACAAGCTGCAGTGCCAGCGTTTTACCGAGGCCGTTCAGGCCATTAAGGACGCAGGTTTTGAATGCGGTATCGTGCATTGTGCCAATACGCCGTCCTCGATGCTCGATTCTTCAATGCACTTTGACATGATTCGTGCCGGCATCGGTTTGTATGGTCTGCAGCCATGTGAGCTGAGTGGTCGCGTGATGCAGCTTGATCCCGTCATGAGCGTCCACGCGCGTGTGACGCGCGTGGCGCATCCTGCGATGGGCGAGGGCGTGGGCTACGGCTTTACCTACCGCGTACCGCGCACGCGCGTTCAGATCTGCACCCTTCCGATCGGTTATGCCGATGGCCTTTCGCGTACGCTTTCCAATCGTATGGACGTGCTGTATCGCGGCGAGCGTGTGCGTCAGGTGGGCAATATCTGCATGGACCAGTTTATGGTCGCCATTCAGTCCAACCCGGCGCATGAGATTCCCGAGGCCGAGTATGGTGACGAGATGATCATTGTCGGCCGCGATGGAGATGCCGAGATTACCATGGACGAGATGGCGCGCCTACGCGGCACGATTAACTACGAGGTCGCTTGCGGCTTTGGTATGCGTCTCGACAAGGTCTACGTGTAGGAGTCGCTATGGGCGTCATGCACATCCCCGGCCATAGCCATCAGGCGCCGCGTGAGGTCGCACTCGAGGAGATCGAGGCCGTTCTGGGCGATTGTCACCTTTGCCAGCTTTACCAGTCGCGCCATAACATCGTGTTTGGCGTGGGAAACCCCCACGCTCGCGTGATGTTTATTGGCGAGGCGCCGGGCCGCAATGAGGATTTGCAGGGCGAGCCCTTTGTGGGGGCGGCAGGCGAGGACCTCAACGGCATTTTGTCGCTGGCGGGGCTCAAACGCGAAGACGTCTACATTGCCAACGTGCTTAAGTGCCGCCCGCCGGGAAACCGCAATCCGCGTCCCGAGGAAGTGCTGGCTTGCTCGCCATTTTTGCGTGAGCAGATTCGAAGCATCTGGCCCGATATTATTGTGACGCTCGGCAACCCCGCGACGCACTTTGTGCTAAAGACCGAGATTGGCATTACTAAGCTGCGCGGCAGGTTCCACCAGATGGGGCATTTTGTGGTAATGCCCACGTTCCATCCGGCAGCAGCGCTGCGCAATCCGGCGTGGCAGGAGCTGCTGGAGGAAGACTTTAAGATGCTGGGCGACTATCTGGAGCGACATCCCGCGCCAGAGGACGCCTCGGAATAATAAGGAGCATATATGTCCCTGGAGCGCCTGGGGGTAGGTACTTACAAAACGACTTGCGCTGCCGATACGGAGTACTTTGGCGAGCTAATTGCACCGTGCCTTGAGGACGGCGATGTGCTCATCCTGACCGGTGGCCTGGGAGTGGGCAAAACTCACTTTACCAAGGGCGTCTCGCGCGGGCTGGGCGATGGGCATATGGTTACGAGCCCTACGTTCGCCCTCATGGCCGTTCACGATCAAGGTCGTATTCCGCTGTTTCACTTTGATCTATACCGCCTGGAGCATGCCTACGAGCTCGAGGATACGGGCATTTTCGATGTGCTGGGCTATGAGGGTGCTTGCCTGCTGGAATGGGGCGAACAATTCCAGGACGAGCTGACGGATGAGTATCTTTCGGTGACGCTCAGGCGTGATGAGGGCGACAGCGACGTGCGAACGATAACGCTTGAGGCGCACGGTGACCGCGCAATGGAGCTTTCCCATTTGATTGATAAGGCTGTACAAGATGAGCTTGCATAACGACAACGCGCTGGTGGTGGCGCTCGATACCTCGACTGACATGCTTGCCTGCGCGGCAAGCTGGATTGATGGGCAGACGGGTGAGACGAAGCTCGTGAGTGGCGACCACATGTGTCGCCGTCACGCCAACGTTGAGCTCGTGAATACCGTTGATGGCGTGCTGGCTCAAGCCGGTCTGGATCGCAGCGATGTTGGTTGCTATGTGGTCGGCCGCGGCCCGGGGTCCTTTACGGGTGTGCGCATCGGCATCTCCACTGCCAAGGGCCTCGCGCGTGGTGCCAATGTTCCGCTGCTGGGCGTGTCGACGCTCGACGCTTGCGCTTGGACGGCGTGGAAGGCTGGCGTGCGCGGCAAGCTTGGTATCTTGGCCGATGCTATGCGCGGTGAGGTATATCCGGCGCTGTATATGCTGGTCGATGAGGGTCCCGAGCGTCAATTTGAGCGCGAACACGTGGTCAAGGCCGCCGTGGCGCTCGATGAGTGGCGCCAAGCAGCGGACTGGGGCCAGGTTCAGCTGACCGGTGACGGTCTAGTGCGCTATGGCAAGCTGCTGGGTGAGGACGAGGCCGCCCGCTGCGTGGAGCGCGACCTGTGGTGGCCTTCGGGCGAGGGCTTGCTGCTCGCGCACGCTGCGGGTGACGGCGATCCGGCCCGCGTCCTGCCGATTTACACGCGCCTTTCGGATGCCGAGGAAAACGAGCGCAAGCGTCTTGGTCTTGCCGAGAGTGCGCAGAGCGAAATTACGGGTGTTGCCGATGAGCTCGCCGGTCGTCATCTGCAGTTCCGTCCCATGGGCGCGGCGGATGCCGAGGGCGCAAGCGCGCTGGAGGCTGCCTGCTTTGAAGGTGCCGGACACGAGGCATGGACGCCGGGCATGTTCCTGTCCGAACTGGGCGAGGACGTCGCTGCGCCGCGTAGTTGGTGGGTGGCACACGACGACGGCAAGCTGCTGGGCCTTGCCGGCGGTATGGTCGTGGACGGTGATGTGCAGATTCTGGATGTCGCCGTCGACCCGGCACATCGCCGTGAGGGCATTGCCCGCAAGCTGCTGTCGCATGTGAGCTATGATGCCCAGATGCTCGGCTGCACTACGGCTTCGCTCGAGGTCGAGGACGGTAACGAGGGAGCGACCGCGCTTTATAACGCTCTGGGCTTTACCGAGGCTGGCCGTCGCCGCGGCTACTATGGTGCCGGCAAGGACGCCATCGTCATGACGGCTCCGCTGCCCCTGGTGCTTCCGGTCGATAATGCTTCGCCCGAGCCGACGGCGGCAGAGCAGCGCGTATGGCCGCTGCCTGCGCCTGGGCGCTCCGAGGGGGAGCGTGCCGAAATTGAGCGCCGCCGCCTAGTGCTCGCTATCGAGAGCTCCTGCGACGAGACGGCCGTGGCGATTATCGATGCGGATGGCAATATGCTGGCCAACCAGGTGTCGACACAGATTGATTTTCACGCCCGCTTTGGCGGCGTGGTGCCCGAGATCGCCTCGCGCAAACACGTTGAGGTGATTGTGAGTGTCGTGGATGCGGCGCTCGAGGATGCCGCAGCATCGCTTGGTCTTGAGGGTGGAGCCATCGCGCCGAGCGAACTCGCCGCTGTTGGCGTGACGCAGGGTCCGGGCCTGGTGGGTGCTCTGGTAGTGGGCGTCGCCTTCGCCAAGGGCTTTGCCTATGCCGCCGGCAAGCCGCTCGTGTGCGTCAACCATCTGGAGGGCCATCTGTTCGCCAACCTGCTGGCGCAGCCCGATCTCAGGCCGCCGTTTATCTTCACGCTCGTCTCGGGCGGTCATACCATGCTCGTGCACGTGAAGGCATGGGGCGACTACGAGGTACTTGGTGAGACACTCGACGATGCTGTGGGCGAGGCCTTCGACAAGGTAGCCAAGGCGTTGGGTCTGGGCTATCCCGGTGGCCCCATCATCTCCAAGCTGGCCGAGACGGGCGACCCCAAGGCGATTGATTTTCCCCGCGCGCTTAACAGCAGGGGTGACTACCGCTTCTCGCTTTCGGGCCTCAAGACGGCAGTGACGCTCTACATTGAGCAGGAGACCAAGGCCGGGCGCACGATTCACCTGCCCGACCTGGCGGCCTCGTTTGAGGCGGCGGTCTTTGACGTGCAGTACAAGAAGGCCAAGAACGCCCTGCATGCCACCGGGTGCAAGGAGTATTGCATTGGCGGCGGCGTCTCGGCCAATCCGCATCTGCGCGAGATGATGATCAAGAAGCTTGGACGTCAGGGCATTCGTGTAACGGTGCCGCCCTTGTCCGCCTGCACCGATAACGCCGCCATGATCGCGGAGGTCGCTCGCCGTAAATTCGACCGAGGAGAAATCTCGCCGTTCGACGTCGACGCCGATCCGAACATGACGCTGTAGTCGTGCTCGTGCGGTCCCCGGCGCTGCCCCGGGCGCCAGCGGCCACATATGAACTTTCCTGCTCGGACAGTCCTGCTCACGACGGAGGCCACATTAAGTGGCCTCCTGTTCGTGCGGAACTCGCGATAAAGTTCATATGTGGCCGCTGGCGCCCGGGGCAGCGCCGGGGACCTTTCTGTCCCGATGCGGCGTGGGGGTCGTTTGGCGTCGACAGCGTCCGGCTCCCGCGGCTCTCAGGGGTATTTCTCATGCAAAAACTCTTGTCTGGTAAAGTCCGAGGTTAATGGCGTTTTATACCGTAAATTTCAAAAAAGTTGAAAATTCATTACATTTGAACGTTGACTTTAGGTAACTAAAGTTTCATACTGCTTTCCATCCACTGGGGGATGTGAACACGCACGGAACGTTCACATCATGATCGAAGAGGATTTCTTAGACATGTTCACGCATCAGCTAAACATTATCAGCGTAGTAATTATCTGATGCGGGTTAGCACATACAGCTAGCCCGTACGATAACGGGCGGCTGATGAAGATGAGGGCCGTCGAGCGCAACCGACGGCCCTCATTTTTTATGTCTAGGAAGTTCTTTTTAGAGGAGGAAATGTAATGAACGGAGTTTTGCTCATGGTTGTGGCCGCGGCGGTGCTCGCCTGCGGCTATCTGGGCTACGGTCGCTGGCTGGCCAATAAGTGGGGCGTTGACAAGGATGCCCTCACGCCGGCCAAGCGCATGAAGGACGGCAAGAGCTTCTCGCCCGTTTCCGCCTTCACCGCGTTCTCGCACCAGTTCAGCTCGATCTGCGGTGCCGGCCCTGTCACGGGCACGATTGTCGCCATGGCCTTTGGCTGGCTGCCCGTCGTGCTTTGGGTTCTCGTCGGCGGCATCTTCTTTGGCGCCGTCCACGACTTTGGCGCCCTGTACGCCTCGATGAAGAACAACGGCAAGTCCCTGGCTCAGCTCATCGAGAAGTACATCGGCAAGACCGGTCGTCGCCTGTTCCTGCTGTTCTGCTGGCTGTTCTGCATCATCGTCATCGCCGCTTTCACCGACATGGTCTGCAAGACGTTCATGTTCACCCCGGCAGTTGACGCTTCTGGTGCTGCTACCGGTGCCATCGACTTCACCAAGTCCTATGCCGCCGGCTGCGCTGGTACCATCTCCATCCTGTTCACCTTCGTCGCGATCGCCTTTGGTTGGGCTCAGAAGAAGTTCAACCTCACCGGCGCTGCCGAGTTCGTCACCGGCGTGGTGCTCATGGTTCTCATGTTTGCCGTCGGTATGCAGTTCCCGGTCTACCTGGATAAGTTCCAGTGGTTCGCCGTCGTCATGGTCTACCTGGTCTTTGCCGGCGCCATGCCCATCCAGATGCTCAAGACCCCGCGTGACTACCTCACCTCGATCATGATGATCGTCATGATCGCCTGCGCTGTCCTCGGCATCGTCGTCCTGGGCGTCAACGGCCAGGCCACTATCACCGCTCCGGCCTTTACCGGCTTCTCTAGCGCTTCTGGCATGATGTTCCCGGTCCTGTTTGTCTCCGTCGCCTGTGGTGCTCTCTCTGGTTTCCACAGCCTCGTTTCTTCCGGTACTTCCTCTAAGCAGGTCGAGAAGGAGCAGGACGCCGTCAAGGTTGGTTACGGCGCCATGATCGTCGAGTCCTTCGTCGGCATCCTTGCCATCATCGTCGCCGGCATCATGTTCTCCGACATGAACACCGCCGGTACCGGCGCCCTTAACGCCGGTGTCGCTTCCACCCCGTTCCAGATCTTCGCCGCTGGCATCTCCCGCGGTATGCAGGCCTTCGGCGTTAACGGCACGCTCGCAACCGTCTTCATGACCATGAACGTCTCCGCACTGGCCCTGACCTCGCTCGATGCCGTTGCCCGCATCGCCCGCACCTCGTTCTCCGAGTTCTTTGCCCAGACCAACGACGCCTTGGCCATCGAGTCCAAGGCCGGCTACATGAAGGTCCTCGGCAATCCCTGGTTCGCCACGGTCGTTACCCTGCTTCCTGGCCTCGCCCTCGCCTTTGGTGGCTATGCCAACATCTGGCCGCTCTTTGGTGCTTCCAACCAGCTGCTCGGCGGTATGACCATGATCACCCTCGCCGTGTTCTGCAAGTGCACCGGCCGCAAGGGCTGGATGCTCTACGTGCCCGTCGCCTTCCTGCTCTGCTGCACCTTCACCTCGCTGGTCCAGAGCGCCATGGGCTGCATGACCGCCGTCCAGGCCTACGGCTTCTTCGGCACCATCCCGGCTACCGCCACCACGGCCGCCGTCTCCGTCGCCGCCACCAAGGGCCTGCAGCTCGTCTTCGCCGTCCTGCTGATGGTCCTGGGCCTCATCGTCGCCGTCAACTGCCTCAAGGAGTTCTTCGGTAAGGAGGCTGGCTCCATGCCTGACGAGGAGCCCGAGTGGTCCGAGATGGGCAAGGCCGAGTACGGTCGCGCCGCTGCCGCTGAGGCTCCTGCCGACGCCGAAGCCGCCAAGGCCTAGTCGGTCGGACGGGTTGGATCTCCCATCTATTTGACTCGGAAAGACCGGGTCCGCGACTGCGCGGGCTCGGTCTTTTTTCATGCAAAAACGAGTGACGCCCGAGTGTTCTCGCAGATGTTTTGCGTGGACAAGGGCGCGCGTTGTACCATATAGACGTATATGTGTACATATGAAAGGGGCCCCGTGGCCAAGACGGTATATTCCGATAATCAAAACAATGTCGATGCTTTGGCTGAGCGCCTGAGCAGCCAGACGTCGCTTTCTGCTGAGCGTGCCAAGCTGGTTGCCTACGACCTGCTTTGCCGTAAGGCGCTCAAGATTAAGTCGAGTGCGCTGGCGCAGATTTTCCGCTCCGTCGATAAGGAATGCGACACCAAGGCGATGCGCGATGAGCTTATCGCGGCAAATATCGTGACCAAGATTGAGGGTAGCGGCATTAACGGGCGTCCGGCGTTCTATACCATCAATGCCGAGATTCGCGATGTTCAGGAACAGCTTGCCGAGGCTGCCGAAGAGGTCGTCGAGGACGTTGTCGAGGTGCCTGCTGAGGCGGCAATAGCTCCGCGCGAGCATGTCGATACCGACGAGCTGCTTGACGAGAACGTCGTTCGCGCCTTTACGGCCAAGGCGGGACGCGGCGGTTTTGGCGGGGGTGGCAAGCGCGATGCGCAGCGCCGCGCCCAGCAGGAGCGCTTCCGCCGCGCCGTAGCTCAAAAGGGTGAGACGGATGTCGAGGCCGTCGAGGAAAAGCCCGTCGGGATGCGGGAGCCGACTCGCACTCAAGAGCATGCTGAGATCCAGGAGCCCAAGCGTCGCCGCGGTGCGCATTTTAGGGCCGAGCAGCAGGATGTTGCGCTCGAGGCCGAAGAGACTGCCGAGGTTGCGGACGATTCCGAGAAGCCGGCCAAGAAGGCCTCAGACTCGTGTCGTCCCGGTCGCGGCTTTGCAGGTCGCGCGTACCCCATAAAGCGCCAGGAGAAGGTTAATCAGGTTCCGGAGGTGCGGGCCGAGAAGGCCGTGAAGCCTGCCGAGTCGGAAGTTCGTGAACAGAAGCCTGTTGATGAGCAGGTTGCGTCCGATACGGAGACCCAGGGCCAGCAGTCTACTGATGAGCAGACGGAGCAGGGCGCATCGAGCAAGCCTCGCCGCCGTCGCCATCGTGGGGGCCGCAGTTCCCATGCCGAGACTGCAACCGAGAAGATCACGCCGCGGGACGAGGATGTGAAGGCCGAGGTTTCTGCGGGGCAGCCTAAGCGCCAGCCAGCGAAGGAGAGCAAGTCCGATCGTCCGCAGAGGCAGGCGTCTATGCCGAAGCGCGAGCGCAATTCCCAAGGCGATTCTAAGCGCAAGTCTCAGAAGAAGCCGGAGTCTGCCGCAGTAGATACTGCTGCCCAGCAGCCCGAGTCGGCAGCCCACGGCGAGGTCTCGGCGTTTGCTCTTGCCCGCGTTTTAGGCAGGCAGCTGCTCAAAGTTGTCCCTACGCCTATGGCGCTCTCTAAGATCAAGGAGCAGCAGACACAGATCGTAAAGGTCGAGGGCAAGGACGGCAAAAAGGCTCCGCAGCGCGCTCAGCACAACGAGATGTCCAACCGCAAGATTGCCGAGGAGATTGCGACCATCCAGGCTTGGATTGAGCAGAATCGTGGTGCCGACACGCCGGTCGCTTCGCGTCGCCAGCGTGCCTACCAGATCTTTAACGACGAGAAGGCCTTTGACGGTAAGCACGGTGAGCGCCTGATTAAGCGCATGGCCGAAAAGGGCATCAGCATGCAGGCGATTAAGGTTGCCCCCAACCGCCCCGTGCACTTTACGGGTTTCTTTACGCTGGGCGCCGACAAGCCGTTCATTATGGTCGAGAACCTGGACACCTACGACGAGATCGTCAAGCTGCTGCGTGGCCGCAAGCACGCCAAGCTCTTTGGCATCAAGGTGGGCGGCGTGATTTTTGGCGGCGGATGCAAGGCGAGCGTCTCGCATGCCCTGGACGATTATCTGGCCGAGATCGGCTATCGCTTTAACTACGTCTACTACGTGGGCGATATCGATCGCGAGGGCGCGCGCATCGTCGAGCAGACTCGCAATGCCAATGTGGTTGAGATTCGCCTGCATGCCGGCATGTACCGCGCCATGCTCGCCGAGCATAAGCGTCGCGTGAAGGCCGGCGGCGAGTGCGAGCCCGCGGCTGCCAACCAGGGCGTGCCGCAGAACCTGGCGGCCACGATCAAAGACCTGCCCATGGTTACGCGCGTGCAGTTCCGCAACGTGCTGCGCGAAGGCGGGCGCATTCCACAGGAGATCCTGATGACCGCTGACTATCGGGATGGCGACTCGGGAAGCTTCGACCGCATGCTGAATAATTAGTTCCGCCGTTCTACCGAACGGCGGTCCTCTCGACGCTGCGAGGGTCCCTGGCACGGCAATCTGACGTTCAACTTCGGCGGCGCGACCAGAAGGTCAGCGCCGCCTTGTTTCACGTCACCTTGCCATACCAGGGCCCCTCTCGCTGTCACGTCCAAAACATCGAGGTCACGTGGCCTTCTTTGCGTGCGGAACTCGCGACAAACTTAATGCCCGGCCCGTCGGGGCCACACGCCATTTTGTAGATTACGGCTCGCTTTTCGGAACGGGGCTGATATTTGATGCGGGGAGCTTATGGCTGATATGGGACGGTGGGATTCCGCGTCCGCCTTTTCGGCGGCCGCGTCCCGCTGCGTCGCTTCGCTCCTTGCGTGCTGCGCTGGAAAACGCTTCGCGTTTCCTCAGCTCCGCACCCTTGCGGGTTCGAATCCCTCCGTTTGCTCACAAGAAAGCGCCCTGGGCTGATGAAAGCTCAGGGCGCTCAGTTACCTTGGCTGGGACGGAGGGATTCGAACCCCCAACAGCCGGCACCAAAAACCGGAGTTCTACCGTTGAACTACGTCCCAATGTGTGGTGTTGCCCAAAAGCAACTCGTCTAGTTTACCTAATCTGCGAGGGCATCGCAAACGCCATCGAGCAGGCGTACGGCGAGCGTCTGCGCGTCGCTGGCCGTGAAGGTGCCGTTGTAGCGCGTCATGCCCGTGAGCTCAATGCGAATGCGAGCCGGCTTCTGCTGCGCGGCGACATTGGCGGTGCGGATGCGCTGGGCCAGGTTGTGGCACTCGGCGAGGGCAATCGTGGCGCGCGGTGCGGCGTCGGCGGGCAGCTCGTCGCTTGCGATTTCGAGCACCAGGTCAACGTCGGTTGGGACCTCGGAGTCGCAGAGCATCATGCCGCTGTTGTCGGTCGTTGCCGTGGCGATATTCCACATGCGCGACGCAACGCTGCGTGCGATGGGGTCCTCGCCGATAACGGCAATCTGAAAGCGCTCAAGCACATTGGCGGCACGGGCAAAACCGATACGCGACTCGGCCTCGGTGACCGAGGGCTTACCCTCCCACACATGGTGCAGGCGGTTGATGTAGGCGTAGGTGTCCTGGAAGGCCATGCCGTCGGCAAACAGACCGACATTTTCCTGGAACTGCTGCAGGGCGGCCTCGGTATGCGGGCCAAAGTAGCCGTCGTCCTCGCCGCAGGCAAAGCCCAAAACGTTCAGAGCGCGCTGCAGGGCCTGCACATCGGCGCCATGGAAATTGGGCATGCGCAGATAGAGGGTGCGGTCGCCCAGCTTATACGAGGCGTCTACCAGGGCGCTCCAGCAGGGGATATCGACGGCGCTGCCGGCGGCAAGGCCGCTATCGAGCCTAAAGGTGCCAACAGCCTGCTCGGTGGTGGTGCCAAAGCGCTTGTCGGCGACCTCGGCGTCGTCGATTGTATAGCCGAGCTGCAGAAGGCGGGACTGGACGTCCTCGACGGCTGCTCCCTGCATGCCCGTAGTAATAGGTTCCATGAACGAACCCCTTTCGGCGTACCATTCGTACTATTTGAGCGTGTGTCGGATAGACAACGCAAAGGGATGCATAAACATGCACTCAACAGTGTAGCAAGTTGTACCCAAATACGCTGCTGACAGGTTTTATAACCCCCGCTAGTTAAGGCGCTCCACAAAGAAATCTGCCATGGAGAGGAATAGCTCGCGTGCATGCGGGTCGAGCTCGACGCCTTCGATGGCGGCCTTGGCCTTAGCGGTCAGGTCCAGCGCGTAGGTGTGGGCGTAATCGATGGAGCCGGTCTCCTGGAAGATCTCCACGGCGCGTGCGAGCTGCGCGGGATCATCGGTGCCCGAGGAAAGAATCGCCTCGACCTCGTTGTGGTGGCGCTCATCAGAGAGGGCGTGTACGGCGACGAGCGTACGCTTGCCCTCGGTGATGTCGGTACGGAAGTCCTTATTGGCGGTTTCCTTGGTGCCAACAAGGTTGAGCAGGTCGTCCTGGATTTGGAAGGCAAGACCGGTGTGCAGGCCAAAGGTGCGCAGCGCCTCGATTTGCTCATCGCTGCCGCCGCCAATAATGGCTCCGGCGGCAAGTGGCGTCGCTCCGCTGTAAAACGCGGTCTTGTGCGTCGCCATGTCCAGGTAGTCATCAACCGAGATATCAAAGCGCTCATCACGGACCCAACCCAGGTCGAGCGCTTGGCCCTCGATGGTGCGGACGATCATCTCGGTAAGCTCGTGGAGCACACGCACCTTCACGTCGGACTCCAGCGTGGGGTCGTCGAGAACCGTCTTGGTGACCATGGTGAGCGCTAGGTCGCCACAATTGATGGCAAGGCCCGTGCCCTCGGTAAGGTGCATGCAGGGCTTGCCTCGACGAAGCTGTCCGTTGTCGGCGATGTCGTCGTGGATCAGCGCGCCCGACTGGAAATGCTCGATGGCTGCCGCGGTGCTGCGGGCGCTCTCAAAGCTACCGCCCACTGCGGTTGCGGCGAGCATGCAGATAAGCGGGCGGTGGCGCTTGCCGGCGTTTGCCGTAAATGTCGAGAGCGGGGTATACAGGTAGCGCTCGATATCGGCGGAAGTCGCCTGTCCGTCAAAGAACGTGGCCAGATAGTCGTTAATCTGGTCAAAGTGCTGGGCTAAAAAGCTGGTAAACGGACTAGACACGGGTTCTCGCATTCTTTCTGAGGTTGCATCGTTGCATTATGCAGACAACATATTGCCACATTGGGGCGTCGAGCGCGGCGGTTGAAGACGATTGGGCCATGTGGCCGCGCATGTGGTAGGGGCTCGGCTAGATAAGCCCAAAGTGTTCGAGCGCGGTGACGACGCCGTCGTGGTCGATGCTGTCGGTTACATAGTTGGCCTTTTCCTTGAGGAAGTCCGGCGCGTTGCCCATGGCGATACCGACATCGACGGCGTTCATCAGCGAGATGTCATTGCTGGCATCACCGATGCCATACACCGTTCCATGGTTGGGGTCGAGAGCGTCGAGTACGGACTGGATACCCTCGCGCTTGGTGCATTCGCGAGGCGAAATCTCGGTCACTTCGAGCTCGAGCTCGTTAAAGCAGAGCAGCGGCTCAAACGCTTGATCCTGAGCGATGCGGTTGGCAAGCGACGTAGACATTAAGATCTTGTAGGCGCTGTAATGTTGCAGCTGCGTAATTGCATCGCCCACGGTGCGGGCGTATCCGGGGGCGTCGGGCGCATCGGCACTCATGCGAACGACGCCATTGAGTCCCTCAAAACGAATCACTTCGTCCGATTGCTCAAGAATGGGAGCAAGGCGCTGCAGCATGCCGGGCGTCATCGCCAAATCGCGAATCACGTGTCCCTCAAGTTCGACATAGCCACCCGCGAGGCAGACGATGCCGGTCCAGGGCAGCTCGAGCAGCTTTGGATGGATGCAGCTCAGCGTGCGCCCTGTGCAGATAAACGCCATATTGTCCTTGGCGACAAAATCACGGATGGCTTGCGAGACCGCTTCATTGGGATAGGGGGAGAGGTCTCGCTCGCCCTCGGGAAGCTCTTGTGCCACTCGAGGGTCTTGCCAGGCGAGTGTTCCGTCGATATCGAAGAAGCAGATATCGCCGCGCTTATGGGCTGCGCTGGCGGCAGGGGAGGCCGAGGTGGTGGGCACAAATCCCGGCTCGAGGCCCATGATCTGGTCAAAATGCTCTTTAACGCGGGGAACGGAGATGCCGATAATCACCTGGGCGGTCTTGCCCGTAATGATGAGGCCCTTGGCGCCCACCGCGACAAACGACGCATTATCTGCAACGATGGAAGGGTCTGCGACCTCGACGCGCAGGCGCGTGGCGCAGTTGGTTGCGCCCACGATATTGCCAACGCCACCTAAAAGCTGAATTACCCGCTCAGCGAGGACGTGATCTTGATCGGATTGAATACTGACCTCGCCATTGGGAGATTGCTCTTTGACAAAGCCGCTTCCCGTTAAACGATCGATTGCCGCGCGATTGGAGGCATGATCCTCGCGGCCCGGCGTCTTAAGGTCATAGACCAAGATGAGTGCTCGAAAACTAACAAAAAAGATGAGGCTAAAGGCAAGACCGATACCGAGCGCCAAAAGGTAGGAGCTGGCATGCATTCGCATGAGTGGGATGAAGTTGAAGGCCGTCATTTCCATGAGACCGCCCGAGAAGATGCCGACGATGCCAAAGAAGTTCATGGTCATGGCAAGGCAGGAGGATAGGACGGCGTAGAGCAAAAAGAGTCCAGGATAGGTGAACATAAAGAGAAACTCGAGCGGCTCGGTGACACCGCAGACCACCGAGGCGACGATGGCGGGCAAAAGGATGACCTTAAGGCCGGCGCGGCGTTCGGGTTTGGCGGTGAAATAGAATGCTGCCGCGATGGCGGGAAGGCCAAAGAGCTTGCCCCAGCCGGTGGCGGTAAAACCTGCCCAGGGCGCAAGTTCATTTAAAGGGCGCGTGCTATGGGAGAGAATGGGGAGCAGGTTGGTCCACGTGGCGTAAATACCGTCGTGAATGACCAGATTGTCGTAATAGATGGGCATATAGAGCAGGTGGTGCAGCCCCATGGGCTCGAGTGCTCGCTCCAAAAACACAAAGATGCCCACGCCGAAGGGGCCGACGCCCGCAAGTGCGTGGCGCAGCGTTTCGGTTACAGCGTATGCGAAGGGCACGATGGCGGCCGAGATGGCGGCAAGGGCAAACACGGCAAAAAAGCTGATGAGGTAGACCAGCGAGGAACCCGAGAAGGTGCCGAGCCAATCGGGAACCTTGGCATCGTAGAAGCGGTCATGGATGGCGACGACGGTTGCCGATACCGCCAGCGGGCCGATAATGCCGGTGTCGAGCGTCTTGATGCCGTCGATGACGGTGATACCGCTGGCGGGGGTCAAAGATGATGGGTACTTAAGCCCAAGGTTGTCTCCGCTCAGCTTAATGATCTCGCTCAAAAAGAAGCAATAGGCAAAATAGGCCACAAGCGCCTCGAGGCAGCAGCGTGCCGGTTGCTTTTGGGCAAGACCGATAGGCAACGCTACGGCAAAAAGGAGCGGGAGACGTTTAAAGACCGTCCACGAGCCGCGCTGGATGATGGTCCAGAAAACGTACCAAGGGGTTCCGTATACGGCGAGGTCACCGACGATGTCTACGGTCGTGGCGAGGGCGGAGATGCCGACCATGAGGCCTGATATAGAAAACAGCATGGCGGGCGCGAACATGGCTCCGCCAAAACGTTGGATTTTCTGCAGCATAATATGCCTTCCGGATGCAACATGCTGTGCGAGCAAGAACGTTTAAACAATGAACTCATTGTAGAGGACTGGCTGCTTGCCGCATTGACGGTTTTGATTCGAATCGATTGGAGCATCACGGGCGCCGTTGACAGTTAATAATCGGTGCTTTGCCGATAGACGGTTTAAACAACCCAAAGAAATGCTATCGTGCCTAGCCATACATATTAATTAGAGGTGAAACAATGCCAAAAGCGATATACGAAGGAATCTACCGAGAAATACGCTCGCGCATCATTAATGGGACCTATGCGTTTCAGGAGATGCTGCCAACCGAAGCTGAGTTGACCGCGGAGTTCGGATGTACTCGCAATACTGTCCGTCGCGCCTTGGGTATGCTGGCCGACGGGATGTTTGTGCAGCCCATACACGGCAAGGGCGTGCGCGTTATTTGGCTTAAGGGCGAAACCGACATGTTGGGCGCACTCGAAGAGGTTGAGTCGTTTGGCGAGTTCGCAAAACGCAACAATGCCGTCGCATCGACCGAGGTCAAGTCTTTTGAACATTTGATTTGCACGGAGCAACTTTCTCGTCGCCTGGGCTTTAAGGTGGGCGAGGAGCTGATTCGTGTAGTGCGTGTCCGAAGCCTCAACGGCAGTGCTCGCCAGGTGGACCACGGCTACTTTTTGGAGTCGATCGCCAAGGGCCTGACGCCCGAGGTCGCCGAGAAGTCTATCTACGACTATCTGGAGCACAAGCGCGGCATCAAAGTGATGGCGAGCCGCCGTACGGTGAGTGTCGAGCTCGCCAACGATGAGGACTGCAGCTACTTGGACCTTGGCAAATACAACTGTGTCGCCGTCATGGAGAGCCAGTCGTACACCTCGGACGGCATCTTGTTCGAGGTCACGCATGCCCGCACGCATCCCGAGATCTTCCACTACCGCGTCAACTCCAAGCGATAGCCGGCTAGCTCGCAGCCTGACGAGACTCATGCCCTCAAAGCGAAAACGCCCGGTCAAACCGACAATGCATCGGCTTGACCGGGCGTTTTCGCTGCATTCGATAATAAATAATTGTTTATACAAAACTTGTCAAGTATCAAGTCGAAATTACCGTTCACCGAAGTTTTTCTACCGCTCTAGTAATACTTGTTCAAACAACTAGCCAAATAGCGTATTGTACAAATCAGCAAAAGGGGCAAAGTCCCCGAGCCAATCTCCGAAGGCGGCGGCAAAGGGTGCCGCCACGGTGTGAAAGGGTGGATTGTAATGAAGAACGAAATGAGCAGAAGGCAGTTCCTGGGCTTTGCTGGTTCCGCGGCTGCGGTTCTTGGTCTGGGCCTCGTGGGCTGCGGTGGTTCTGCCGGCTCTGGCTCCTCTGCTTCTGGTGACGCTGCCGAGGTCTACTTCCTCCAGTTCAAGCCCGAGGTCGACAAGGAGTGGAAGGAGATCGCCAAGGCGTACAAGAAGGAGAAGGGCGTCGAGGTCAAGATCGTGACCGCCGCCTCCAACACCTACGAGGAGAAGCTCAAGTCCGAGATGTCCAAGAGCTCCGCTCCGACGCTGTTCCAGGTCAACGGCCCCACCGGTCTTAAGAACTGGAAGGATTACTGCGCCGATCTGTCCGACACCAAGCTCCGCGGCGAGCTCATCGACGACTCCCTGGCTCTGCAGTCCGACGGCAAGGATCTGGGTATCGACTGGGTTCAGGAGAGCTACGGCATCATCTACAACAAGGAGCTCCTCGAGAAGGCTGGCTACAAGGCCGAGGACATCAACTCCTTCGACAAGCTGAAGGCTTGCGCCGATGACATCCAGGCCCGCAAGGACGAGCTCGGCGTTGACGGTGCCTTCACTTCCGCCGGCATGGATGACTCCTCCAGCTGGCGCTACACCACCCACCTCGCCAACCTCCCGCTCTACTACGAGTTCGAGAAGGAGCACAACCAGGAGGACGACGAGATCAAGGGCGAGTATCTCGACAACTTTAAGCAGATCTTCGACCTGTACATCACCGACTCCACCTGCGATCCTTCGCAGCTCGCCTCCAAGACCGGTGACGACGCCACTAACGAGTTCGCAACCGGCAAGGCCGTCTTCTACCAGAACGGCTCTTGGGCCTACGCCGACCTCACCAAGGCCGGTATGACCGACGACCAGCTCGGCATGCTGCCGATCTACATCGGCGTCGACGGCGAGGAGAACCAGGGCCTGTGCTCCGGCGGCGAGAACTACTGGTGCGTCAGCTCCCAGGCTTCCGAGGATGCCCAGAAGGCCACCGAGGACTTCATGTATTGGTGCGTCACTTCTGACACCGCCACCAGCATCATCGCTGACAAGATGGGTCTGACCGCCCCGTTCAAGAGCGCTAAGGAGACCACCAACGTCTTCTCGCAGCAGGCCGTTGCTATGGCCAAGGATGGCAAGAAGACCGTTGCTTGGGACTTCGTTTACATCCCCTCTGAGGAGTGGAAGAAGAACCTCAAGCAGGCTCTCATCGCTTATGCTGCCGACAACACCAAGTGGGACGGCGTCAAGAATGCCTTCGTCGATGGCTGGAAGACCGAGAAGGCTGCTTCCGAGTAAGCAGTTGCTGCCCAAGCTATCTGATTAGCGACAGGGGGCGGGCAGACGTAGGTTTGCCCGCCCCCTGCATATTGAAAGGACCCTTCTATGGGCAAAGCACTCAAGCGCTGGTGGCCGCTCTTTATGCTGCCCACGTGCCTGGCGTTTATGATCGGGTTCGTGATTCCCTTTATCCAGGGTTTCTATCTCTCGTTCTGCCAGTTTATTACCATCAATAACGCGCACTTTGTCGGTATCGAGAACTACGTGCGCGCACTGACCGACCCGCAGTTCTCCACGTCGTTCTTCTTTACCGTGGCGTTTGCCTTCCTGTCGACGGTGCTCATCAACGTGATCGCGCTGGCCATTGCGCAGGCGCTCACCCGCAAGGCGCTCAAGGGCACCAACATCTTCCGTACGATTTTCTTTATGCCTAACCTGATCGGCGGCATTGTGCTGGGTTACATTTGGCAGATTCTGATCAACTGCCTGCTCTCCAACGTGGGTGCCCAGCTTATCGCCCTCAACTCCGCCGCTGGCTTCTGGGGCCTTATCATCCTGACCCTGTGGCAACAGGTCGGCTACATGATGATCATCTACATCGCCGGTCTGCAGTCCATCCCGTCTGACTACATCGAGGCCGCCAAGGTCGATGGCGCTACGGCATGGCAGACGTTTTGGAAGGTTAAGATCCCCAACCTGATGCCGACCATCACCATCTGCCTGTTCCTGTCCATCACCAACGGCTTTAAGCTGTTCGACCAGAACCTCGCCCTTACCGGTGGCGCCCCGGCGCACTCCACCGAGATGCTCGCCCTGAACATCTACAACACGTTCTATTCGCGTGCTGGCATCGCATGGCAGGGCATCGGTCAGGCCAAGGCAGTTATCTTCTGCATCCTGGTTGTCGCTATTTCTATGATCCAGCTTAAGGCCACGAGGTCCAAGGAGGTGCAGCAGTAATGAAACGCGATAAGGCTATCAACCGCGCGCTCTCGATCTTCTTTACGATCCTGTCGCTCGCATGGATCTACCCCGTGTTCATGATTGCGCTCAATTCCTTTAAGAAAGCGACCGCAATCAGCACCACCACGGCGTTCGATCTGCTCACGCCCGAGACGTTCAACGGCCTCGCAAACTACGTGCACGCTCTGAACGAGCAGGGCTTTGCCTCGGCATTTATGTATTCGCTCATCATCACGGTCACGTCGGTCGTGCTGATCTTGGTGTGCTGCTCCATGTGCGCTTGGTACGTGGTGCGCGTCAACAGCAAGATCTCGAACTTCTTCTATTACCTGTTCGTCTTCTCGATGGTCGTGCCCTTCCAGATGCTCATGTTCACGCTGTCCAACCTCGCGGACCGCATCGGCTTTAACACGCCGTTTAACATCTGCTTCATCTACCTTGGTTTTGGCGCGGGCCTCGCGGTCTTTATGTTCGCCGGCTTTGTAAAGAACATCCCGCTCGAGATCGAAGAGGCGGCCATGATCGACGGCTGCAACCCGGTCCAGGTGTTCTTTAAGATCGTCCTTCCCATTATGAAGCCCACCTATCTTTCGGTCGGTATCCTTGAGACCATGTGGGTCTGGAACGACTATCTGCTGCCCTACCTTACGCTCGACTCCACCAAGTACAAGACCATTCCTATCTTGATCCAGTACTTCCGTGGCGGCTATGGCCACGTCGAGCTCGGCCCCATGATGGCATGCATCATGATGGTCGTCATCCCCATCGTCATCATGTACATCTTCTGCCAGAAGTACATCATTGACGGCGTTGTGGCAGGTGCCGTCAAGGGCTGATGCCGTAACTGTTTTGCAAGTTTTGGCGGCGCCCCTCAGCGCGGCGCCGCGTATCGAAAGGTAAAGACATGGCCGAGATCGTTCTCAAACATGTTCAGAAGGTGTATCCCAACAACGAGTCAAAAAAGAAGGGCTTCTTTGGCAAAAAGAAGAAGACCGAGGAGAAGAAGCACAACCTTAAGGTTACCGAGGACGGTGTGCTTGCTGTAGAGGACTTCAACCTCACCGTTCACGACCAGGAGTTCATCGTCCTCGTTGGCCCCTCTGGCTGCGGTAAGTCCACGACGATGCGCATGATCGCCGGCCTGGAGGACATCACCTCGGGCGATGTGCTCATCGATGGCAAGCGCGTCAACGACGTCGCTCCCAAGGACCGCGACATCGCCATGGTGTTCCAGAGCTATGCTCTGTATCCCAATATGACGGTGTACGAGAACATGGCGTTTACGCTCGAGCTCAAGAAAGTCCCCAAGGACGAGATCGACCGCAAGGTCCGCTCCGCTGCCGAGATCCTGGGTATTACCGAGTACCTCGACCGTAAGCCCAAGGCGCTTTCGGGCGGTCAGCGTCAGCGCGTCGCCATCGGCCGAGCCATCGTGCGTGACCCCAAGGTCTTCCTGATGGACGAGCCGCTGTCCAACCTGGACGCCAAGTTGCGTAACCAGATGCGCGCCGAGCTCATTAAGCTGCGTCACGAGATCAAGGGTACCTTCATCTACGTTACCCACGACCAGACCGAGGCTATGACCCTCGGCGACCGTATCGTGGTCATGAAGGACGGCGTCGTCCAGCAGATCGCCACGCCGCAGGAGGTCTTCAACCATCCCGCGAACATCTTCGTCGCCGGCTTCATCGGCGTGCCGCAGATGAACTTCTTCGATGCCCAGCTGGTGCGCTCGGGCAACGGCTTTACCGTCAAGACCGAGGATATGAACGTGGCGCTCGCCCCCGAGACTTGCGCACGGCTTGCCCTCAACTGGGACGGCGGCGACGTGAAGGAGATTACGGCCGGCGTGCGTCCCGAGCAGATCCTGCTTGCCGACAAGGGCGAGGAGGGTGCGCTCCAGGGCACCGTCGAGGTGACCGAGCTCATGGGCTCGACCGAGCATGTCCACGTGACCGCTCCCGACGGCCAGTTTGTCCTGATTATCCCCGTCGTCGACCTCGAGGCCAAGGGCGCGCTCAAGGCGGGCGACCCCATCTGGTTCAAGTTCGAGAAGAACGCGACCCACCTCTTCGATAAGGTCTCTGGCAAGAACCTTATCTAGGCCCGGTGCATCCAGACCCTCCCTTTGGGCGACTGCGGTATTGCCATCCTTTTGCCGCGGTCACATATAAGGCTTCCCTCCCGTCCACTGGGCGAGAGGGGAGCCTTTCTTTGTGTTGGGGCTGTCTGGCCGGTCGTTTGTCTCGATCTGTAACAGGTGGGGCCGATTTCGGACGTTAGATGTTACAGATCGAGACGGTTCCGCTGAGCTAACCATTTCATCTAAATCTGTAACACCAAAGACGAATTTCAGCTGCTAGATGTTACAGATTGAGATATTGCTGCGGGACGATTCCGTTTGTCTCGATCTGTAACAGGAAGAACCAATTTTAGGTGCCAGATGTTACAGATTGAGATGAACTCAGATGGACGGTTTTGATTGTCTCGTTCTGTAACGGGCGGTGCCAATTCTGCTGGCTAGTTGTTACAGATCGAGATTGTTAGGCAGAGTCGGGTCACAGGGTAACGTGCGGGCACAAAAAACGGAGCCGTGTTGCCACGACTCCGTTTCTCAAGAGGATGGGTAAGGGGAATGAGCTAGCTCAGGTGCCAGATCTCGTCGTTGTACTGGGAGATCGTACGGTCGGACGAGAAGGTGCCGGCGTTGGCGATATTGATGAGCGCCTTGCGCATCCAAGCGTCCTGGTCCTCGTAGTCGGCCAGCACGCGCTCCTTGGTCTGGATGTACTCCTCAATGTCGAGTAGGGCCATGAACCAGTCCTTGCCCTTGATGTCGTCGTGCAGACGCTGCAGGCGCTCCGCGTTGCCGGTCGCCATAAAGGCGGGGTTGGTGATGAAGTCCACCAGCAGTTTGATGCCGGGCTTGCGGTAGAGTGCGCCGGCATCGTAGGTGCCGTCGGCGTAGAGCTGCTCGACCTGCTTGGACGAGGCGCCAAAGGTGTAGATGTTCTCGTCGCCCACGAGCTCGGCAATCTCCACGTTGGCACCGTCGAGCGTGCACAGGGTTAGGGCGCCGTTGAGCATGAACTTCATGTTGGAGGTGCCGCTTGCCTCCTTGGAGGCCAGGCTGATCTGCTCGGAGATGTCAGCGGCGGGGATCACGCGCTCGGCGGCGGTGACGTTATAGTTCTCGATCATGACAACCTGCAGGTAGGGCGCCACGTCGGGGTCGTTTGCAATCCACTGCGACAGCGTCAGGATCAGGTGAATGATGTCCTGGGCGATGGTGTAGGCAGGTGCCGCCTTGCCGCCAAAGATGATGGTGACGGGGTGAGCGGGCTTGTTGCCGTTCTTGATGTCGAGATACTTCCAGATGATGTAGAGCGCGAGCATCTGCTGGCGCTTATACTCGTGGATGCGCTTGACCTGAACATCGATGATGGCGTTGGAGGGAATGGTCACGCCCTGCTCGAGCGCCATGAACTGGCGCATGATGCTCTTGGCCTCGACTTTGGTGGCAGCCAGGCGCTCAAGAACGTCCTTGTCGTCGGCGAATTCGGCGAGCTTGCTCAGATCGCCGGTGCTGCGCCAATCGGTGCCGATCACATCGTCGAGCAGGCTGGCGAGCGCGGGGTTGGCACCATGGATCCAGCGGCGGAAGGTGATGCCGTTGGTCTTGTTGGAGAACTTCTCGGGATAGATCTCGTAGAACGGATGAAGCTCGGTGTCCTCAAGTATCTTGGTGTGGAGGGCGGCTACGCCGTTGATGGAGAAGCCAAAGTGGATGTCCATGTGGGCCATGTGGACGGTGTCGTATTCGTCGATGACGGCGACGCGCGGGTCATCGTGCTCGGCCTTCGCGATCTCATCGAGCTTGACGATAATGTCGGCGATGGCAGGGGAGACCTTCTGCAGGCTGACGAGCGGCCACTTCTCGAGCGCCTCGGCAAGAATCGTGTGGTTAGTGTAGGCGACCATGGAGCGTACGATGGTCACGGCCTCGTCAAACTCGATGCCATGCTCGGTGGTGAGCAAGCGAATGAGCTCGGGGATGACCATGGTGGGGTGCGTGTCGTTAATTTGGACCACGGCGTAGTCGGCCAGATCGTGCAGGTTGCTGCCGCGCTCGATGGCCTCGTCGATTAGGAGCTGGGCGGCGTTGCTCACCATGAAGTATTCCTGGTAGATGCGAAGCAGGCGGCCCTGCTCGTCGGAATCGTCGGGGTAGAGGAACAAGGTGAGGTTTTTGGCGATCTCGGTCTTGTCGAAGTCGATGGAGCTGCCGGGGACCAGGCCGTCGTCGACGCTCGCCAGGTCGAACAGGCGCAGACGGTTCTTGGTGGGCTGGCCGTAACCGGGCACGTCGATGTTGACGAGCTTGGAGGTAACGGCAAAATCGCCGAACTCGACGGTGTAGGAGCGGTCGTCGTCGACTAGGATGTCCTGCTCACCGAGCCACTCGTCGGGGACGGCCTTCTGCTGGTTGTCGACAAAGCGCTGACGGAACAGGCCGTAGTGATAGTTGAGGCCCACGCCATCGCCGGTCAAGCCCAGCGTGGCGATGGAATCCAGGAAGCATGCGGCCAGGCGGCCCAGGCCGCCGTTGCCGAGCGACGGCTCGACCTCGAACTCCTCGATCTTGTTGAGGTCGTGGCCTGCGGCGGTGAGCTGGTCCTTAACCTCGTCGTAGATGCCGAGGTCGATCATGTTGTTGATGAGCAGCTTGCCGATCAAAAATTCGGCGGAAATGTAATAGAGCTTTTTCTTGCCGTTGTTGAGCGGGCAGGCGGCGGAGCGCTCCTGCACGAGTTTGACCAGCAGCTTGTAAATGCGACGGTCGTCGAGCTGCTCGAGCGAGGTGCCAAAAGACTGCTCGGCGAGTTCCATGAGGTTAATTTGGGGCATGTTTCCTCCTGTAATGGGTTGATTACATGTCTGCAATTCATAAGAATCCCGCGCGAGGGGATTGGGGTGGCCTCGCGCGGGTAAGCAAGCGCGTCCGCACGGTGGGGAGGGGTCGGGCGCGGTAGCTCCTATTGAGGAAGCTCGATTTCGGCTTCCGACGGGATGCGGAAGTAGGTCTCGGTCCAGTCGGTGAGTTTGTGCTCGAGCTCGCGGGTGATGGCGCCGTCGAGCATGCGCCAGGTCCAGTTGCCGCCCAGCGTGGCAGGGGTGTTGATGCGCGCCTCGTTGCTCAAGTTGAGCAGGTCCTGCATGGTGTAGATGCACGTGTCGCTCACGCTGGCTGCGATGGTTCGGTTGAGCGCGTCGGAGATGGGTTCGCCGGCCTGCTGATGGGTGTACAGGGCTGTCTGCTCGCGCTGACGCGGGGTAGCCGTTCCTTCAAACCAGCCGCGTGCCGTCTCGTTGTCGTGAGTGCCCACGTAGGCGACGGTGTTGGCAATGTAGTTGTGCGGCAGGTAGTACGAGTTGGTGCCCTCAAAGGCAAACTGCAGGATCTTCATGCCGGGGAAGCCCGAGTTGTCGCGCATATCGATGACGCCGGGGGTGAGGAAGCCCAGGTCCTCGGCGATGATGGGCAGCGTGCCGAGCTTTTCCTCGAGTGTCTTGAAGAGCTTGAGGCCGGGACCCTGCGTCCACGAACCGTAGGACGAATCAGGCGAGGAGAACGGCACCTCCCAATAGGCCTCGAAGCCGCGGAAGTGATCCAGGCGGATGACGTCGTACATGTCGAGGGCGGCGCGAATGCGGCCCTCCCACCAGGAGAAGCCGTCGGCCTCCATGGCGTCCCAGTCGTAGATGGGGTTGCCCCAGTACTGGCCGGTGGCCGAGAACTGGTCGGGCGGCGTGCCGGCGACGCTCACGGGATTGCCGGCGGCGTCGATCTTAAAGAGCTCAGGTGTCGCCCACATCTCGACGGAGTCACGCGAGACATAGATGGGCAGGTCGCCGATGATGAGAATGTCGCGCTCGTTGGCATAGGCCTTGAGGCGGCTCCACTGGCGATCGAAGAAGTACTGCGTCATCTGGTGGTAGAGCATACGCGCCGGATGGTCGGCGCAGACCTTGGCGGAAGCCTCGCCGCGGGTGCGGAGCTCCGCGGGCCACTCCCAAAACGCCTTGAGACCGCACTCCTCTTTGACGGTCATGAACTCACAGTAGGGGATGAGCCAGTCCTCGTTGGCCTGGATAAAGTCATCGAAATCGGCCGGCTTGTCGGCAGCAAAGCGCTCGGCGGCGCGGTCGAGAATCTGACGGCGGCCGCCAAAGATAGCACCGTAGTCGACATTGCTGGGGTCGGATCCCAGATACACGCCATCGATATCGCGCTGCTCCAGATACCCTGCCTCGATAAGCTCGGCAAAGTCGATAAAGTTGGGGTTGCCTGCGCGGGCCGAGAACGACTGATAAGGCGAATCGCCATAGCTGGTCGTCGTAAGGGGCAGAATCTGCCAGTAATGTTGTTTGCACGAGGCGAGAAAATCGACGAAGTCGTAGGCATTCCAGCCAAAGCCGCCGATTCCGTATGGTCCGGGCAGAGATGAGACGGGCATGAGGACGCCGCTTGCACGCTCCATGAATGCGCTCACCAACCTTCTTGTTGTGGGGTCGGCCTGCCGATGGGTGTGCAGTCCGCCTCCGATGTTCTGATTCGATACGCCTATTGTAAAACATGTTGTTTAAACATGTACAGGCAAGATAAAAAAGTTGGTCGATTTTCGGCGAATGGCTACATGCCATGAAAAAAGCCCCGACCTCACAACGTGAGATCGGGGCAAGAACGGTATGTAGGTTTTTGCTACTCGGCGTCGGCGAAGCCGTTGGGGTTGTGGCTCTGCCAGTTCCAGCTATCGCGGCACATGTCCGCGATGTCGTACTGGGCCTTCCAGCCCATCATGCGCTCGGCCTTGGAGGCATCGCACCAGTTGGCAGCGATGTCGCCGGCGCGGCGCTCGCGGATCACGTAGGGCAGCTCCTTGCCACAAGCCTTGGAGAAGGCGGCGACGACCTCGAGTACCGAGGTGCCGGTGCCGGTACCCAGGTTAAAGATCTCGACGCCGGTCTTGCCGTTCATCCAGTTAAGGGCGGCAACGTGACCAGAGGCCAGATCGCACACGTGGATGTAGTCGCGCACGCCGGTGCCGTCGGGGGTGGGGTAGTCGTTGCCAAAGACCTGAACGGCCTCGAGCTTGCCCACGGCGACCTGGGCGACATAGGGCACCAGGTTGTTGGGGGTGCCCTTGGGGTCCTCGCCGATCAGGCCCGACGGATGAGCGCCGATGGGGTTGAAGTAACGGAGCAGCACGACGTCCCACTCGGGGTCGGCGGTGTGGACGTCCATAAGGATCTGCTCGATCATCCACTTGGTCCAGCCATAGGGGTTGGTTGCGGGCTTCTTGGGATCTTCCTCGGTGACGGGCGGGTTGTCCGGGTCGCCGTAGACGGTCGAGGAGCTCGAGAAGATGATGGACTTGCAGCCATGGTTGCGCATGACGTCGATGAGCACCAGGGTGTTCTCGATGTTGTTGTGGTAGTACTCGACGGGCTTGCTCACCGACTCGCCGACGGCCTTAAAGCCGGCAAAGTGGATGACACGGTCGATCTGATGGGTATCGAAGATCTTGTTCATCGCATCGCGGTCGAGCACGTTGGCCTCGTAGAAGGTGAGGTTCTTGGCGGCCTCGTCGCCCACGATGGTCTTGACGCGGTCGACGGCGACGGCGCTGGAGTTGGAGAGATCATCGACGATGACGACCTGGTAGCCACCCTCGAGCAGCTGAACGACGGTGTGCGAGCCGATAAAGCCGGCGCCACCGGTAACGAGGACGCAGGTGCCTTTGGGGTCGAGTGCTTTGGACATGTAGTCTCCTATCGAATCAGGAACACTTCTAGAGGGGAGTATAGCGCAGGTGGGGACGCCCAAATGGTGCACTGTAGGAAAAGCAGAGGATTATGTTAACGTACTCATATAAGAGCTTGCTCAATTGTTACCTCAAATTTGACAATTGCTTACGAGCCGCCGACCTTGTAGTTTCCTGCCGTTCGTGGAAATCGTTGGGACGCGCCATATGTACGCTAATATGTATGAGTTGAGCGACATATAAATAAGCATGTAACGGAGTACATATGTCACCAAACAGCGATTCCATCCTTTCCCAGGAGCTCTCGCGCCGCACTGCCCTTAAGGCCCTGTTCGGCGCCGCTTCTGCGGCAGTTCTTTTTGGCCTGCCCACTCGCGCCCATGCGGCGGAGGCTTCCAAAGAAACCACCGATAAATTGAATGCCGCCCAGGCCCAGCTCGACGAGGTTCAGGCCCAGCTCGACAGCATCGCAAATGAATACGCGGCGCTGGCCAACAAGAATGCCCAGACCCTCAACGACATCGAGAATGTCCAGGGCAAGATTGACGACACGCAGGCCCAGATCGATGAAAAGAAGGCCGAGCTCAAGAAGAAGCGCAACGACCTTTCCGATCGCGTGGCCGCCAGCTACAAGTCCGGCGGCACGAACATCCTGTCGCTGCTGCTGGCCTCTGGCTCGTTTGAGGAACTCGTCGCCAACGCGCATTACGTTGAGAAGATTAACAAGAGCGACCGCGATGCCATCGAGGATATCCAGACGATTCAGGCTGAGCTCGACGCACAGAAGACCGAGCTCGAAGCACAAAAGGCCGACTTGGAGAAGCTCAAGGACCAGCAGACGGCTCAGATGCAGGATATGCAGGCCAAGCAGCAAGAAGTCCAGACCGTGCTGAACGGTCTTTCCGACGACGTCAAGGAGCTCATGGCTCAGCGCGATTCCGAGATCCTCGCTGCCGCCCAGGCCGAGGAGGCTGCCAGGAAGGCCGCCGCCGCTGCCGCCGCCGCGAACAAGAACAATTCCTACTCGGGCGGTTCGAGCTCGGGTGGCGGATCGTATGCTCCCGGAACTCCGCAGCAGAATGCCGGATCGGGCAAGCAGCAGGCCGTCGTCAACGCGTGCTACTCCACGCCTTCCCCGGGTCAGAACTGGTGCGCAGCGTGGGTTACCAACGTCTTCCGCAACGCCGGCGTTGGCTACTTTGGCGGTAACGCGTGCGATATGTTTAACGCCTGGTGCTATAGCTCCGACCGCTCGGCGCTGCAGGTGGGCATGATCGTGGCCGACTCCTCGCACAGCGGCACGGGTGCTCCGGGTCTTATCTACGGTCATGTGGGTATCTACGTTGGCGGCGGCATCGTTATGAGCAACGAGGGTGCCATTACGTCTAAGTCGCTTGACTCGTTTATTAGCTTCTATGGCACTGGCTCTGGCGTGCGTTGGGGCTGGCTTGGCGGCGTGGTGCTGTCGTAACTGCGGTTTGAAGTAAGTTGGTCCGTGGCTGCCCGAAAGGCATTAGGTTGCCTGCTTGGACAGTCCTGCTCGCACGGAGAGCACATTAAGTGCTCTCCGGCTCGTGCGGAACTTGCGATCAACCTAATGTCTTTCGGGCAGCTATGGACCTCTCGGGTCCAATACGTCACATACCGGACTGGTTTATCTGAATAAATATGGCGAAGGCCCCTTTCGGGGCCTTCTTTGTTAGAGGAATTCGCCTACTCGGTGAACTTCGGGTTCTAGGTCTACTCCGAATTGGTCTTTGACGGTTGTTTGGATGTGGCGGATGAGTTCGTCGACATCGGCGGCGGTGGCGTGGTCGGCGTTGACGATGAAACCGCAGTGCTTCTCGCTTACCTGCGCACCGCCGACGGCATGGCCGCGCAGGCCGGCGTCCATGATGAGCTTGCCGGCAAAGTAGCCCTCGGGGCGCTTGAAGGTGGAGCCGGCGCTCGGCATGTCGAGCGGCTGCTTGTCCTCGCGGCGCTGGCGGTAGTCGTCCATGTCGGCCTTGATCATCGCGGCGTTGCCCGGGGCGAGATTGAAGGTGGCCGAAAGAACGATGAAGCCGTCGTCGGCAATGCGGCTCTTGCGATAGCCCAGGTTGAGCTCATCGACATCGAACTCGATGATGTTGCCGCTGCCGCGGGTGCCGTCGTCGAACATGCGGGCGGGCTTGTAGACACGCACAGACTCCAGCACATCGGCCATGCAGGCACCATAGGCACCGGCGTTCATGTAGCAGGCGCCGCCGACCGATCCGGGGATGCCCGAGATGGGCTCCATGCCGGTGAGGCCGGCCTCGGCTGCTGCCGCGGCGACATCGGAAAGCAGGGCGCCGGCTGCCGCCGTGACGTGCGTGCCGTCGACCGTAATGTCGGAGAGGCCCTCGCCCAGCGCCACGACGACGCCGCGGATGCCCTTGTCTCCGACGAGCAGGTCCGAGCCGTTGCCCACGATGGTGAGCGGCAGATCACAGCGATAGCAGGTGTCAAGCGTGGCGACGAGGCCCTGCTCGGTATCGGGCGTGACAAAGACATCGGCCGGGCCACCGATCTTAAACGTGGTGTGCTCGCGCATGGGCTCGCTCATCAACACGTTGTCCTCGCCGGCAACGCCAGCGAGCGCGCACAGCAGGTCCTCGTTAAAAAAGTCGTTCTCGTGCATACGAATATCCGCCTTTTGGTGGTCGTTCTCATCAATCGATTGCAATATACCCCACCCGGATGTATTTGGTGCGCTGGCGGCGATAAAACTGCCGTCCACCGGATTGATAAAGTGTTTATCATCGAGGTAGAGGGGCAGTCGCTATACTTTCAAGAGATTGCGCGTAAACCCGGAAGGAGCGAGATGGCCAACAAAGTCACCCTCAAGCAGATTGCCCAAGAGGTGGGGCTTTCCCCTTCGTCGGTCTCGCTTGTTCTCAATAATCGGCCCTGTCGCATCTCGGAAGAAAACCGCAAACTCATCAAGGAGGTTGCGGCGCGCAATCACTATGTTCCCAACCAGATCGCGCGCAGCCTGGTCATGCGCGAGTCGCGCACCCTGGGCCTTATCGTCCCCAACATCGAGAGCCGCTTTTTCGCCTCGCTCGCCGGCAGCTTGGAAAAGCGCTGCCGCGAGGACGGCTACGCGCTCTTTATTACCAGCTCGGGCGGAAGCGCCGATGACGATCTGGAGCTGCTGCGCCAGCTGGTGACGCGCGGCGTTGATGGCGTCTTCCTGGTGGTAGGTGACGAGTTCTCCGACGACCGCGCCCTGCGCGAAGAAGTCAGCCACCTGCCCATCCCGGCTGTAATGGTCGACCGTGCCATTGAGGGGCTCGAGTGCGACAAGGTGATGTTTGACCACGAGATGGGTGGCTACATGGCTACCCGATATCTGATTGAGCAGGGCCACCGTCGCATCGCCTGCCTGGTTAACGCGCGTCGCTCCAATACGGGCCGCAAGCGACTTGCCGGCTATGAACGCGCGCTGCGCGAGGTTGGCCTGCCCATCGACGCGCGCTTGGAGTTCGAGAGCGAGTACTACATTCCGAGTGCCTACGAGGCCTCGGAGGCGGTGCTCGCAACCGATGCCACCGCCGTGTTCGCAAGTTCGGACAACATCGCCCTCGGTTTGCTCAAGCGCTTGCACGAGATGGGGAAGAGCATCCCGGGCGATATCTCGGTGGTGAGCTATGACAACTCGGCTGCCGACGTTCTCTTTGAGCCGGCGCTGACCGCGATCGAGCAGGATCCGGGCGTGCTTGCCGAGCATGCCTTTGGTTGCATGTCCAAACGTCTTGCCGGCAAGGGCGGCAGGCGTGCCGAAGAAGTGGTTCTGGAGCCTGCTCTCATTGTGAAGGGCAGCGTTCTAGAACTTACTAAATACAACTAAACATGTTTATCAATTCGAGAAGATCGAATGTGGAGCATCTGTGACAGGCAATGCCGCAGGTGAATGTTGCGTTTTGCCAATTGGCGTGTTTGATAGAGATGGTAAAACGTTTTTTCACCATGATAAAACGTTTTAGCAAATATACTAGTCCCAACGAATGGTTGCCGTATCGGAGGGTGACCGCGCAGCGAAGGGACATAAACAATGGCTAAAACACTGGGGACGCCGTGGCAAAAGCTGGGGCACGAGGTGCCGGCTTCCGAGCTCGAGGGTGTCGATCTGTATTGGCGCGCTTCGAACTACCTGTCCGTCGGTCAGATCTACCTTCGCTCCAACCCGCTGATGCGCGCTGACTTTGTCGACGATAAGACTGGCGAGGCGCGCGACTTCGGTCGTCCGGACGTCAAGCATCGCCTGGTTGGTCACTGGGGCACCACGCCCGGCATCAACTTCCTGTTCGGCCACGTCAACCGCCTTATTGCCGATCACAACCAGAACGCCATTTTCTTGATGGGCCCGGGTCACGGTGGCCCCGCCGGCACCGCTCAGTCGCTGCTCGACGGTACTTACCGCGAGATCCGCCCCGACATCACCAATGACGAGGCCGGCCTGCAGAAGTTCTTCCGCCAGTTCTCCTATCCCGGCGGCATCCCGAGCCACTTTGCGCCCGAGACGCCCGGTTCCATCCACGAGGGCGGCGAGCTCGGCTACACGCTCAGCCACGCTTACGGTGCCGTCATGGACAACCCGAGCCTGCTGGCCGTGGCCGTGGTGGGCGACGGCGAGTCCGAGACCGGTCCGCTCGCGACTTCTTGGCAGTCCAACAAGCTCGTGAACCCGGCAACCGACGGTATCGTCCTGCCGATCCTGCACCTCAACGGCTACAAGATCGCCAACCCCACCATCCTCGCCCGCGTGTCCGACGAAGAGCTCATCAAGTTCTTTGAGGGTATGGGCTATAAGCCGCACTTCTTTATCGCCGGCTTTGACGACGAGAGCCACGCAAGCATCCATGAGCGCTTTGCCGCCCTGTTTGAGCAGGTCTTTGACGAGATTTGTGACATCAAGGCCACCGCGCAGGCCCAGGCTGCCGCGGGCGAGACCGTGGTCCGCCCGGCCTACCCCATGATTGTGTTCCGTACGCCCAAGGGTTGGACCTGCCCCAAGCAGATCGACGGCAAGAAGACCGAGGACTCCTGGCGCGCCCATCAGGTGCCGCTGGCAAGCGCCAAGGACACTCACGAGCACTTCCGCGTGCTGCGCGAGTGGCTGCGCTCCTACAAGCCCGAGGAGCTCTTTACGCCCGAGGGCCAGGTGCGCCCCGAGGTAACGGCCTTTATGCCGACCGGCGAGCTGCGTATTGGCGCCAACCCCAACGCGAACGGCGGCAAGGTGCGTCGCGAGCTCGAGCTGCCCGATATCCACGCCCACGAGATTCCCGTCGCCGAGAAGGGCCATGGTTGGGGCTCCACCGAGGCTGCCCGCGTCTTTGGTGAGTACACTGCCGACGTTCTGGCCAAGAACATGGACGACTTCCGCATCTTCGGTCCCGACGAGACCGCGTCCAACCGCCTGCAGGCCGCTTATAAGGTGACCAAGAAGCAGTGGGATGCCGGCTTCTACGAGGACGAGGCCAACGACGAGCTGCTCGCTGGCTCCGGCAAGGTTGTCGAGCAGCTGTCCGAGCACCAGTGCGAGGGCTTCCTCGAGGCCTATGTGCTCACCGGCCGCTCCGGCGTGTGGAGCTCCTACGAGAGCTTTGTCCATGTGGTCGACTCCATGGTCAACCAGCACTGCAAGTGGCTCGAGGCTACCAAGCGCGAGATTCCGTGGCGTGCCCCCATCAGCGGCCTCAACATTTTGCTGTCGAGCCATGTTTGGCGTCAGGACCACAACGGCTTCTCGCACCAGGATCCTGGCTTTATCGACCTGCTGCTCAACAAGGCCAACGACACGCATATCGTGAACGCTTACTATCCGGCCGACGCTAACATGGCTCTCGCCGTGGCCGAGCGCGTCTACCAGTCCACCGACTGCGTCAACGCCATCTTCTGCGGCAAGCAGCCCGCCCCGACCTTCCAGACGGTCGACGAGGCAAAGGCCGAGCTCGCCGAGGGCGTCGCAAATTGGGAGTGGGCATCGACCGCCGACTCGCTCGGCGAGGCCGACGTCGTGGTCGCCACGTGTGGCGACGTGCCGACGCTCGAGGCTCTGGCTGCAACCGATATGCTGCGCGAGCTGGGCATTAAGGTATGGTTCGTCAACGTGGTCGATCTGCTCAAGATTCAGAACGTCTGCGAGAACGACCAGGCTATAAGCGACGAGCGCTGGGCTGAGCTGTTTGGCTGCGGCGAGAAGCCCGTGCTCTTCGCGTTCCACGCCTATGCCGGCACGATTCGCCGCCTGATCTGGAACCGCCCCGGACACGACGCGTTCCGCGTCCACGGCTACGAGGAGAAGGGCTCCACGACCACGCCGTTCGACATGCTGCGCCTGAACAACATGGATCGTTGGGCCCTGGCCGCCGACGTGCTGCGCATGGTCGACGCCGATAAGTTTGCCGAGCAGATTGATGAGTGGGAGGCCTTCCGCACCGAGGCCTTTGAGTTCGCGTGCGACGAGGGCTTCGATCACCCGGCCTTTACCGACTGGGTCTGGCCCGACGCCGCTGCCGCAACCGCAGCCGACGGCGCGCTCTCCGCAACGCAGCTAACTGCCGGCGACAACGAATAGCATCCGGGACGGCCTCGCGCTGGGGCCGCCTCCGGGCGGGCGCCTTCCTCTGAGAAGTGGGCTTCGCGAACTTCTCAGAGGAAGGCGCCCGCCCGGAGGCGGCCCTCTCGACCGTTTCGATCTGCGGGGACTGATATTTTTTAATGTAATGGGGACTTGACTGTTGCTGCCTTGGAGACCGCGCACCTAACTATGGTCAGCCAAAATTACATTGCCGGGGCC
>NZ_QSPM01000013.1:0-29600 GCF_003466445.1 Collinsella sp. TM05-38 | reverse complement strand
GGGGTGCTTGGTTTTGGAAGTTCGCGAAGCCCACTTCTCAAAACCAAGCACCCCGCCCCGGGTCTCGTCTGTGTATTTCCCGCTGAGCGAGCTATAGATGCCATGCACCGATGCGCTAAAGCGGCGACTTGAAATTGGTGCTATATTTAGCTCGAGTTGTTAAGTGTTAGTACGGGAGTCTGATATGGGGCTGTTCAAGAAGAAAAACCCGCAGGATGCCTTTGATCCCGATGTGTTTACCATCACGGACACGATTTTGGACCCGCCGCGCTTTACGTTTTTGCCGGCTATCTACCAGGATGCCACGCGTCGCAAGTGGGCCGTGCATCAGCGCGGCGCGACCCCGAGGATTTTTGACTACGCGGATGTGCTGCAGTGCGAGATTGTCGAGACCGGAAATCCCGAGGATGTGCCGCAGCTCAGCAATCGAGAGCTCGCTCAGCAGATTTTGATTAACCCAGCTCAGGCTACCAAAAACAATGCCGCCAAGCGTAACATGTGCCTTGGTATGGGTGTCGTCGTTGCCGTGCAAACCGGCGAGGATGAGATTTCGAAGCTTGAGATTCCTGTGACTGCGGGCGAAGTCAAGCGAGACTGCGGCCTATATTGGTCGTATCGGAACGTTGCGGAACAGATCAAAGAAGCCTTCGACGCCATGGGGCGTTCGGAGCAATGATGCCCGCAGCATCAAGCGGTCGAGGAGCCTTACCCATGTCGAGTGAACCATATGCGATTCCGCCCAAAGATCGCGCCTTTGAGGGCATTCTTTGGTATATCAAACATTATGACCTGCAGGGTGGCGACCGGCTGCCCGCCGAGCGCGTACTCTGTGAAGAGCTGGGCGTGTCCCGCACGGCGTTGCGCGCTGCGATCACGCGTCTCATTTCGTGCGGAACCTTGGAAAGCCGCCGCGGTTCGGGCACCTATGTATGCCCGCCCAAGCCGCTGAACATCTTTCAGGAAACGTGGAACTATACGCAGGCGGTGGAGAGGGTCGGCTCAAAGTCAACCGCACGCCTGGTATGCTCCAAGGTCGTGTACGCCGATGTCGACCTGGCCCAAAAGGCCCAAATCGAGCTGGGCATGCCGCTCTTCTGCATTCGGCGCGTGCGCGTGGTCAATGGTTCCCCGGCGTCGATCGAGACGGCATACGTCAATCTGTCTTTGTGTCCCTCGCTTCCCGATCACGATTTCGAGCAGGAGAGCCTCTACGACGTTTTGCTCAAAGAGGGGAATGTCCGCGTGTCGCACGGCAAGGAGCATATTTCCATCAGCCGTCTGAACGCCGACGAGGCCAAGTTGCTGGATGCCCAGGAGGGCGCCCCGGTGTTTTATAAGGCTTCGCACGAGCGCGATGAGAACGATGGCTTTGTCGAGTATTGCAAGTCCGTGACCCTGCCGACCAAGTATCGATTTGCCGATAACGGTGAGGCAGACGGCGTTGCGACGAAGGTGGGTGTCGAATGGCTGAGGCAGTAGAAGACTTGCCGGTTTACAAGCAAATTCGCCGCTGCATTGCGGAGCGAATCGAGCGCGGTGACTATCCGACGGGCTCGATGATTCCGTCCGAAAATGAGCTGGCCGAGGAGTTTGGCACGACGCGCCTGACCATCCGCAGCGCCATGGATGAGCTGGTCAAAAGTGGCCAGATTCGTCGCGTGCAGGGCAAGGGCGCCTTTGTGGGGCACAAGTGGTTTGACGAGCACGCTCGCAAGGGCGGCTTCCGTCAGTCGGTTTTAGCTTCGGGCGCGACGCCGTCGGTGCGCATCCTGGCGCGCTCCAAACGCTATGCCGGCCCGTATTATGCCGACTTGTTTGGTATCGGCGAGGACGATCTGCTCTACTCGGTGCGCCGTCTTAACTGCATTGATGGTGAACCCGTGTCGATCGAGATGACGCTGATCCCGTGTCTGCTGTTCCCTGGCATCGAAGACGTGGACATATCGGTTTTCAGCCTGTATGAGACCTATGACATGTTGGGCCGAAAGCCAGATAAATCGATTGAGAAGCTCGATATTGAGGCGCTGGGCGCACGCGATGCGAGTTTGCTCGATCTTGAGCCGGGCGACCTGGCCCTCGTGCTGGAATGCCTGACCTATGACTCGAGTGGACAGGTTATCGAGTGTGCCAAGTCTTTTACCCGCGGCGATGCCGGCGGATATACCTACAACTATTAGTGTTCAGAGCGTCCTTGTGTACGGCAGGGCGCTCGTCTTTTATGGCCATATGTCGCTTGACCGATGGGCGGCAAAAACTGACCGTCTACCGAAAGAGGAGGATGAAATCGAAAAATCGGTATTAAAAACGTCTAACCTGTAATCGTTCACTGGTATTAAGAACCTTTGAATTGTTGAGCTTGGGGCCAAGATGACCACAAGGTTAGGCGGTGCGACGGGACGGTAAGCCCGTCCGTGCCGTGTGACAATTCAAACTGCTCGTGAAAGGAGCGGGAATGAAGGAGACCGAGAAGATCGAGATCATGCACTTCGACCAGGAGGGCTACCTCGAGGACGGCAGGAACGTCTACGAGGCGGGCAAGAAGATGACCGCGCTGGCCGACCGCGTGCACGAGGAGGGCTACGACGCCGTCTTCCTGATGGGCGTCGGCGGCACCTGGGACGAGTTCATGCAGCTCGAGTACCTCATGAACAAGTTCGGCGACCGCGACCTCGAGGTCTACCTGATCCACGCCGCCGAGTGGAACGTCATGGGCCACAAGCGCATGACCGACAAGTCCGTCGTGCTGACCGCCTCCGAGTCCGGCACCACCCCCGAGGTGCTCGAGGCCATCGGCAAGATGAAGGAGATGGGCGTGCGCGTCTACGCCATGACCAACCCCGAGGGCAAGATCGGCCGGGCCGTGGGCGCCGAGAACTGCGTCATGATGGCCTCCGACCACGGCGCCGGCGGCTGCGAGAAGGGCTACTACCTCGCCGACTGCTTCGGCCTGCGCCTGCTCAACCGCCGCGGCTGCTTCCCCAAGTTCGACCTGTTCATCGAGCAGACGAAGGACGTCTGGAAGGACATGCTCGACATCCGCAAGCGCTTCGAGCCGCGCGCCGAGGAGCTCGCGAAGAAGTACGCGCTGGCCGACTACACCATGTTCATCGGCTCGGGCGCGCTGTGGGGCGAGACCATCCTGTACTCCATGTGCCTGCTCGAGGAGATGCAGTGGAAGCGCATCCGCCACATCACCTCGCACGACTTCTTCCACGGCACGCTCGAGCTGCTCGAGCCCGGCGTCCCGGTGTTCCTGTTCATGGGCGAGGACGAGTGCCGCGCCCTCGACGAGCGCGTCCGCGCCTTCCTCACCAGCGGCGTGACCGGCGACGAGGACTACGTCATCATCGACACCGCCGAGTACGCGATCCCGGGCCTGGACGACGACTTCCGCGTCATCGTGTCCCCCTGGATCCTGTCCGTGCTGACCACCGACCGCCTCTCGCGCAACTACGAGCTGGTCACCAAGCACAACCTCAAGTACCGCCGCTACTACCACCAGTTCGACTACTAAGAGCTGGTCGCAGGTCCGATATCTTGGCTGGTTGATATCTCGACCCTACACAAGGGCGTCCGCATTTGCGCGGGCGCCCTTTTTGCGTTGCTGTCGGCGCAGGGTGTCTTCGGCGGAAAGTTCATCCCGGGCTTGCGGCTCGGAGTGGGACGCGCTTTCCTGCTGGGCTGGGGGAATCGCCAGATTGAGCTGAGGGCTCGCCCCTATGTTTCTAAATGAATACGCTGTGAGCCGAGGGAGACGATTTTCCCCGCAAGCACTCTAGTATGCTAAAGTACCCAGAAGACCGGCGGAGCTATGCCGGTCTTCTGTTCTATGCGAAGCACAGCATGAGGAGGCTCACCAGATGACGGCCACACCGTGGGGATTCCGGGACATATTGCCCGAGGAGGCTCAGGCACGCGAGGAGATCGCATGTACGGTGAAGGGCTGCTTTAGGGAGCATCATTACCTGCCGGTTGAGACGCCGCTGCTCGAGGACAAGGGTTCGCTCGAGGAAGGTGGCCGCATTGCGGACACGCCGTTTAAGCTCTTTGACGATGATGGGCGTTTGCTGGTGGTCCGTCCCGACAACACGTTGCCGATTGTGCGCTTGGTTTCGACCCGCATGCGCGCGGCCGATCTGCCACTGCGTCTTCGCTACGAGGCGCCGGTGGTTCGTGAGTGCCAGCGCAATGCCGGCGGCTCGCGCCAGTTTACACAGCTGGGCTTTGAGCTTATCGGTGCGGGAGATACCGCGGGCGATGTCGAGATTGTCTCGCTGGTAGCCGAGGCCGTGCGCAAGCTGGCGTTGCCCGATGCGCGCATTATCGCAGGTAGCGTGCGTCCTTTTAAGGAGCTGCTCGCGGCGTGCGAGGATCGCGAGCTGGCTGCCGAGGCCCTGCGCTGCGTGCACGCCAATGACTTTGTGGGCCTCGATGCCCGCGTGGCGGCAAGCGCCGAGCCCGAGGCCGTCAAGGCCGCCATTAGCGAGCTGCCGCGCTTGCACGGCGGTGCCGAGATACTCGACCGTGTGGATGCGCTGCTGGAAGCTGCCGGTATCGTCGCGCCGCTGACGCGCGAGCTGCGTGCCCTGGTCGAGGGCCTGGCTCCCGAGGACGCCCAGGTGCTGTCCTTCGACTTCTCCATCATGAACTCTTTTTATTACTACACGGGCCTGGTCTTTAAGGCCTATGCCGGTGGCCTGCCCGATCCGGTGGGTTCGGGCGGTCGCTACGACTCCATCTTTACCGGCGCGTTTGGCGATGGCATCGAGGTACCGGCGGCGGGATTTGCCTTTTCGCTCGAGCGTCTGGAGGCCGCGCACACTTCGGCTGAGGACGCCGCTTCCGACGGCGACCACGCCGCGGGCCGTGGTGCCGAGGGTCCGCTGCGCATCGCCGTTCCCAAGGGCTCGCTTAAGGCCGACACGCTCGACGTGCTCGAGGCCGCGGGCCTGGACGTCTCCGAGCTGCGCGACCCCGGCCGTCACCTGATCGTGCGCGGCCGCGATACGCGTGCCGGCGAGGGCGCGGTCGGCGATATCGAGTTTGTCATCGTGCGCCCCAGCGATGCGCCCGCCTTTGTGGGCTGCGGCGGTGCCGACTGCGGCATCTGCGGGTGGGACTCGCTCATCGAGGCCGACCTCAACTTGCTGCAGCTGGTCGATTTGGGTTACGGCCTGTGCACCTTTATTGAGGCTGAGCCCGCTTGGCGCGCCGGTCAGGCCGAGCGCAACTATGCCCGCCGCGGTTCGCTTCGCGTGGCAACCAAGTACCCGCGCATCGCGAGTGCCTGGTATGCCGAGCGCGGCGTGAACGCCGACATTGTTTCGCTGCACGGCAACATCGAGCTGGGACCCATCGTCGGTATGACCGATCGCATCGTGGATATCACCGCCACGGGCGCCACGCTGCGCGACAACGACCTGGTCATCACCGGCCGCATTATGGACTGCACGGCCCGCTTCTTCGTCAACCCGGGTGCCGCGCGCCTGGATCCGCGCGTTCGCAACCTGGCCGATCGCCTGGCGGCTGCCGTGAAGGACAAGCATTTTGAGCCCGTCGCGGGCTCGGCACAATAGCGCGAGCGCGCACGGGCGCCCCCATATCCGGACTGCGGGCCGATTGGTGCCGCTGCCCGGCATCTCGTTTTCCAAACGCAACCTCGACCGATAGGGGATACCGATATGAAGACCATCAAGCTTGCTCCCGGTGAGCTCCTCGTTGCCAACCAGCTCAACCGCAAGGGTGTGCTGCCGCAAAACATCGTCGACGCCGCCCGCGATATCGTGGCCAACGTGCGTGTCAACGGCGATGCTGCGGTGCGCGATTACTGCCAGCGTTTTGACGGTGTCGAGCTGCAAAGCTTTCGTCTGCCGCAAGAGCAGATCGATGCTGCGCTCGAAGGCCTCGACCCGGCCTTTGTCGCCGCGCTCGAGAAGGCTGCGCGCCAGATCCGTGAGTTTCACCAGCGCGAGGTCGAGCAGAGCTGGTTTACCACGCGCCCGGACGGCACGATGCTCGGCGTTAAGGTGACCCCGCTTGCCGCGGCCGGCATCTACGTGCCGGGCGGTCGCGCGCAGTATCCCTCCACCGTGCTCATGAACGCTATCCCTGCCAAGGTGGCCGGCGTCAAGCGCGTGGTCATGGTGACGCCGCCACAAAAGGACGGCCTGATCAGCCCCTATACGCTCGCCGCGGCCAAGCTCGGCGGCGTGGACGAGATCTATATGGTGGGCGGCGCCCAGGCCGTGGCCGCGCTGGCGTACGGTACCGAGACCATTCCGCGCGTCGACAAGATCACCGGCCCGGGCAACGCCTTTGTCGCCGCGGCCAAGCAGATTGTCTCGGGCGACGTGGGCATCGACATGGTCGCCGGCCCCTCCGAGGTCTGCGTGCTGGCCGATGCCACGGCCAAGCCCATGGTGGTCGCGGCCGACCTGATGGCCCAGGCCGAGCACGATCCGCTGGCCGCCTGCTATCTGGTGACCTGCGACGAGCAGTTTGCGCGCGAGGTCGAGGCGGGTATCGACATTCTAGTGGCGCAGTCGCCGCGTGCCGAGATCACGCGCTCTTCGCTCGACAACGAGGGCACCATCGTGGTGGCCGCCGATATGGCTGCCGCCGTCGAGGCCGTGAACACCGTGGCGCCCGAGCACCTGGAGCTGCACTGCAAGGATGCAATGGGCCTGCTCGGCGGCATCCGCAACGCCGGCGCCATCTTTGTGGGCGCCTGGAGCTCCGAGCCGCTCGGCGATTATGTTGCTGGCCCCAACCACACGCTGCCGACCGGCGGCACGGCCATGTTCTCCAACCCGCTTTCGGTCGAAGAGTTCGTCAAGCGCTCGAGTGTCATTTGCTATACACCCGAGGGCCTGCTCTCCGATGCTCCTGCCACGCAGCGTCTAGCCGAGGCCGAGGGTCTGTGGGCACACGCGCTTTCTGCCGCCCTGCGTCGTCGCGTGCTGGAACAGGGCGAGGATTCCGTGAGCGCCGAGTCGCTGGCGGCGGCCGACCTGACCAAGGTTGCCTGGCCGGGCGACGCCGCGGCGACGGTCGCCGAGGGTGTGGACTTGGCGGCTGCGGGCGCGGATGGCGCTAACGCGACCGGCGGGGAGGCCTAATATGGCCGAGCTGACGCCTCGCATGAAGGAACTCGTCCAGCCCTACTTGGCCGGCATTGAGCCCTACGATCCCAACTTTACGCCCACGCGCATCAACCTTTCGGCCAACGAGAACACCTATCCCGTGCCGGCCGGCGTGCGCGAGGCGGTCGACGCGGCGCTCGCCGCCACGCCGCTCAACCGCTATCCCGACCCCATGTCCAACGACCTGCGCGACGAGCTTGCCGCTTGGCATGGCGTGGCACGCGAGAACATCTGCGTGGGCAACGGCGGCGACGAGCTGCTCTATAACTACCTGCTGGCGTTTGGCGGCGCGGGGCGGACCCTGCTCAACTGCCCGCCATGCTTTAGCGAGTATGCGTTCTTTGCGTCGCTCTGCCAGACCGAGGTGAGCGACGTGTGGCGCGATCCGGTGACCTTTGAGCTCGACCAGGCTGCCGTGCTTGCGGCAGCGCCCGAGTGCAACCTGGCGATTGTGACCTCGCCCAACAATCCCACGGGCGACGTGGCGCCGCTCGACTTTATCGCTGCCCTGTGCGATGCCTGCCCCGGCATGGTGATGGTCGACGAGGCCTACGTGGAGTTTGCCGACGATTCGTTTGGCGCGGCCACCACGGCGCAAGGGCTTATCGCCGAGCATCCTAACCTGGTGATTTTGCATACGCTGTCCAAGGCGTTTGGCGCCGCCGGCACGCGTCTGGGCTACGTGATCGCGGCCCTCGAGGTCATCGACGTGTTCGCGGCGATTCGCCAGATCTATTCAGTCAACGTGCTGAGCCAGGCCGCGGCGCTTGCCTGCGTGCGTGCCCGCGATGCGTATGCGCCTGTGGTGGCGCAAGTTGCATCCGAGCGCGAACGCGAGTTGTGCGCCCTGCGCGCAATGGCTGCCGAGGGCATGCCCGTGGAGGCGTGGCCGAGCGCAGCGAACTTTGTGCTCGTGCGCACGCCGCACGCCACGCGCGTGCGCGAGCGTCTGCGCGATGAGTATTCGATTTTGGTGCGTGACTTTAGCTACGCGCCGGGGCTTGCGGACTGTCTGCGCATTACCGTGGGTACCCCGCAGGAAAACGACGAGGTGCTGGCAGCGTTTGCCGCGCTGGTGAAGGAGGAGATGTAGATGGGCCGTTATGTCGAGGTGACCCGCAAGACGGGCGAGACCGACATTGTCGTTAGGCTCGATCTGGACGGATCCGGCGTGTGCGATATCTCGACCGGCGTGCCGTTTTTCGACCACATGCTCAACGCCTTTGGCCGTCATGGTCTGTTCGATCTGACGGTACATGCGGTGGGCGACGTGGAGGTCGACGCGCACCACACCGTCGAGGACACGGGCATTGTGCTGGGCGAGGCGTTTTGCCAGGCACTGGGTGACAAGGCGGGCATTACGCGCTTTGCCGATGCGGCGATTGCCATGGACGAGACGCTCGTGATGGCCGCCGTTGATATCTCGGGTCGCGGGCAGGCCTATTGCGATCTACCCGTGCCGACCGAGCGCGTGGGCACCTTTGATACCGAGCTGGCCGTCGAGTTCTTCTACGCTTTTGCGCGAGACGCCAAACTCACGCTGCACGTGCGCGAGCTGGCGGGCGGCAACTCGCACCACATTATCGAGGCCGCCTTTAAGGCCGTGGGACGCACGATGCGCCACGCCTGCGAGCTTGATTCCCGCGTGCAAGGAATCCCCAGCACCAAGGGCTCACTGTAACCGCCACAAGGGTAAAAACCACCACAAAGGTGCCTGTCCCCTTTGTGGTGGTTTTGGATGATGGAAAAAGGAGGGTCGCGTGGGCGAACCGAAGATCGTGGTGGTCGACTACCACAAGGGCAACTTGTCGAGCGTCGTGCGCGGGCTTGCGCGCGCCGGTGCCGCTGCCTGCACATCGGATGATCCGGAACAGATCCGCAACGCCGACGGCCTGGTCATCCCGGGCGTGGGTGCGTTCTATGACGCGATCGCCTTTATGCGCCAGAGCGGCGAGGAGGCGGCCGTGCTTGACGCCGTTGCCGCCGGAACTCCTCTGCTCGGCATCTGCCTGGGCCTTCAGCTGTTTTTTGAACGCGGCGACGAGGGCGTGCCGGCGGACGAGGGCGCGGACGACGATGCCTCCGAGCAGGCCGGCGGTCCCTGGGTCGATGGCCTGGGCATTATGCGCGGCTCGTGCACGCGCTTGGAATCGAGTCGCCTGAAGGTGCCGCACGTGGGCTGGGACCAGGTGCACATGACGCCCGCCGGCGCGGCCGATCCATTGCTCGCCGGTTTTGCCGAGGGCGCCAACATGTACTTCACCCACAGCTATGCGGTGGCCGACGATGTCGATGCCGCCGATGTTCTGGCGCGCACGCACTACACGCGGAGCTTCCCGTGCATCGTGCGCCACGGCAACGTGTGGGGCTGCCAGTTCCATCCCGAGAAATCCTCCGCGCTGGGACAGCGCATCCTTAAGAACTTCGTCAACATCGTCGAGGAGGCCGGCCGATGATTCTGTTTCCCGCAATCGATTTGATCGGCGGCAAGGTCGTGCGCCTGGAGCGCGGCGACCGGAGCCGCTGCAAGGTATATTCCGACGACCCCGTGGCCGTTGCCCGCTCCTTTGCCGAGCAGGGTGCGAACTGGGTGCATGTCGTCGACCTGTCCGCTGCCTTTGGCGAGGATGAGGACGCATGCGCTGCCAACTCGACGGCGATCAAGGCTATCTGCGGCGTCGACGGTCTGTCTGTGGACGTGGGCGGCGGCGTCCGCTCGCTCGCACGCATCGACGAGCTGGCCGGCTATGGCGCGCGCCGTATTGCGCTGGGGACCGTGCTGGTGACCGAGCCGGGTTTTGCCGAGGTGGCAGCGCGCGGCTTTGGCGAGCTGCTGGTGGCAGACATCGCCGCCCGTGACGGCCAGGTCAAGGTGAACGGCTGGCGCGATGGCGCGGGCGTGGCGCTCGATGATGCGGTGGCGCAGCTTTCCGAGCTGGGCTTTAAGCATTTGGTGTACACCGACATCGCGCGCGATGGCATGCAGACGGGCATCGACGTGGCGGCGTATCGCCATGTGGCCGAGGTCGCGGGTTTTCCCGTCGTGGCTTCGGGTGGCATCTCGACACTCGACGATATCTGCGCGCTTGCCGCGGTGGGTGAGGATGCTATTGAGGGTGCGATCACCGGTCGCGCGCTCTACGAGGGCAACTTTACGCTGGCACAGGCGCTGGCCGCCGCCCGAGGGGAGGAGTAGCCCATGCTTACCAAGCGTGTGATTCCCTGTCTGGACGTTAAGGACGGCCGCGTGGTCAAGGGCGTCAACTTTGTGAGCCTGCGCGATGCGGGCGATCCGGTGGAGCTGGCGCGCGCCTACGACCGCGAGGGCGCGGACGAAGTCGTGTTCCTGGACATCACTGCGACGAGCGACAACCGCGCGACGACCATTGAGATGGCGGCGCATGCGGCCGAGGAGTTGGCCATTCCCTATACCGTGGGCGGTGGTTTTCGTGACCTGGCGGGCATGCGAACCATGGTGGCTGCCGGTGCCGATAAGGTGTCGCTCAACTCTGCTGCCGTGCGCGATCCGTCGCTGGTCAGCCAAGCTGCCGCTGCATTTGGCAGCCAGGCCGTGGTCGTGGCGATCGATGCCAAGCGTGTTGGTTTGCCCGGTGAGCCGGGAGCCGACAAGTGGGAGGTCTTTACCGCGGGCGGCCGTAACGCCACGGGTATCGATGCGGTGGCGTGGGCCGAGGAAGCGGCTCGTCGCGGCGCCGGTGAGATCTTGCTCACCAGCATGGATCGCGACGGCACCAAGGCTGGCTTCGACCTGGCACTCACCCGCGCCGTGGCGCGCGCGGTGCCGATCCCGGTGATCGCAAGCGGCGGCGTGGGCACGCTCGAGCATTTTGCCGAGGGCGTGATCGAGGGCGAGGCCGACGCCGTGCTGGCAGCAAGTGTCTTTCACTTTGGGACCTTCAGTATTCGCGAAGTCAAAGAATACATGGCCAGCCAGGGAATACCTGTGAGATTGGACTTCTAAATGGAGCAAGTGACAACCGCGGCAGAGCTCAAATACGACGACCGTGGGCTGATTCCTTGTGTGGTTCAGCAGTATGACACCGGTGAGGTGCTTATGGTTGCTTGGATGAACGAGGAATCGGTGGGGCTGACGCTCAAGACCGGGACCACGTGGTTTTGGAGCCGCAGCCGCCAGGAGCTCTGGAACAAGGGCGCGACGAGCGGCAATATGCAGGAGGTCAAGGAGCTCTGGGCCGACTGCGATAGCGATACGCTGCTGGTCAAGGTCGACTCGCCGGGTCCGGCCTGCCATACCGGCAACCGTACCTGCTTCTTTAGAAAACTCGCGTAGGGCGGGCGCTCGACCAGGCGCTTGGCCAACCAGAAAGGATTGAACCATGGGTGTGCGCACCGCGAATGTTCAGGATGGAAATATCGGTGAGACGCTGACGGGGCTCGCCGGGGTGATTCACGGCCGTCGCGACGCATCGCCGCAGGAGAGCTATACCGCTCGCCTGCTGACCGATGTCGAGGACGAGCTGCTCAAGAAGCTTGCCGAGGAGGCGAGCGAGGTGATCATGGCCTGCAAGGATAACGACCACGATCACATCCGCTACGAGGCCGGCGACCTGATCTACCACCTGCTCGTGACGCTCGAGCGCTACGGCATCACCCTCGATGAGCTGGCCGGCGAACTCAACGCCCGCCGTCAATAGTTGTTTAAGAACGTCCCCAACGACTAGTCTTAGGCGAGGGGCGTGGATTCCCATTCGCCGGTGGGGTGGGGGATATCGAAGGCCCGGTAGCCACAGTCGTAGGCGTGTGCCTGGGCCTCACGGATGTTCCAGCAGATGTCGCGGGCACGGTGTGCGTCCGAGCCAAAAGTAATCGGCACCTCGGCGTGGGCAAAGCAACGCAGCAATCCGGTTGCGGGATAGTAGTCGTCCAAGCCCTTACGCGGCGCGGCGGTAGAAACTTCAACGCGGCGGCCCGTGTCGTGGGCGCACTCGGCCATCTGCTCCCAAAAGGGCATGGGGTTAAAGTCGGGCGCAAAGCCCTCTTTCGAAAAACGCATGACTAGGTCGGGATGGGCCATCACGTCAAAGTTGAGCGAGCTCTCGCAGGCGCGGCACCAGTCGTCGACATAGCGCTCCCATACGCCGCGCACGCCTAAGTTTTCCCAAACATGCAGGTTGGTATCGTCGTCAATCCAGCCGCAGAGCGAATCGGGCGTGTCGGGGCGAGCGACGTCCTCTGTCCCCGCCGTGCTTGCGGCGCCTGCCGCAATATCGCCTGGGTTGCCAATCCAATGCACGCTACCCAGGCGTACGATGGCGCCCTGGGACCAGCTCTCAACCAAAGGCTCGCAACCTTGGTACCAATCGCATTCAAAGCCATAGATAAGCTCGAGCTCGGGTGCGATCTGCACGGCAAGCTTGCGGGCGTCCTCAAAAGCCAGGCGGTGCGCCGGCAAGTCGCTTTCGACAACCTGCACCTCGCAGTTAGCATCCATACTGGAAGGCAAGGTGAGGTGGTCGGTCGAGACCATGACCCGACAGCCAGCGGCCGCGGCAGCGCGAACGTTTTCCTCAAAGGAGGCATGGCCGTCCGAAAACGAGGTATGAGTATGGCAATCGACCAGCGGGCATGCGGGCATGGCGACTCCTTTGCATTTGGCGAATCCGCTCCATTGTAATGGCGCAACTCTCAAAACGCCGGGCACGTCGGAGGTCGAAATCGATTGGAAAGGCTGCGCGGCGCGCGGTGCGGTCTCGCTTGCGCTCTCAAAACGTGTACGTCAGCCTCCAAAAACGACAAAAAATGGCATATTTGGAGGCTGACGTACGCGTTTGGATAGGGGCGAGGGCGGCGATGGACGAAAGTCACGTCTGCGCCACGTCCGGTGTGCTAGCGTTTGGATGAACAAAACGAGCCCGTGCGGAAAGGACCCGGACTGTATGCAATGCGATAGCAAATTCCCGCTGTCCCGCGAGATCGATGCGCCCGGAACCATCGTCAAGCTGGAATGCGACATCGACGATGCGTCGCCCGAGGTGCTCGCCTACGCCGCCGATCGCCTGCGCGAGGCGGGAGCGCGCGAGGTGCACTGGCTGCCCCTCTACTGCAAGAAAGGCCGCCCCGGCTGGCAGCTGCAGGTGATCTGCTCCCGCGAGGACATTGACCATCTGCAGACGATCATCTTTTTGGAAACCACGACTAATGGCATCCGGCGCCAGGTCATGGAGCGCGTTTGCCTGCCGCGCCGCTTTGAGCAGGTCGCAACGCCTTGGGGCGAGGTGTCCGTTAAGGTGGCAACCCTGCCCGATGGCAGCGAGCGCGCCGCACCCGAGTACGAGGACTGCGCCCGCCTTGCCCGCGAGCACAACGTGCCGCTCCAACGCGTAATGCAGGCGGCTCAGGGCGCGGTACTACGATTTGAGTAACACGGTCAAGTAACGCGCCACGCCAACCCTATTTGCCCCATCCCGAAAGGACTTCCCATGAAATGTCTCATCGCCTCCGACATCCACGGCTCGGCATATTGGGCCGAGCGCCTGTGCGACGCCATCGAGTCCGAGCAGCCCGACCGCATCGTGCTGCTGGGCGACCTGCTCTACCACGGCCCGCGTAACGACCTGCCGCGCGATTACGCCCCCAAGCGCGTGATTCCGCTGCTCAACGCCCTGGCCGACCGCATCATCGCGGTGCGCGGCAACTGTGACGCCGAGGTCGACCAGATGGTGCTCGACTTTCCCGTCATGGCAGACTACGCCACGCTGTTCGACGAGGCCGGCCGCGAGCTGTTCCTGACGCATGGCCACGTCTTTGGCGCCGGCATGCACAACAGCGTCGACCACGCGCCTGCGCTGCCCGAGGGCTCCGCGCTCGTCTACGGTCACACGCATATCAAGGTTAACGAGGCAAGCGAGGCACACCCGGGCCTGTGGCTGTTCAATCCCGGCAGCGTGAGCATTCCCAAGGACGGTACGCACAGCTACGGTATCTACGAGGGCGGCGCGTTCCGTCACGTGATCCTGGAGGAGGAATAACCATGGCGCAGCACATGGCTCAGCAAAATGCCGAGGGTTCGCGCGACCTGTCGACGCTGGTAGATGCGTCGGCCGAGCTGCAGCATCTGGTGCAGACCATCTGGCGCCTACGCCAGCCCGATGGCTGTCCGTGGGACCGCGAGCAGACGCATCAGAGCATCGGCAAGAACATGATCGAGGAAGCCTACGAGGCGCTCGATTGCATCGAGGCGGACGACGTGGCGCATCTGCGCGAGGAGCTGGGCGATGTGCTCATGCAGGTCGTGCTGCATGCGCAGATTGCGGCCGACGCCGGTGAGTTTACGCTGGCCGATGTGGCACGCGATATCGACGCCAAACTCATCCGCCGCCACCCGCACGTGTTTGGCGATGCGGATGCCGAGAACTCCGACGAGGTGCTCAAGATCTGGGACGAGGTCAAGCTTGCCGAGAAGGCCGTCAAGGACAAGGCCGTGGCAGCAGGCGAGGCGGTACCCGAGGGCCTGCTCGACGGCGTGCCCACGCATCTGCCGGCATTGATGCAGGCGCAGAAGGTGTCGCGCAAAGCAGCGGCCGTGGGCTTTGAGTGGGAGACGGTCCAGGACGTGTGGGACGAGGTTGCCGAGGAGCGTGCCGAGTTTGAGGCCGAGGAGCCCGGCTCGCCCGAGCGCGAGATGGAGTTTGGCGACCTGCTCTTTGCCCTGGTCAACGTTGCGCGCAAGGAGGGGATTGACGCCGAGAGTGCCCTGCGCGCCAGTACGGCAAAGTTCCGCCGCCGCTGGGCCGCGATGGAGCAGATGGCAGCCGACGTTCACGTGGATCTTGCCGAGCTTTCGACCCACGGCCTCAACGACCTCTGGGATGCCGCCAAGGCGGAGGAGTAAGACTGCGGGAACGACGGGCTGACATGCCTCATCGTTCCCGCTAAATAATTCGAAAAACAATTGTATCCTTCGGCTAACTTAGGGCATAATGCAAAAAGTGCGACGGCTAACTTACGGAGGCGCACCGACGGTGCGCAGTCGGCCAGTCGCTTGCATCCACTACGTTTCCAAGTGAGAGGGAGACAACATGAGCGATATTTTGGACGTCTACGGTCGTGAGGTGCTCGACAGCCGCGGCAATCCCACCGTCGAGGTCGAGGTCGTGCTCGAGGACGGCAGCTTCGGCCGCGCAATGGTGCCTTCGGGTGCTTCGACCGGCGCCTTTGAGGCCTGCGAGCTGCGCGATGGCGACAAGGGCCGCTACCTGGGCAAGGGCGTTTCGCAGGCCGTCGAGCACGTCAACAACGAGTGCGCTAACGCCGTCGTGGGCCTCGACGCCTTCGACCAGCGCGCCGTCGATGCCGCGCTGATTGCCGCGGACGGTACCCCCAACAAGACCAGGCTCGGTGCCAACGCCATCCTGGGCGTGTCGCTGGCCGTTGCCCGCGCCGCTGCCGAGTCGGCGGGTCTGTCGCTGTACCAGTACCTGGGCGGCGTCAACGCCCACCTGCTGCCCACGCCAATGATGAACATCCTCAACGGCGGCGTGCATGCCGACAATAACGTCGACTTCCAGGAGTTCATGATCATGCCGGTGGGCGCCCCGAGCTTTGCTGAGGGCCTGCGTTGGTGCGCAGAGGTCTACCACACCCTCAAGGGCGTGCTGCACGAGGCCGGCCTGGGCGGCGGCGTGGGCGACGAGGGCGGCTTTGCCCCCAACCTTAAGACCAACGCCGAGCCGTTCGAGTACATCACCAAGGCCGTGGAGAAGGCCGGCTTTAAGCCCGGCGTCGACTTCATGTACGCCATGGATCCGGCCTCGACCGAGTTCTACAACGCCGAGACCGGCATGTACGAGCTCAAGGGCGAGGGTGTTGAGTATACGAGCGCCCAGATGGTCGATTACTGGGAGAAGCTCGTCGACACCTATCCCATCATCTCCATCGAGGACGGCATGGCCGAGGAAGACTGGGACGGCTGGGTCGAGCTTACCCGCCGCATTGGCAACAAAGTGCAGCTGGTGGGCGACGACCTGTTCGTCACCAACACCGAGCGCCTCAAGAAGGGCATCGAGCTGGGTGCCGCCAACGCGATCCTGGTCAAGGTCAACCAAATCGGTACGCTCACCGAGTCGCTCGAGGCCATCGAGACCGCCAAGGAGGCCGGTTACGCCTGCATCGTGAGCCACCGCTCCGGCGAGACCGAGGACTCCACGATCGCCGACCTGGTCGTGGGCGTCAACGCCGGCCAGATCAAGTCGGGCGCCCCGTGCCGCAGTGACCGTATCGCCAAGTACAACCAGCTCATCCGCATCGAGGACGAGCTTGAGGGCAGCGCGCGCTACGCCGGCAAGGCCGCGTTCTACAACATTCGCTAGACAGACGAGCCTGGCGGGGAGGGGGCAGACTCGGCTTTGCCCCGCTCCAGCTAGATGCTACAGAGCGCTATCGGGCGCTGGGCCACACGGCTCAGCGCCTTTTTTATGTCGAGCAAAGGCTGGCGAAGGCGGTGCGCATGCTCGTGCTATAACTAAAGGACTTAGCGCAAACAAACCTCAACCGCACAAGGCGCACATGGATCAGATTTACGACAACAGGTACTATTCCGCCGGTTCGCGTGAGCCGTCGCCTCGCCGTGCGCGCACGGTGCAGCTCGGTGGGTCCGCCTACGCCGGCGCCGACCGCTCCACGCAGCGCCCGACAAGTACCTCGCGCCCCAATGCTCAAGTGAATACTTCGACAGATGGACCAGTACGTCCGACACGTTCGCCGCATTCGTCGCGTCCCTCGGCCCAGACGCACGACAAATCGAGCAGACCTTCGAGCCGTCTTTCGGGCGCGGACTTTATGCGCTACGCCAACGACAATGCGGTGGTCAAGGCGATCTATGACTTTACGCATGGCTCTCTGCGCCTGCTGTTTATCGGTATCGTGGTGGCGCTGGCGCTCGTGAGCCTGTATTTTCCCGTACGCGACCTGTACGTGGCTAAGCGTTCGAGTGATATCTTGGCCAAGCAGGTCGAAATTCGCGAGCAATATAACGACGAGCTGCAAAAAAGCGTCGACAAGCTGCTCTCGGAGGAGGGCATCAAGGATGCGGCGTCCGAGGACCTGGGCCTGGTGATGCCTGGTGAGACTAGGATTGATGTCTTGGGCCTGGACGATGATTCGGACTCGTCGTCGGCTGAAAAGAAGTCGTCGAACGCCAAGAAGGCCAGCGAGGTGGCCAAGGAGATCGAAGAAGTCGGCAAGGACGCGCCGTGGTACATTCAGACGCTCGACATGCTGTTTGGATTTAACGGCGTCGAGGGTCAGACGGTCGCGTCCAGCGGCGAGTAGGCGAGTAACGCCCGGAGGGGAGCCCGCAATGGCAGAGTGCAAACGATATAAGGTGGCCGCGATCGACCTGGGAACGGTGTCGTCGCGACTGGTGCTGGCGCAGGTCGAGGCCGGGGCGATCGTGGAATCGTCCAAGCATACCGAGATCACCGACTTGGGCGAGGGTGTGGACGCGACGGGGCGCTTTTGCGAGGCGGCCGTTGAGCGCGTGCTCGCTGCGTGCCGCATGTTTGTGGACGAAGCCCGTGCCTTTGGGGCCGTGCGCATCTGCACCACATGCACGAGCGCCGCGCGTGATGCGTCCAACGCCGCCCTGCTGCTAGACGGCCTGCGCGAGCTGGGGCTCGAACCGCAGGTGATTCCGGGCGAGGTCGAGGCGCGCCTGACGTTTTTTGGTGTGGCGCACGACTTTGCGGGCGAGCGCATCATCGTCGCGGATTCGGGCGGCGGGTCGACGGAGCTCGCGACGGGCGTCTATGCGCCTGAGCGCGGGGTCTTTGCGCTGGAGGGAACGCGCTCACTGGACATCGGTTGCCGTCGCGTGACGGAGCGGTTTTTCTCGGCGCTGCCGCCTTTGGCAGGTGAGCTTGCGGCTGCTGCCGACTGGGCAAACGAGCAGTTTACGGCGTACTTTGAGAGCCTGCCCAACAACTTTGAGCGCGCCGAGCGCTTGGTCGCGGTGGGTGGCACCGTCACCACGCTCGTTGCACTCGTTCACGAGCTGGAGCCGTACGATTCGAGCTTTGTGCACCTGCGCGAGCTTTCGATGGAGCAGGTCTCGACCGCTATCGAGTGCATGTCCGCGCTGGGTGTTACGGGCATTGCCGCATTGCCGGGCGTGCAGTCCAAGCGTGCGGGCGTGATTCTCGCTGGCGCCGTGGTGATTCGCGAACTCATGCGCGCCGGCGGCTACGACACGCTCACAGTAAGCGAGAACAGCCTACTCGCCGGTATGGCAGCAACCATCAACGAGACTCTCGACGGCGCGACCCCCACCATCGCCTGGACCCCCACTCTCAGCACACTCTAAAAGTAGTCTTTTTGGGACGGGGCTTTTTTAGCTACATGGTCCGCCCGAGCCTTTCCATGAATGAGTTTTCTGGGACGGGGATTAAAAAATCATTGTGTACCTAATGATTTTTTAATCCCCGTCCCAGAAAACTCATTGGGTGGGCGGAAAAGTAGTCAAAAAAGCCCCGTCCCAAATTAGCTGCCCTGCAGTTGACGGCATCTAAAAGAAACGGGCCCGCATCCCTTGGGGACACGGGCCCGTAAAAGCCAATGGTAGGGGCGGTGGGACGTCTGCGTATTTGCTTCGCAAATACGCACCGGCTTCGGTCGCCTGCCGGCGCCCTCGCCGGCTCGCTACAAACGCTCCGCGTTTGCTTAACGCTCGCCCCCTCGCGGGTTCGAGCCCCACCGGCGTGCAAAAGAAACGGGCCCGCATCCCTGGGAGATACGGGCCCGTAAAAGCCAATGGTAGGGGCGGTGGGACTCGAACCCACAATCCTTGCGGCGAGAGATTTTAAGTCTCCTGCGTATGCCAATTCCGCCACGCCCCCGTGAGACTAGAAGTCTAGCACAAGCCGCCCGTTACGCGTTGACAGCCATCGAGTGCTGGCCCGACTTTTCCAAGTACTCGGCAAACTTGGCCTCGTCGCCCTTGTTCTTGTACTGCAGGGCCAGCAGGTATTCCAGGCGGCAGCTCTTGACCTTGTCGTCACCGGCCTCCTTGAGCATGCGCTCCAGTTCGGGAATGTCGTTGTGGCGCTTGAGAATCATCGTGTCGTACATCAGCTGACACTCGTGCGCGACTGCTTCGGCCTGACCGCCCTCAAAGCCCTTGATCTCGTGCAGCAACTCCTTGGACTTTTTGCGGTCCTCCTGGCCAACGTAGTAGTTAAAGGCCTTAATTACCAGGTCGACGCGCTGCATCTTGGGCAGGTTGAGCCCCAGCAACAGGTCGAACATCTCGTTGGCGTGTTCGTGGTCCTCGCGCAGCAGATAGGAGTTCAGGTGCAGGTAGTCGCGGTTGTAGCGCGGGTACAGCATGCTGGTGAGCTTGCCGTCGAGCAAACGATCGAACTCGTCCCACTGCTTGGCGGCCATAAGCTGCTGCAGGCGTTTAAACGTGGTGCGTTTTTTAACGCTAAAGAACACCGACACGGCGATACAAATAATGACGACGGCGGTCCAGAGTGTGCGGGAATCGGGCATATTGAGCTCCTCGGTCGCTCATAAAACAGGCGGTATGACAACACGTACTAGATGTATTATACGCAGCGCGCAGGCAAACTGGTACAAAAGTGCATCGAGGCCGAGCACCATCGCTCGCTGCGGTACACTTACCTAAAGTAAACCATGAAGGGAGACATTACCTATGAAGAAGATCGTTTTGGCTTGCGGTGCTGGCGCTGCTACTTCCACGCTCGTTGCCCAGAAGGTCGCTACCATGCTCGACGCCAACGGTTATGCCGGCAAGTATGAGATCGTGCAGTGCGCCATCTCCGAGGCCAAGGACGCTTGCGACGAAGGCGCCGACCTGCTGATCGCCACCACCGTTGCCCCCGAGGGCCTCACCTGCCCGTACGTGAGCGGCGTGCCCTTCATGACCGGCATGAACCGCGTTGCTGCCGAGAAGGCCGTTCTCGACGTCATGGCTCAGTAGGCGCTGCCTGTATGAATGAGCAGAACGCCAATCCGGTCGAGCTCTTTGGCATGCGCGTCGCCCATGTGGGCATCAACGCCGCCGACCCGGCAGACGCCTTGGAGATCGCGGAGCTGTTCTCGACGATGATGGGCTTGCCCGTTATCGAGACCCCGGTTTCGTACTTTAACGATTCGCTGATCGAGGTCATGAAGCAGAACGGTCGTGGCACCAAGGGCCACATCGGCTTTGCCGTCAACGACATCGATGCGGCCGAGAAGTGGTTTGCCGAGCGTGGGCTCGAGGTTAACGAGGAGTCGCGCGCGCTGCTGCCCGACGGTTCTACCAAGCTCGTGTACTTTAAGCGCGAGTTCGCCGGCTTCGCCGTGCATCTGTGCCGCGAGTAGCGCACAAACTGCCATAACGAACAAAAGGGATAGGGCCGCATGGCCTTATCCCTTTTTTATGCCGAGGGGCTTCCTACCGTGGCAGGCGAATCGTAAAGCGGCTGCCGACGCCTTCGACCGAGGTCACGCCAATAACGCCGCCATGGCTATCGACAATCCACTTGGCAATGGCAAGCCCCAGACCCGAGCCCTGCGCGCCGGCATCGCGTGCGTTGTCGGCACGGTAGAACCGTTCAAACGTGTGAGCTGCGGATTCCTGATTCATGCCGATACCCTCGTCCTCAACACTTATGTCGATCGCGCCCGTGCCCGTATCCTGCGCTACGCCAAAGGTGATGGACGTGCCCGCGTCCGAATACTTGGCGGCGTTTTGCACGATCACGCGCAGGGCCTGCTTCACGAGCGCCACGTCGACAGAAGCATCGCAGCGCGGGTCGCTGGCGAGCGCAGTGTCGTACGCCAGCCGATACGTGTGCGCGGCATCGATCATCTGCGATTCCTCGCACACCTCGCCGACCAGTGCGGCCAGGTTGGTGTCCACGCGCCTCAGTACGGTGCGGCCGGCATCGCCGCGCGCCAAAAACAGCAGCTGCTCCACGAGCTCTTGCATGTGCTCGCTTTCGGCCTTGAGGGACGCGATGGATTCTGTCAGCACGTCCGGGTCGTCTTTGCCCCAGCGGTCGAGCATGTTCACGTAGCCCTGAATCACCGCGATGGGCGTGCGCAGCTCGTGGCTCGCATCGTTGACAAAGCGCATCTGCTGTAGCTTGGCCTCTTGCATCTGGCGCAGCAGGCGGTTGAGTGCGACCTCGATGCTCGCCAGGTCGGCGTCGCCGGTGGTGACGCTCGGCGAGTCGACACTCGCGCGTTCGATTGCCTGCTCCAGCGTTTCCATCTTGCCGCCGGAGAGCTGCATGCGGCCGAGCTCGTCCACGCGCAGGGCCAGGTCGTTGAGCGGTGCCATGGTGCGGCGCACGCGGCGAGCGCCGCTGAGCATGTTGAGCACGCTGATGACTTGCCCGCCCGCAACGACAAGATAGAGGGGCCACAGCGCGATGAGGTCCTGCGCGAGGGGGAAGGTCTTGGTGGTGCGCGCAAGCTCGACGGTATAGGTGAGCGTGGCCAGGTCCAAGCCGCGCGCGGGCGCGAACGACATGCCGTGAACGGTGGCGCCGGGGATCCAGCCTGCGGTAAACACGCCGTCGGGCAGCGTCTGGTTGTAGCCATAGACCAGGATCGCCGCCGCAACAACCAGCAGCCACAGATCGAGCCAGACGTAGCTCATCAGGCGGCGCCACATGTAGCTCCAGTTGATGGCGCGGGCAATGGAGGTGACGCGCTTGGTCTCGGCGTTATGCGCGGCAGACATAGCCCACCCCGCGCACGGTCTGGATGATGCGGGCGCCGCCTGCGTCCTCGATCTTGGCGCGCAGGTGCGCGATGTGCACATCGATGTTGTTGGTGTCTCCCACGTATTCGTAACCCAGCGCCTCGTGCGCGATGCGCTCGCGCGTGAGCACGGTGCCGGCATGCGCCATAAGCAGGGCGAGGACGTCGAACTCTCGGGCCGTGAGTACGATGGTTGAACTACCAACGATGACTTCGCGGCGGTCGGGATCGAGCGCAACCGAGCCCACGGTGAGCACGGCGGGGGAGGGCACGGCAGAGGTTTTGGCCGAGTCGCTAGCCGGGGACGTCGCGGCGGTACCGGCACCCGTAGCGCCCTCCCCGGTCCCAGCGCCGCCAACGCCCGAAGCCGCCCGCACGGCCTCCGAGCGCTTCAACGCCACGCGGATCCGTGCGAACAGCTCCTCAATCGCAAACGGCTTGGTCAGGTAATCGTCGGCGCCGGCGTCGAGCCCGGCTACCTTGTCCATCACGGCATCGCGCGCGGTGACCATGATCACCGGCACATCCTTGTGCTTGCGCACGCGCCGCAGCACCTCCATACCGTTGAGCTGCGGCAGCAGCACGTCGAGCAGAATCAGATCGTAGTCGCGCTCCAGCGCCAGGTCGACGGCGGTGCGGCCGTCGGCGGCGTGCTCCACCTGGTAGCCCTCGTGCTCTAGCTCGAGCGTCACAAAGCGGGCGATTTTCTCCTCGTCCTCTACGATCAGGATTCGTGCCATGCGTGCCCCCGTCTGCGATTACTTGTCGTCGTTCAGATTTTGCTTGATATCGTCTGCGGCATCGGCGGCGTGATTCATCAGGTTGTTGATGCTGCCGGGCACGTCGCCGTCGCTATCGATGCGGTAACGCATGCCAAAGAACAGACCGATCAGCATCAGCCATATCGTGGCGCCCCAGGCAAACAAGGCGACGATGGGAATCAGGATGGGGATGTTAAGGATGATCGCATCGCGGCGCGTGGCGATAAACTTGGTGTCCAGGCTCAGGCGGAAGAGCTTTTTGAGGTACTCCCACACGCTGTCCATCTTCTTGGAGAAGTCGGTCTTTTCGCTCGACTTCTCGTAGGCGGCCTGCGCGGCGACCATCTCGGCCGAGGGCTCATCTACCGGCTCGGACTCGGTGGCGGCGTGCGCCGACGTGGTCTGGGTCTTGCCTTGCGACTCGAGCCAAATAATGGCGTCCAAAACGTTGCCGTCGGCGGCATCGAGTGCTGCCTTGGCATCGGTGTAACTCACGTTGCACTTGGTGCGGATGGTTTCAACTTTTTCGAGGTCGTCCATGACCTGTCCTTTCGTTCGATGGGCGCGACGCCGGGCGATTTGCCCGGGCGCGAGCGTTGCGTTCGGCGGCCTGCGTCGCGCGGCGCCGCCCCGCCCTTGGTCGAACTCTATAGTGCAGGTTATAGATTAAGCGATTCTTGAGCCAAGATTAATGTTGGATGAGTTTTTGGGTGACGCGGAGGCGGCCTTTGAGGCAAGCGCAGGCCGAGCGGCTAGAGCCCAAGGGTAAATTTGTGTCCGCACGGCGAGATATACTTATTGTCAACGTTGAGGGCGCGTCAGGGCAAAGCTGCCTGGCGCCCGCGAAATCAGAGGGGCCGCCGTGCCGCATGGCGCAAACGAGTGGGGTCCCGACGCAAACAGGGGGTCATACGTGCATATCTACGCTATGAGCGACATTCACGGGTGCTTGGACGCCTTTAAGGCATCGCTTTTCACCGTCGACCTCGATGCCGAGGATTCCAAGCTGGTTTTGCTTGGCGACTACTGCGACCGAGGCCCCGATTCACTCGGGGTCTTCGAGCTCGTCATGGACCTGCAAAAGCGCTACGGCGATCGCGTCGTGGCGCTGCGCGGCAACCACGAGGAGATGTTCCTCGAGTACATTGACGAGGTGAATGACCCCAATTTCACGCAGGCATGGATACTTGCCGACGGCAATCTGGCAACGGCCAAGAGCTTCTTAGACGCCGAGGCATTCAAGCACGTTAAGCACCTTTTGAGGCTCAGGGAGTTCGAGGAGGCCTACGCCTTTACGGTTGAGCGCATAAAGGCCGAGCACGCGGACATCATCGCGTGGGTTCGCAAGCTCCCTTACTTTTACGAGAGCCCCTTCGGCCAGGTCTTTGTGCACGCCGGCGTTGACGAGGAAGCCGGGGAGGATTGGAAGCTTGGCACGGCTGTCGAGTCGTTAACCATGATGCTGCCCGATTACGTGGGGCGCGAGTTCTATCTGGATGTTATCGCCGGGCATATCAACACCGAGGTTGTTTCGGGCATTGCGGGCTATCGCGGCATCTGGCATGACGGGGCCAGCCACTACTACATCGACGGGAACGTCATGAAGAACGGCGAGGTCGCCGTGTTGAGCTACGACTCGGAGACGGGGAAGTACAGCGGCCAAGGGCTGGAGTAGGTTGGTGGGCGATTAGTTCTCCTACGGCCTGCACAACGCTACCCTAAGCCATTCGTTCATCGCCGAAGAGGGCTGCCGCTGCCAATTTTTACCCTTTGATCTAAGTTGAAGTTCAATGGTGCCGGAGGCATAACGGCTGAATCGCAGTTCCAGGGCGTTCAAGTCACCTTTGTCCCAGTCTTTAATGTGCTGGTATAGGCAATGGCATTCGTGCCGCTCGTTGCTTAGGGCATGGGCGACGTCACGGAACGCAAGCAGGGAGATGAGCACATGCCACTGCTGATCTAAAACAGTCGTATTGTCCTTGAAAGGATTAAAGGCATCGATTTCTGCAACCGAATCTTTGTCGAAGTAAAAGCGGTAATGCCCTTGGCTGTCGGTGCGGTGTTTAAGCGCAAGGTAGAAAACAGCATCTTCCGGTGATGCTTTTATACCATTGTTTTTAAGCCATTCATTCCACCTGCCTTCTTTCAGGGCAGATTTCATCTCCATAAGCCTGTCTTCATTAAGGCAATTTAGGCTGCGTACGGTTTGACCAAGCACATTGGCCTGGTCATCTACTGTCCTATTGGAATCATTTTTGTAGGGATTGTTGCACCAACCAATAAAGTCTTTGACGCCTATCGGCTCAACAGAGGGCCTGTCGACACGGTTGAAAAAGTCCTGGATTTCGTTCAAATCGGCGAGCTTGGCTTCGTTCATAGCTGGATTCCTTTCTCATTAGGAAACATGTCTCATTATAGGCATGCCTGCGGTCGCAGCGGCTAGGGGTGCCAGTGCTAGTGAGGGTTCCAGAGAAGGAAGCGCCGCACCCTCGGGGCAGCAAAGAATCAAGGTCTAATACTTTTCCGGAGAAGTGAACGAGCTAAATCGGACCGCCGAAGCATCGACACTTTGAGCGTATCGTTTCCTGCGGTTTCGGTGCTGAAATCCTGCGATTTTGCGGCCGAAAAATGCGGATGTTTCAGGGGTCCAAAATCAGCCGTTCACTTCTCGGGAAAAGTATTAGACCTCGATAGCGGGGGATGGGGTGCCGGTGCAAAACGGCGTCAAGGGTTGGTCGAGCAGGCGGTTTCTTCATTGATGTCCGCACGACATGTGACACTTACCCTGTCGCCCTGCTCTGCCGCGGCGGCATGTACCTGAACAACGACCCTCTAAGGAGCTCGATAGTAATGAGTGACAACACCAAGCATCTCGCAAAGAAGTACGTCAAGGACGCGGGGCCGTGCCTCGTGCTGTGCCTTGCCGGCGCAGCGGTCGCGCTGCTGGCTGTTCTGGGGCCGTTCGACGTGCTCCGAAGTGCCGTCTCTCTACACATTTGCATGGCCCTTGCCGGCGCCATGATGACCGGCAGCGCGCTCGATCTGGTTTTTTGGGTGCTTGACCCGTTTGGATGGAAGAACGAGGGGTAAGCCCTAAGGGATGGAAGGGCTGGAACGGTTGGCTTAGTGATCGTGCAGAATGCGGGCTAGCGACTTACAGGGAAGTGGTGATCCGATGACGGTCTATGTGACGGGCGATATTCACGGCGGCGTCGACATGCAAAAGCTGCGCGACTGGGATCTTGGGGATAGTTTGACGAGCGACGACTATCTCATCATTGCGGGCGACTTTGGCTTTCCGTGGGATTTCTCTGCCGAGGAATGCGCCGACATCGCTTGGCTGGAGTCGCGCCCCTATACCGTGCTGTTCATCGACGGCAACCACGAGCGTTTCGATCACTGGGCGGAGCGACCCATGGAGTTATGGCACGGTGGGCTGACGCAGCGCCTGTCGGATACCTCTCCCGTACGGCGCCTGACGCGCGGCGAGGTTTTTGAACTCGATGGCTCAACGGTCTTTACCATGGGCGGTGCCACGAGTGTTGACAAGGAATACTGCATACCGTATTCCAGCTGGTGGCCGCAGGAGCTGCCGGACGAGCGCAACTTTGAGGAGGCACGGACAAAGCTCGGCAGCGTGGGCTGGAAGGTCGACTACGTAATCACCCACACTGCTCCACGCGCATGCTTTCGTCCACGTTCTATCCGGCGTCCGGCTGGAATTACCCCGCCGTTGATCGGCTTACGGCATTTTTCGATGAGCTGGAAGATCGCTTGGACTACAAGCGCTGGTATTACGGGCATTTCCATCGGGATGCCAACCCGGCCGAGCGCCATACCGTGCTCTACGACTGCATCGTTCGCCTGGGCGACGAACTCCAGCCCTGGGATGTTGCGTAGGGGTGGGAATAGCGAGAACTTCATACGATACCTTGGGTAGTTACCCTACATTTCAGTAGTGATCTTTATTTGTAGGGTAACTTAGGGCATGCTGGGAGCTGGAGGAGATGTCGCCCGACGATCTAAAGTTTCAGCGCCATTCGGTTGGTGCCCGGTAGGGTGGCGAAGCCAAAATGTTCATAGAATGCTGCCGCCTCATCATCTACTGGATCGACAACTAAAGCTCGCGCTCCTGCTAGGGCAGAAATTTTCAAGGCGTTCTCGATGGCATCTTTGAGCAGTGAAGCTCCAAGACCAAGCCCCTTGAACTTCTCATCGACCCCCATCATTCCAAGCAGCACTGTGGGGACTTGGGAGGGGGAGTTTCGCACGAACCATCCTCCATCAACATTTTCGCGAGCCACGGAGTGCGTGCACAACGTATAAAACCCAGCGACTGCGCCGTCGCAATACGATGCGTATATAACTGCTGATCCTCTTCTTCGCGCCGAGGCTGATCTGTTTTTAGCCCATCCGTCTACAAGAGTATTTCCGCAGTGGAAAGCCTCGATGCCTTGGCCAACGGGGAGTTGAACGGGCTTGGTAAATGTGCTCATTCCCAAACCGCTTTACGGTCAAGCAGCGCTTTTGCGGCTTGGGGCATGGGGGAATCGAGCATTTCGCAAAATGCATCGAAACCATCAGGAGAAAGATAGGTTGTTGATGCCTCGGCGATATCACGTGCGGAGCTCTCGTCAAGGTGGGCTGTGGCCCATTGGGTGAGAGTTTGCCCGCGCAAGGCCGCGGCGCGCTCGTAAGTAAGGCGTTGACGTTCGGTCAACCTTAGATCCATACGGCGTTGTTTCTCAATCGTTGGCATGGCAAAAACCTCCTTGGCACAATTGTACGGAATTATTCCGTACATAACAAGACGCAGAATTATGTCCTCGTTGAGGGGGGGGCGAGGGGGCGGGGCGTATTTGACTACTCGGCCATTACGGTGATGTTCTCGCGGTGTGCGCGGATGACGTCCCAGCTAAAGTGCTCGGCCAGCTGCTCGGCAGAGTGCGGTGTGGTGTCCGGCGCGATGCCCGTTTGCCCGGCGAGCCATCCCAGCAGTGCCTCGGGTATGCCAAAGCGGGCGCGGAGTTCGCCTAGGTCCAGATCGCGGTCGCGCTTGGAAAGGCGGCGGCCGTCCGGCGACATGAGCAGCGGAATGTGCGCGTAGTGCGGCGTGGCAAGTCCCAGCAGATGCTGCAGGTAGATCTGGCGGGGCGTGGAGCCCAGCAGGTCGCATCCGCGCACGACCTCGGTAACACCCATGGCGGCGTCGTCGACCACCACGGCTAGCTGATAGGCAAAAACGCCGTCGCTGCGGCGGACCAAAAAGTCGCCGCACTCGGTGGCGAGTGCTTCGCATTGGGCGCCGTACGTGCGGTCAACAAATTCGACCACGTCGTCGGCGAGGTCATCGACGGCGGGCACGCGCAGGCGTGTGGCCGGGGCGCGCAGAGCACTGCGGCGTGCAACTTCTTCGGCAGAAAGAGCGCGGCAGGCGCCGCGGTAGATGGGCGTGCCGTCGCTGGCGTGCGGCGCGCTTGCGGCGTGGAGCTCGGCGCGCGTGCAAAAGCAGGGATAGGTGAGGCCGGCGTCTTGCAGCTGGCGCAAGGCGGCTTCGTACAGGTCTAGGCGATCGTGCTGATAGTAGGGGCCTTCGTCCCACTCGAGCCCCAGCCAGGCCAAGTCGTCAATCAGTTGAACGGCAAGCTCCGGTCGCTTGCAGCGATCGTCGAGGTCCTCGATGCGCAACACGATGCTGCCGCCCTGGCTGCGGGCCGAAAGCCACGCGCACAAGCAACTGAACACGTTGCCCAGGTGCATGCGGCCCGAGGGCGACGGGGCAAAGCGGCCCACGACGGGGGTGGGCACTGCCGTTGCCGGTGCGACCGCGGCGGGTGTTGCTATGTTGCGTGCGTTGATATCCATGCGGACGAGTATAGCGCGGGGCGCGGTGGGGGAGACGTTGCCGTGGCCTGCAAGTTGCCGAGGCCGCGCGTTGCGCGTGTCGAACCACCGGCTCGACAGCTCGATCGCCGCCCGCCAGCCCAACCTCTCAAACGACAGAAACCCCGGCAGCTCTTCGCAACTGCCGGGGTTTCCGCGGAAAAGGGGGACATGATCCTCGAGCGAACGGGAAAGGGGCAACCGTTTTCGCTCAACTGCTTTATGCCCCTCGGTTGGCGGCTCAATCAGCGCGTGCCGCGCCCACACAAAGCCGCTACACCTGTGACGGTGCTGTGAAGTGGTATCTATTGCTGGCGCGGGCCATGCCAAGGAGTGTCCCTAATGACTAGTCATTTAAGAACGTCCATTACAGTCGAAATTGTCAGCCCGGGCCCGTCTCGGGCTACGATTGAGGCGCGCCCAGAACGGGCCGCCGACCGGGCGCCCGCGCACGGCCGAACGTCCCTGCCCCCGAGAGGGCCCGTTGGGTGCTGCCGGCGCGGGACGCGCCGCCCCCGACGGCTGATAGGAAAGTGCCGGGCAGGTGCCGCGGCTGGTAATGTGAGTGCCGAGGGGGAGGCCATCCGGTCGAACGACTACCGGAAGGATACCACCGTGAAAGCGCCATCCACCAGACCCGCGGCCGTGCTCGGCCTGGACGTCGGCAAGTCATCGCACTGGGCCTGCCTGATCGACCGCGACGGGGAGGTGCTGGCCAGCGCCCCCGTCCGCAACAGGGAGGCCGAGCTCGACGCGCTGTTCGCCTCCGCGCCCGCCGGCACGCTCGTCGTCGTCGACCAGTTCCGCAACATAGGGTCCCTCGCCGTGAGGCGGGCCCGCGCCGCGGGGCTGGAGGTCGCCTACCTGCCCGGGCTCGTCGCCAGCCGCGCCGCGGGCCTGTTCGCCGGCGAGGCCAAGACCGACGAGCGCGACGCCGCGGTGATCGCGCGGACCGCCCTGGGCGTGCCGGACTCCCTGTCGGGGGTCCCGGGCCGCGGCGAGGCCCTCGAGGCCGCCCGCGCCCTCTCGTCGCAGCGCGACCACGTCGTCGCCTGCGCGA
>NZ_QSPM01000012.1:0-71918 GCF_003466445.1 Collinsella sp. TM05-38 | reverse complement strand
TTCTCCCAGACGAACTTGTACTTGAGGCCGGAGGCGTCGCCTGACACCTTGGCCTGGAGCTTGACCGGCTTGCCGCAGCGGGCGTCGCCCGAGACGTCGAGCGACTCGACGGAGTAGCGCTCGCCGACCGTGACCTTGCGGGTCAGGTGCCTCTGGCCGGAGCCGTCGATCACGTCGAGGTAGACGGTGTACACGCCCGGCTCGGTCGGGGTCCACTCGCAGGAGGAGGAAGCGGAGGGCTGCTGGGCGACGCCCCACTTGGCCCAGCCGCCCTTCTCCCAGACGAACTTGTACTTGAGGCCGGAGGCGTCGCCGGACACCTTGGCCTGCAGCTTGACCGGCTTGCCGCAGCGGGCGTCGCCCGAGACTTCGAGCGACTCAAGAGACCAATTAACAACTTTGTATTTAGAAGTGCTAGTCACATACCCATTGGAGTCAATGACATCAACATAGATCTCATATTCACCAGCCTGGGGCAGGGTCCAAGAAATCGACGGCGAAGTTAAGTCTTGACCGATTACACCCCAATTGGAATCACTCCAATCAGACCCAGCCCTATGCCAAACAAACTTATATCTAAGGCCATCAGTCTTGCCGCTAACATTTACACCGATTTTTACCGTTGACCCCGCATGTCCCAGTTCTTCCGAGAAGGAAATTCCATTGACGGAGTAGGGATGCGGGAACTGCGCGATGATTGCGGCAGCGTCAGCCTCGCCAAGACGGCGGCAACCATCGTCCGAGAAATAGTTGACCACATCACCGTAATTCGAGATAAAGCCATGTTCGATAAGAATACCTGGAATTCCCTGCTCGCGAGCGCAGCGGATAACGGCGAACTCGTCGCCTACCTCCATTTGAAATACGCCGCGGTACGTTAGTCCCATAGCAGCAAGGTTGTTCATGACCTTGTTGGCAAGCTCAACAGAGACCTGCGTGTAGTCGGTGCCATTTGCGGTAGGAGCATAAACTTCTGCGCCGTGAGCTCCAGAAGACCCAGAGTTGATGTGAAAGCTAACAAAGGCCTGCGCGCCCTGATCAATGCAGCGCTGTACGCGATAAAGATAATCATTGCTGGGATAGTAGCCAGACTGCTCGCGCGCAAGAACGATCTTAAAGCCGTAAGCTTCAAGTTTATTTTTGCAGGCTGTCATGATCTTCCAGGTAAGGTCGGCTTCACTCTTGCCATTACCCTGAGCGCCAGAATCCACCCCGCCATGTCCGGCGTCAAGTGCAATAACCCCCACATTACGCGCGGAGCGCTCAGCGTAGGTAGATACTCCATCAGGCGAATCAGCGCATTCCAACGCCTGCTGGATTGATTGAGCCTCAACGGCATTGCCATCACCGTCTGCATAGTAAACAGAAGTGCCCTCGGAGCTCACAGAGCTATCAACGACCGTAAACGAATAATCCCTGTCGGAAAGATCCAACTCATGCTCAGAGTCATCGGCCCGCAAAACATAGGTTATCGAAGTCAGAAAGTAAGTATTGGATTTCAACGTCGAGCCAAATACAAAGGCAGCAGAATTGTCAGCCGTTCCAGATGCTTCAATAGTCCCCTGAATCCCATTGGCACTTACATAGTTGAGAGTTGCGGAGGAAAGGCTATCGTCGTCATCGGGAGTAGCAAAGGCAACGACCTGATCAGTCCCGCTGGGAAGGCTCGGGGAGGCAAGATATACATATTGGAAAGAAGAATCGACCGGTTCAGCCTGCTGATAGTTCTCAGATACATCAACGCCAAAATCCTTATCAGCCGATTCGTCAACGTTCGTTGCCGACGATGAGTCATCTGCAGCGCCAACATCGACAGAGCCCGCATCACGCGAGGCCACGCCATCATTGTCTGCAGTCGCAGCGTCCACGGTAGCGTCCGCAGACGGGACGTTGCTCACAGCGTAGGCGGCAGTCACAGGGCCCATAAAGGATGAAATGGTCAAAAGACCAGCAAGAGAAAAAGCTGTTGAGGCACGCAATGCCTTTTTCATATCGAATCCCCCGTCACAAATGATGTTACTAAGAGAAGATTATCTTACAATCCCTTCTGCATCGGAAGTCCAGTTATTCGAAGCGCGGGAATTGTTATAAAGGCAGACGGAAATCTGCTCTTATAAAAAGCAGGTTACGTTCTCAGCAAACTTTTGTTTTTCAGTCCTTCTATAGACACAGTGTTAGCTCTAGTTTTTGAAGCAATTAGCGGCGCCCCAAACAGCACAAGCGCCAGTGACACGAAAATCCACTGAAGCACGCAATTCGTTTAAGCACGTGGCGGACGACGAAAGCGTGTACGCAGCCGCGAAATACAGCAAAATGCCCCAATGTTTCGCTTGTATCAGAGGCGTCTGGGGCTTCATCGAAAGAGTGGCCTGACTAACGCATTCAAGAAAAGTAGAGCGTGGTCTTCATGAATCAAACGCCAGTAAGCAACGCTCGCGCGCGTCTTTGAATCTTCTAATGGGCAAGAAGAGAGGGATCTAGGAGAGACCTAATAGTTCTTGGAATCTGGGAATCATCGAACTCACCATCTTTAAACAAGAGAATCATATAGCTTCTTATCGTTCTGTCTCGAAAAGATATGAGTGACCAGATGCACATCGTGGGCCTTTGAAAAACAATCTTCGTCCCTTAAAGATTCAGCAACATAACAACCGCCCCAATCAAAAAAGCCGAGATAGCCCCGGCTGATAATCAAAGAGGCGGTTGGATTGGCAACACCTATTTGGACGATTCCGGGAGGGACAGCCCCGCCTTCCGGAACTCGACCGGCGACATGTAGCCCAGCGTCGAGTGGATCCTGAAGTTGTTGCACCGGTGCACGTAGTCCGAGAGCTTGGCCCGGAGCTCGCGCGTCGTGCCGAACGTCTCGCGGTGGACGAGTCCGGCCTTCAGTATCCTGTTGGTCGACTCGTCGACGGCGTTGTCGTAGGGGCAGCTCCTGGCCGATAGCGACCTCTCTATGCCGAAGGCCTCGAGCATCAGGTCGATCTCGGCGTTGTCGAACTCGCTGCCGCGGTCCGTGTGGAAGACCTCGATGTCCGGGATCGGGAAGGAGGGCGTCGCGAACGCCGGCTTGACCAGCCGGGCGTCCTTCCTGGGCCCGGCGGAGTGGCCGACGAACTCCCTGTTGCAGGGGTCGACGAGCAGGCAGACGTAGTTCCACGAGGCCCCGACGCGCACGTAGGTCAGGTCGCTGCATATATGGGTGCGCGGCGCCCTGCCGCCGAAGCCGCGCGCGACGACGTTCGGCACGTCGGCCTCGTTGACCGCCCCGGGGTGCACCTTGAACCTCTTCCTGCCGCATGCGCCAACCGGGCCGTTCCCCCTCATGATGTGGAAGGCCCGGCGACGGCTGACGGCGGCGGGTGGCGGCGACGCCAACCCATCGAGCGACGCGTTCATCTTGCGCGAGCCGTACCGGCCCTTGCTGGCGCAGTAGAGGGTCGTGCCCCGAGGCACGTCGGACAGGAAGCACCTCATGAAGCGGGCCTCGAAGCGCCTGTCGGATCGAGCCACACGCGCCGCACGGCGTCGTGGACCTCGGACCAGTCGTCCTCAGGGCAGCCGTTCGATGCCCAGCTCCAGTAGCCCGACCTTCTCACCCCCAGCACCCCGGCCATCATGGTCAGCGCGAAGCTACCTTTCTCCGGCAACACGAGCCCGCACTTGGCTAGAGTGCTTCTCTTTGGCGAAGAAGGCAGCGGCTTTTTTAGGAACGCATTCTCCATCTTGAGCTCGCATATTCGCTTCTTGGCCTCGCGCAGCTCGCGGTCCTCGGCTCTCGGGTCGGGCTCGCCGGAGAGCTCGCGCCGGCGCTTGAGCGCCCAGTCGTTAACCGTCTTGGCGTTGAGCCCGAGCTCGTCGCAGGCCTGGGCTATGGGCACCCTGTCGAGATGACGTAGTCGGCGGTCTCCCGCCTGATCCCGTCGGTGTACTTCTTCTGATTGGCGACCATTCGGCAATCCTTTCGTTTATCAGCCCACATGCAGTCTAAGGCACCGCGGTGTCGCGGTCCTTCCAGCCTGCGTGTCCGAAAAAAACGATACAGGTCAAACGAGCTACTCAGGTAGGGCTTCGAACGGGCCGGCAGCTGGCCGCCCGCCGGCCGTGGCGCTGACATACCCGTGTGCGAAGGGCCGGGGCGCGGGCATACCGATGACGTGAGGGTCACTACAGGCCGGGTGACGGCACTCGGCGCGGACTACCGAGGCCCGCAGCGCTCGGGTGCGCCAACGCCACGTGCGGCGGGCGACCTAAATATTATTCTGGAACACTCAAGCGCTCTCTCAAGATTGGGTCGAAGTCTTTCAGGCGTTCGGACTTGATGACGATGCCCAAGTTCAACATGTCTTGAACGTTTACGTGAGCAATCGTAGATACGGTGATATCACCGAGAACGTTTCTAATGGGAACAGCGCGTAGAATGCCCAACAGATAGAGTCTGCTTCCCACGACGACCGCGCCATTCTCGAGATAGGTTCCCTCGTTGTACAGGAAGACAGGGGAACCGCTTGAACCCGGGTAGCAAGCCATGTCCACTAAGAATTCCTTCTCGCCCCGATAATCGTATCTGTAGGGAGTCGCCGTGATTCCCCTGCGCACGATTGGCAAGTTGTTGGCCTCGTCCCAGATGCCGTTGGGGTACCCGATCATGGTCACTTCTTCCATGCAGCCCATGTCTTTAATCAGCGTCTTCGTCGGAAGCAGCTCCAGACTGAGCGGTATAGTGAGCAGATGCTTACCCGCCTGGATAAAACCGTTGAGAGCAGGGCCAATAGGCAGTACACACAAGTCCACGTTCTCGTCTGGATGCGAAATCCAATCGCTGTCCGAGCCACGCATGGTCAGCCGCTCGTTTATATTGAGCAGGTTGCCGTTCTCGTCGGCTCGCGAGAAGATGACCCGGTATTCATATCCGCCCTTGACCACATGTTTGTTGGTCACGACGGCAGGAACAAATGTCTTGCCGTCATCGCAGAATTTGAAAAAGAAACCAGTTCCAACCGAGCACTCTCCTGAGGGAAGCGATGCTTCAATTCGTATCGTCGTATGAAGAAGCTGCTCAGAAAGCTGCATAGATACCCTTCCTGTTTGTATAAAGGCTCTTCGATTGTACCCGATGACGATAATCCATAATCAATAAACAGTACCGTCTCGGGGACATCTTCGCGCAGGATCACGCAGAGAGCGTAGCCACAGACGCCGAGCATGGCGGCCATGGTGTCGCAGCGCGGAGTCGGCCCGCGCGAGATCAAGTTGTTGATGTAGTTGGGGACCTTGCCCAGGGCCGGCCCGATGTGGGTTATGGGAACCCAGACGGTCGCGACCGTCTGTATGAGGGCATCGCTGGCGTGCACGGATGAATCCTATCGAGTCCGCTTACAGGGACATGATACACGGCGGCGGAATAGTTAGGCGATCGCAGAAGATTCCCGTCCCTCGAACGTTACGCAGTTGCAGAGCGCGGGTACAAGGGTCGCAACGACGATGACCCCGACGCGACGGAAGACGACATGAGTAAGTGGATCGAGCCGTCAGCGGACACCAAGTACGTCTGCAACGACGGCGTGGTGATGACGTGGGTGAGTATCTGGGGCAAGGAGCGAATGTTCCAGTTCCCGGGCGCGTTCGAGCAGAGGTTTTTGAGTTTATAGGGAGCACACCATGTCTGACAACGCGATGAATATACCGAATGACGCACCCTCCGATGTGCAGGAGGAATCCCCCACATCCCTTTTTATCTTGCAGAGGGGTGCAACAAGGCGTGAGGTAAACGCCTCGGAAGCCCGACATTTTGTCCAAGGCATTCTTTCCAGGTCGATCAACCTGGCCACGCTTATCGGCTCAGGCGCATCTACTCCGGCTATTCCCCTGATGGGTGAAACCTTCAGGAACATGCGAGCGGACCTCAAGCTCAAAGATCCCGAGCTATCTACCCTTCTGGAAAGTCGAATAACCAAAATTGCACGTCGAGATAACGAAGACCCTGCGAAGTACTCGAACATCGAGAACCTCCTTTCGTGGCTGAGTCAGCGCATCGAGGGCTCTCTAGATAGCGCCGATGAAGACAAGAGGGTTTCCGATGCAGTTCGCAAGGCCTTTCTCGAGTCCGTCGATATAAAATACAACACAGAACACTCAGACGTCCTCGATAGCTACCGCAGATTCGTTCAGGGACTTGGTATATCCCGCCAGATTCTTGCGCGCGGAGGGCAGGCTGCCTTCGATGTTGTCAACCTCTTCACCACGAACTACGACCTATTCCATGAGATGGCCCTTGAATCGAGCGACTACGCCTATGTCGACGGGTTCTCGAACGCGCTGATGCCCACATTCAGCCCGCGGGAATACCATCGCAGGCCGATTGACCTCGATGAGAGGTTCAGAGACCACTACGAACCGGTGAACCCCTTCTTCCGCCTTTACAAGATGCACGGCTCCATCAACTGGAGGGTCTATGACGGTAACGTCGTAAGGGCCCCAAAGTTTCCCGACATCGCCGACGAATACCAAGGCGACAAACAGCTTATTGCCCCGATGACTTCCAAATATGCCCTAACGCAAGGCACTCCTTATAGCGATATGTTTCGCGAGTTCGTAAACATCCTCGCCGTTCCCAACACCGTTCTTCTGACGTGCGGATTCAGCTTTGCAGACTCGCATATATCGAACCTAATCAGGCAGGCTCTTGCGAGTCCTGACTTCACTCTTCTCGCCTTCGTCGGCAACCCAGCAGAGACCGATATTGGTTCCCCCACACGGGATTTCTTCGACAGAGCAGGTGGCGCGAACGCCTATTTCGTATATCCAAGCGAAAGGGATCCGAAGCCCAAGCGTCCGCTGTATTTCTCGGAATTCGCTGACTTTATCGGGCCTGAAATCACCTTCGGAGACGATGCTGCATCTGGATCTCTGGGGCTTGGTGACGGGAATGAATAACGGAGTCCCCAAGCCGGGTTGGCTGATAGGCACTATTTGCTACATGGACCAAGAGAAGATAAGGCTCCGCGCGTCGCGTTCCGACTTTTCCGATCGTATGCTCAATGGCGAGCCCAGGCATTTGAACGGGCTCAACCAGTACCTCTTCGCCTACCTCTCCATATCTACCAAGGTTATCTTCCGCGTGGTTTCCGCAGAAGAGGCCGAGAGACCGTATTCCGACCAGCCGTCGTCGAGGTTTAGCACGAGCTATATCTTCACCGCCGTCCCCATTGGAGAGATTGAAGGATCTTCCTACGTGCCCGGCGTAGTAGACCTCCCCATGGTCGGCTCCAATGTCTATGCCTGCGATGAATCAATCCTCAAGAGGGTCTTTTGCGTGCGGGAAGGAGTCGAGATTGGGTCCCTCGCTGGGTACGATTCAGTAAGACCCACTTTTGATATCGATTCCCTGTTCTCTGGTCATCTCGCTATTCTCGGTAATACCGGCTCGGGAAAGTCCTCAACCGCGCGGCTCCTGCTTGATAGGGCGGCATCGCTCTTAGATGCCGAGGACGCGCTCGATGCAGAGCCCCGATTCTTCGTCTTCGATCTGCACGGCGATTATGACTTTCTCACGCGCGGCGGTTACGGCTGCACGAGACGAATCGGCGCTGATGAGTACCACCTCGCGCCCGGAGAGTTGTCGATGGATGACTGGTCAGCTATTCTCGACCCCTCGCGACGCATCCAGAAACCTCTGCTTGAGAGGGCCGTGAGATACTCCCACCTCAACGAGGAGGGCAAGAAGAAGCTATTTGCTGCCTTTGCATATACCGCAATTCGGGACACGAGCATCGATAGCCACGCAGCGAGGAAGTTTCAGGTCTCAAAGTATTACCAGCCGATTGAGGGAGAACTTAACAAGATTCTCGAACGCGAGTCCGGACCTTTCTCTCGCCCTCAGACCGCTCATAACCTGTTAGTGTCTTTCAACCTGGAATACGGAAACATATCGAAAGATGTCGTCGAAGGGCTTGAGTCCCTTTTGAAGGAGTTCATCGAGGACGAATACATGTCCGATGGACTTCCCAATATCGAACGCATCTTATGTGAGTACGAAAAACCTAAAAGCGAGGTCTCAATCTCTGACGTCGTTGATGCGCTTGACTTCGTGTTCGACGAAGAAGAAGTGCGGGGCAACCGTCAGATAAGGTCGTATTCAGAGGGGCTGGTTACTCAGCTTAGAAACCTTAGGGAAAGGTATTCGCAAGACCTCTTCTCACTTGAGCGGGGCGAGTCAATTGCTGCCCTCTTAAACAAGGGGCATGGCATTCTTGTGCTAGACGTATCTCAGATAATCGACGAGTCAGGATTGAAGTTGTTTTCCCACTACGTTGCGCGCACCCTCTTTCAGGCTAGCCTAGATGCAGGAAGAGGCTCCTCGACACCCATCTATCTCATTTTTGACGAGGCGCATCGCTATATCAGGGATGCAGACCTGACAGACGACTCAGTGTTCAATCGAATTGCACGGGAGGGCCGTAAGTTTGGCATTTACCTTACCGCCATCAGCCAAATCCCCAGTGAGCTTTCCCGCGTCGTGCTCTCTCAGACGGGAACCTTCATAATCCACCGCATTCAGAACTCTTACGACCTCGATTACGTTCGCCGCAATATCCCTTCCATATCAAATGGCCAGGTCATGCGCCTTCCCGCATTCGCCCCGGGAACCGCGACCGCGCTGGGAAGCTCCATTACGGTGCCCCTTGAACTACAGATAGACGATGACTTTGCCGACGAGACGCCAACGATCCGGATGATGAAGAGCAATCGGATTCGATAAAGCTATTTGTGGCCGGCCCGGAGAATGCCCGCAACGGAGACGTTGTGGGCATTTCCTTTTGCCCGCTCGGGGCACGGGAGTCATACGTGGGTGAGTAGGATGGTAAGCCGCAGGGCAGCAAGGGCAGCCGGAGGAGCCGCAGGAGCAGGCGCCGCAGGTAGAGGCGGTGTCGAACTACTGCGAGCTTCTCAACCGGCGGGACGCGCGCTACGCCTAGCAACAAGCCAGAACAAGCACAGTAATTTTCAGCGCACCATACACGCACTCGCTGCTAAGGTTCGGCCCCAGCCACGGATCACCCGTCAAGAAGAACTCCAGCCAGTGCTGCATAAACAGTGCCTGCTCGCGCTTCCAACGGCGCAGCTTTTCCTCGCTGGCCTCTTCCCTGCCGCGCGAAGTGAACTCGTAGTGGTGCAGCTCAGCATAAGGTGTAAAGATGGTGCGGTAGCCCCCATACGCGCAGGCAAAAATCCGCATCGTTAAAACCGACGGCAAACTTCTCGTCGCAGCCTTCAACCCGTTCATAAACGTCGCGACGGACCATCTGGCAGGCGCCCGTAACGGCGCTGAAGTTGCCCGGGTGCACGGCACGGGCAAGATATCCCTCGCGCTTTGCCGAAAAGTCCCAGTTGGCATGGGCAAGGGCGCCGCGCACGCCGACCACAATGCCAGCTAGCTGAACCAGATGGCAAGCAAAGTAGAGCTTGGCACCCACTAAAGCCCATTACTTGCTCAGGATGACCAGGAAGGTCAAGAGAAGTAGGAGAAGGATAATCCTATCCATCTGACTACCCCCTGCCTTGTAGAACCGCGGCCCGGAATACAGCTGGCTTCGGAGAACAAGGCAGAGGACGACACACCGCCGCGTCCAGCTAAAATTTAAACAGAAATACGTACGCATGTTCGCGTTTCGTGGTACACTGTATTTACCAGAATAAGACAGAGTGAAAGTCGCTTCGGAGGCCCCCAATGGTACGAAGCGCCGGCGCCGCGGATCCCCGCTGCCCCGACCCTGGCTTAGCCGGCGCACGCGACGCCGACTGACCGGCGGGATGCCGGTTGAAGCTACGCAATACCGGCATGTTGAAACCACTCGTCCTCCGGCGTGCGGATCATAGCATGTCGACTAAACCGAAGGGGCATACATCATGGACAATTCCAACGCAAGCCAGCAGATCGCTTTGTACGAGGACCCCGACCACGCAGTCCACCTTGACGTGCGCGTCGACGGCGATACGGTCTGGCTAACCCAGCAGCAGATGGCGACGTTGTTCGGGCGCGGAGTGCCGACTATCTCCAAGCACATTCATTCCGCAGCAAAGGAAGAGCTTGCCGGAATTCGAACTATTTCATTTTTTGAAATAGTTCGCTTAGAGGGAACAAGAACGGTCAAACGTCAGGTCGAGCACTACAACCTCGACATGATCATCTCGGTTGGCTACCGCGTGAAGTCTCAGCAGGGCGTGTACTTCCGCCGGTGGGCAAATGGCGTGCTCAAGCAGCATCTACTCCAGGGATACTCCATCAACCAAAAGAGACTCGAGGCGCTCGGAACGGTCTTCAAGGTCCTCGAGAGGTCGAGTACTCCGGAACTCTCCGGTGCGGCAGAAATTCTACAGAAGTACCTTCCGAGCCTGACTCTGCTCGATGAATACGACACGGGAAGGATGAAGGCGCCCCAGGGCAACGAGCCCAACTGGGAGCTCGGTTACACCAAAGCACTCGAAGTCGTCCGCAGCCTACCGTTCTACTCGTCGTCCACCCTGTTCGGACGAGAGCGGGACAACCAGTTCGCCGGAATCATCAGCGCCCTCTATCAGGGCTTTGGCGACCAAGACCTATATCCCTCCGTTCAAGCAAAGGCCGCCAACCTTCTCTACCTCGTAGTGAAGGACCATCCATTCTTGGATGGCAACAAGCGCTCTGCAGCGGCGCTCTTCATTCACTTCCTCGACAAGAACGGGATACTGCGCAACGGCGAAAGACTCCGCGTGGAGGACAACGCGCTCGCGGCCATGACGCTCATGATTGCCCTCTCTGACCCAAGCGAGAAGGACTCCATGGTTACGCTGGTGGAGAATTTCATCGCGTAGCGCCTTCGCCCGAGCACCAGAATCGACGTTCCTTCATATAGCAGATGCAAACGAGGAAAGGGCCATCAAAGTAAGGCACCGTCATGGCGAGGGAGGTGCCGCAATGAGTCGTTCCATGAAAAGCCATATAAGCCTACAATTGTCATCAGATGTAGGCTTATATGGCTTTCGAGGGGAGGTCGGCATGGTGATCACCTACCGGGAGGCGCTGGCTGAACTCGGGAGCAGGTACCGCGTTCGCAAGGCGGTGTCGGAAGGGACGCTCCACCCCGTCGGCCGAGGGATGTACTCGACCAACCGGGACGAGGACGCCCTCGCCGTGATCGCGAAGCGCTACCCCGGGGGCATCCTGACCGGGCAGACCGCGCTCTACGCCCACGGGCTCGTGACCGCGCCCCCCGACCGGATCGACCTGGCCACGAAGCGCGGTGGGACCAAGATACGCGACGCCGCCGTGCGCCAGCACTTCATCCCGGAGGGATGGCTGGGCGTCGGGAGGTCGACCGTCTCGGTGGACGGGACCGAGCTTGCCGCTTACGACCCCGAGCGCATGCTCCTCGAGCTCATGCGCTCGCGCAACAAGCTGCCCTACGACCTCTACCGGGAGGCCGTCGCCTCGTTCCGCAGGCGGTCGGAGCGGCTGGACATATACAGGCTGCAAGACTACGCGGAGGCAATCCCGCACGGCGAGGCACACCTCGAGCGCGCCATGGAGGAGGTATTCTGATGGACCTGAACGAGATGAGGGCGCGCTACGAGCGCGAGGAGGGCTACTCCTGCCTCAACGCGACCGCGCGCGTCTGCCAGGACGTGATCCTCTCAAAGCTGGCGGCATCCGGCATGCGCGACCGAGTGACGGTCAAGGGAGGGGTCCTGATGTGCGCGCTGTCGGGGAGCGGGCGCCGCGCAACCCAGGACATAGACCTCGACTTCGTGCGGTACCCGATGACCGACGCCTCCATTCGCTCCTTTGTGTCCGCCCTCTCGAACCTCGGCGACGGCGTAACCGTCCGCATCGCCGGCGAGATAGAGGAGCTGTCGCAGCAGGGCTACAAGGGCAGGCGCGTCAACCTCAAGGTCAGCGACGGGCGCAGCACGTTCGACACGAAGCTCGACCTGGGGGTCCACGCGAGCGCTGCGATGGAGCAGGACAAGCTGTGGTTCGACGTGGCACACCGGCAGGAGGGCGTCTGTCTGCTTGCGAACTCGAAAGAGCAGGTGTTCGCCGAGAAGCTCAAGTCCCTGCTGCGCCACGGCATCCGAACGGCCCCGGAAACTCGTTTCATGGAGCGTTTCATGGAAAATCCCCCCAATCTAGCAACGGTTCAGAGTCTACTAGATTGGGGGGACGCGAGCCAAGTCGACAAGGGCAGTTAACCGGCGGCTATTCATGCCTCGATTTAGAACCGCTCGAGAATCTCCGCGGCGTTCTCTCGCAGATAGATATCTAGGTCCGGCACGGCAAACTGCACGTAGCCCCTCTGCGGAGCTTGAATAACCTCTCTTTGAAGCAGCTTAGCCCTAATAGAGCTGACCTCATTGGTCTTTTTACCCATGCGTTTAGCAATCTCAGATGATTTGGACTGCTGCTTATCCTCGCACATGGCCAAAAGGTATTTGATATCGTTGAGTCCCAGTCCAGAAATCGCGGGCTCGTGAACAACATCGTGAAAACGAGCCTCTGCCAGCGCAATGCCTTCGGTGACGTCGCCCTCGCTCACAATGGCACTTTTGGCACGATGCAAGTTGGCGCGTTGCCAAATGGAGTAACCGACCAGTTGCACCAGATAGGCATAGCCCTTAGTGGCCTTAGCGGCTCTCGACAGAAGATCGTCCTCTATGGTCAAACCAGTCGCGACAAAGCTATCGCCCATAGAGAGCGCTACCTCCACCTGGTTGATAGGCGCCAGATCTTCGGAGAGGGCACGACGCAAGAACGTAAGCGCCTTGCCGTTAATAAGATCCATAACGCCGGCGGGTAAGCCGGCAAAGGCAAGTGCGATATCTACTTATATCGAATAATATCGAGCTGTATAAGCTTGTATAAACTTATCGCGGAAGTATCGAGCTTTCGTAATATGACTTAGTTAGTAGTCCACCATTGCTTTCTTCCAAGCTCATAGCGAAAGAAAGTTCAGGACTTCCTAAACCCATTGCCTTAGACCGAGAAATACTCACTCTCGGCAGATAGGTTTGGCCCCAACCACGGATCGCCATCGAGGAAGAACTCCGGCCAGCGCTGCATGAACAGTGCCTGCTCGCGCTTCCAGCGGCGCAGCTTTTCCTCGTTGGCCTCTTCCCTGCCGCGCGAGGTGAACTCGTAGTGATACAGCTCGGCATAGGGCGTAAAGATGGTGCGGTAGCCCGCCTCCCACACACGAAGGCAAAAGTCCGCGTCGTTGAAGCCGACGGCGAATTCCTCGTCGTAGCCTCCGACCCGCTCAAATACGTCGCGTCGGACCATCTGACAGGCACCTGTTACGGCGCTAAAGCTGCCCGGTCGTACGGCACGAGCAAGATAGCCCTCGCGCTTTGCCGAGAAGTCCTGGTTGGCATGGGCAAGTGCGCCGCGTACCCCAACCACAATGCCGGCATGCTGCACCAGATGATCGGCAAAGTAGAGTTTGGCGCCCACCACGCCCGCATCGGGACGCTGCAGATAACCCATCATCTCTTCGATAAAGTCGGGGCTTATGACCTCGGTATCGTTGTTGAGCAGCAGCAGATAGTCGCCCTTGGCATGCTCCACGCCAAAGTTAATGATCTGGGAGTAATTGAACTCGCCCGGCCAGTACACAACGCGCGCGCTACCTTTGCCCTCAGATGCCGCGACCACGCGCTCCGGCAGGGTTTCGTAATACGCAAACGTCTCCGGGGCTTCGCTGTTGTTCTCCACCAAGACGATCTCGTAGTTGGCATACGTGGCCTTCTGGGCGATTGACATCGCACAAGCATCGAGCGTCTCAACATGGTCCTTGGTGGGAATCACAATGCTCACCAGTGGCGCAGGCTCCGGCAGCGCATAGCGCATGCGGTAGACAAACGGCGTCTCGGTCTCCTCGACCGTTCCGTGAACGCCCAGCGAGTCAAAGTGGCGCTGCAGAGCCAGGCGCCCGGCCTCGATGGCATACGGTTTGCTGTCGGCGGATCCGTCGGCGGTCGATCCCGGATGAACGCGCCAGTGATACAGCACGTGCGCAACATGCTCAAACCGCGCGTCCGCCGAAAGGCAGCGAAGCGTCAGGTCGTAGTCCTGGGCACCCGCAACGTCTTCTGGGGACGTGCCAATACGATCGATGAGCGCCTTCTCCACCATCAGGAAATGCGTCACGCAGTTATGGCTATAGAGCAGGTCGACGTTGAGTTTGGTCTTAAAGACCGGCTGGCCCCACTCCCCCGTTTTCTGGAACATGTCCTCGTCGCAGAATAGGACCTGGGGGCGCTCGCCCTCGGCCGCCTTATTCAGCGCGGAAACATAGTGGAATAACGCGTCCGGCTCCAGAATGTCATCGTGGTCCAAGAACGCGATGTAGTCGCCCATCGCTTGCTCAATACCTGCGTTGGTGTTGACCACAATGCCGCCGTTGCCGGGCAGCCCAATGCGACGAACGCGCTCGTCGTGGGCGCCTGCCGCAAGGTCGGCAACCGCATCCCATTCAGGTGAGGCATCCATAAGGAGCAATTCCCAGTTGTCATAGCTCTGGGCTAGCACCGAGTCCAGTAGCTCGCGCAGGTAGACCCGATCAGTCTTGTAGCACGGCACCACAATGCTCACGAGCGGCCTATAGGCAAAGGCCGCCGAAGCGACACGCTGGCACGCCAGATCGCCCGGCTTTGCGCGATGCTGCTCAAACCAACGTCGATAAGCTGCGTCGTCAGCGCGTGCATCCTTCATGCGGTTCCAGCTGTCGTCGACCATGCCGTTGTACAGGCGACCATCCATGGCGCAAAACCCGCTCTGGATCTGCTCCGTAGGATCGCTCACAATCGAGACAAAATCTCGTATATCCCGAGGCATCTCAACGCTCAGATACGTTTTATTGACGCGGCATCCGTTGCACTGCGGTACATCGACCTGCGATTCAAACACATGCATGGTGGCATCGATGGCGTTCATATGCGTATCGAAGACCTGGAGCTCAGGTGCGCACTGGGGGTCTCCCACCCACGTAACCTCATAGCGCCACACCGCGCCGGCGTCTGCCGGTAAATAACGAACGGCATCGATCTCATAGCGACCGCAGCACTCGCCGCGCTGTGCATCGCGAACGAGCGCGCACATCGCAGCCTTTGCTTTGTAGTTAATCTTGGATTCCAGCTTGGCCACGCGGCTATCGAGGCGAATGGAGCCCAACCTTTGGCCACCGGATGCAAAAACGACATCCATCGACGAGCCGTCCAAAAACGGAAGCACCAAGACGGCGAGCTCGTGCTCGTAATCGGAAACGGAAGTGCAAAGCGCCAGCACACGGCCATGATCGACCGGGAGCACCAGCGACGACACACAAGAACCGCTCGTCGTCGCGCGGGCAAACGCTTGAGAACCCTCCCGCTCAATAAGCGCGGCGACATCCTGACCGGCAAAACGAAGCAGCACAAAAAGACGGCCCTGACTGCGGCAAAGTGCCAAACGCTTGATACTCATCTACACTTCTCGCTTTCCCAAGGCGTTCGCTGCCATGCGTTTGCAAGCACCCAGGCGCCCAAACCTCAAGACGTCGTAATCGAACATGAGCTTTTTGCGCCCACGGGCATTGGGGGCCTTGCTGGTAAGCGCCGCACGCACCATAGCAGCAACAGAAGGAGCGCATTGTGCGAGCGCAGCATCGCTGCCCACGGCAGAACCGGCAAGTGCCGTGGCAACGGCAGCAAACACCTTGCCGCAGTCCGAACCCAGCAACCTGAGCGCATCGTACAGCACCAGGTCGCAGAGGAAGTACGCCAGGTCATTGGCATGCTGAGCATCGAGACCGTCGCGCTGCCAGTCAGCCAGCACCGCGGAGTAAATCTTCACGTGCTCCAGCAGACGTGTCTCGTCGTCGTAGCGCATGGTGTCCATGAGCGAACCCTTGCGCGCCACGCGGTAGTCGTACAGCTTGTTCGAAATAAGCGCGGTCTTGTGCGAACGACCGTACACGGCAAAATCGAAGACCTGGTCCTCGCCATACTTAACGGTTTCGTCGAACACGATCCCGTTACCCAGCAAAAACTCACGCCTGCAGGCGGTGCGCCATGCAAAGGGGCGAGATGCTTCCTTAAACAGCAGGTCAGAGCTATAGCCTTCAAACGACACACCGCGTGGACTCAGTGCATAGTTAAGCCACGGATACCCCGCCTCCAGCGGATACGGATTCGCACCAAAGGTCAAAACGTCGCAGTCCTCGCGCTCAAAGGCATCGACGATCACGCGGCATGCATCGGGCGTGAACCGATCATCGGAATCCAAAAACGCTACGATAGGCGCCGTGGACGCGGCGATACCCGCATTACGCGCACTCGACAGGCCGCCGTTCTCCTTATCAACCAGCCTAAAGCGCGCGTCCTTTTCGCAATAGGCAGCCGCAATATCGCGCGAACCGTCCGGCGAGCCATCGTTGACTAACACGCCTTCCCAATCGGGCATGTCCTGCGCAAGCAGGGAGTCCAGGCACCAGGCCAGGCACTCCTCCACTTTGTAGATGGGAACGACAACGGAAATCTTGGGGGTAGCCATAATCACTCGCTCCTACTGTGCGGCCGGAACGTCATCAGGGTGCGGGTTGTCGCCGTAGGTGCGCTGATACGTCAGCACGCGCCACACCAGCGGCAGGCCGCCAATCTTAAAGTAATGCTTAAACGTATTGAGCTTGCCCGGCTTCTTAAAGTCAAAGCGCGAATCGATATAGGCGCGGGGCGACTTGACCATCAGGCGCAAATCGGTCTCGCCGCGTGGATCAAACAGCGACAGGTCAAAGCGACCGGCATCCCAGTCGGCCTTGAGCTCGGGTGAAGCCTTCTCCCAAAACTGCCCACGCAGCCCATCGACCAGGCGCTCATCATTCCAGCGGTACGTATCGACCTTCATGCGCATTAAAATACCCTGAAGCTGAGCCTTGAGCTCGGGGCGTTCGTCCAAAAAGCGCTGCATCTCGGCATATTCGTCGCACACGCAAAACACCTTGTTGGGCGAATTAACAGAGCTCTTCTCGTTATCCTGGCGATAGCACAAAATGGGGTCCGTAATAAACGCGGCACGTTCGGCACAAGCCCAAACCTTAAAGTTAAAGCCTGCGTCCTGATACGAGGCGCCCGGCGTGGGAAGGAACCGAATCTGATTGTCGTTGAGGAACTCGCGTCGATAGATAGCCGACCAAATGGAAGGTTTGCGGTAGAAGATCCCCGGGCGATCGACGGGGCGATACGCCGCGTCCGTCATATGCTCGTCAATAATCCCAAACAGCTCACGGCGCTCGCTGGGCGTGGACCAATACAGGTAAAAGTCGCCCTTTACCACATCGGCATGCTCAGCATCGGCCTTGGCGACCAGCTTTTGGAGCGAATTCTCAAACATAAAGTCGTCGGACTCAAGGATGCCCACGTACTCACCGCGCGCCATCTCCAGGCCGCGGTTCATCGAGTCGCCGTAGCCGCTGTTGGCCTTGTCAATCATCTTGACGCGCCCATCGCGCTCCATGTACTCGCGGATGATATCCGCCGAGCTATCGGTAGAGCCGTCGTTGATGCAAATAATCTCGATGTCCTCGAGCGTCTGCGCCACGGCGGAATCGAGGCACTCGCGCAAGTAGCGCTCCACATTGCAAATGGGGACAAGCAGCGAAACTTTAGGGGTATCAGAGTTCTGCAAGAGAACCTCCTGTTGAATAGCGTGTAACAGGGTTATTTTAACAGCCGAGTTGCGGCGGGCGGCAGCGCTTGGAATTAGAGAAAGCGCTCCAGGCAGGCTTTGAGACCGCGAGTCGAAAGATAGAACAGCGTGGCGTCTGCCATCGAAACGCCCGAGGTCGCCGCAACGAGCTTGTGGGCAACACGGCAAACGGCGCCCTTGGCGGGCATATCCGCCCACGCCGTTCCCAAAAACGTCGTGAGGTCCATGTTGACGCGAGACGCCACGCGTTGGAAGTCATCAGCATCCAAGCGCGCCAGGTCGAACACAATTAGGTCCAAAAACCAAGTTATCAGCTCGCCGGGACACAGGTCCAAAAGACCGTAGGCCGCCCAGTCCTCCAAGACCTCCTCGAGCATCCTCATATGGGCATCGAGCTTTTTGGCGCGAGCCTCGACACTGTTGAACTCGTGCGTCGCCGATTCACTCTCCATCACGTAGTGGTAGAACTTGTCCGGCATGACGACGGTCTTGTGGGCAAGCGCATAAGCCGCAAATTGGAAGACGACGTCCTCGCCCAAAGCCAAACCGGGGGCGAAGCGAATGCCTTCGCGATTGAGCAGCTCGCGCGAAAAAGCCGCGCGGCAGGCATAGGGCTGCGCATTCGAATGGAACAGCAGTTGGGGATCACGGGCGCCGAAGGTACCAGCTTTGGGGCTCATGAGTTGCTGGACGCGTTTGGGGGCAGCATCGGCAGGTTCACAGACGCCGCCAAAAACGGCGGCCTCGGCATCTGCAGACTCCATGGCATGCAGCACGCGCTCGACCATCTGAGCATCGATGTAATCGTCGGCGTCCACAAAAAAGACGGTCTCGCCCTCGGCGGCATCGATACCGGCATTCCGAGCACACGAGACGCCCGCGTTTTCCTGGTCAATCACCAGTACGCGATCGTCGGCCTGCGCAATCTGGCGCAACACGTTCAACGAATCATCGGTCGAACCGTCGTTGACGCAGACAACCTGAATCGAGCGCTCGGACTGGGCCAACAGCGAATCGAGGCATCGCTGAATGGAGCGCGCAGAGTTGTAAACGGGGACGACAATGGTAGCTTTAGGACACGAGGCCTCTCCCATGCCGACCTACCCCCTCAGCGATTCGATGAGGAAAGCAGCAACCACGCCTGGGCCTCCAACCGAGGCGTAATACTTAGCACGCCCCAAGGCACCATCCGTCGCAAAACTCGGATGCTCGTCAACCCAGCCCTCAGGATCTTTGAGGATGGCAGCGAGATTTGCGCGCTTCCACGGCTTGAGGTCGTCAAGCGAAAAGTCCCCGGCGTCCAAGGCCGCTTGGAACTCCTTGGCCATCTGAACCAGGAACTCCTTATAGAACTTAGGCGCCAGGCGCACGTAGTTCCACATGTACGAATCGTACTTAATGAGCTGATTGAACTTGAGCATGCGCGCGACGTCATCACTTGCGTGGTCGCGGGCATAATCCTCTCGAATCCAACGCTCAATCTCGGCATACTCGGTATTGACGCAAAAGACCTTAGCCGAAGAATTGACCGAGGAATTCTCGTTGTCCTGGCGATAAGACAACACGGCATCATGAAGGTAAACAGCCTTATCGGCGCACGCGATCACCTTAAAGGCGAATGACGTGTCCTGAAAGGATGCCCCCGGAGTCGGCAGGAACTTAATGCCGTTGCGGTCAAGAAAATCGCGACGGTACACGGCCGACCAAATCGACGGCTTTTGCTTAAAGAACTGCGTCGTATCGCTCGGGTGCACTGGCTTGCCGCAGTCCTTGGCTTTAAACATCTCGTGCAGCGAACGGCGCTCCTCGGGCTTAGACCAGTAGAAATCAAAGTTCGCCTTCGCAAAGTCGGCATTATTGCTATCGGCGGCCGAAACAAGCTTTTCGAGTGCGTCGGGCGCCATAAAGTCATCGGACTCCAAGATGCCAACGTACTTGCCACGCGCCATCTCCAGGCCGTGGTTCATCGAGTCGCCGTAGCCGCTGTTGGCCTTGTCGATCATCTTGACGCGCCCATCGCGCTCCATATACTCGCGGATAATCGCCGGCGAGTTGTCGGTCGACCCGTCGTTAATGCAGATGATCTCAATATCCTTGAGCGTCTGCGCCAGGGCGGAATCGAGACACTCGCGCAGGTAGCGCTGAACATTGTAAATGGGAATAAGCAGCGACAGAACAGGGCTGCCAGAGGCGTTAGTAGACAAATGTGCTCCTTAGGAAATACCTGTCGTTTCATGGTATCAAAGGGTCAGCGCGCCAGCGGGCGTTTATATAATCTATGGAGCTCGCAGAGGCAAACCGATACGAAAGGACGTCATGCAGCCCAAAGCCGCACGCAACATATCCATCGAAGCGCTGCGCTTGGTCGCGGTCGCCGGGATTGCGATATTCCACACGTTTCAGTGGACCTTCCAAGCGACCTGCGTCGGCGCCGTGGAATATGCGCCGCTCGCCGCCTTCCCCTACTCGGGACTGCTGGGATTCATCAACCTGCTCGGCTGCTGGGCCAACGAAGTCTTCTTTATGATCTCGGGCTATTTTCTCATCGCTTCGGCCGCGCGCGCTTGGGACGATGGAGCAACATGGAAGTCGCAAATGCAACGGACGGCGCAGCGCCTTGGCAAGGTCATCTTGCCCACTGTGTTTTATTGCCTCGTGGCACTCGCGTGGTCCACGGTCGCCTCCCCCATTCCCGATGTTACCCTCAACACGCACTACTGGTACACGCTAGGCCTTGAGTTTATCTGGGTCTATGCCGCCACGGTCTTCATGGCGCCATGGTTTGGACTGGCCAAGAGTCGACTCTCCCAGAAGAGCTACACGACGACGGTCATCGCCGTTAGCATCCTCGCATTCGTTGCTAACGGGTATTTGGCCGCCATGAGTGCGACAAGCGCCGGCGAGTTTTCTTGGCTCCAAAAGCTCATGAGCGCTACCACGTACGTAGTCGCGTTTTTGATCGGCGGACTGCTCCGCGACGTTACCGATGTCATGGATTCGGACAGGGTGGGCGCCTTGGGCATGCGCTCGCTCGTAACGGTTTTGGTGCTCACCATCATCCTGGAAGGAGCACTCTCCTTCACCGACAACCTCACGGCGATGACAATCCTCTCCTACAAATCGACCTCGCTGATCTCGTTTGCCCTCGCTGCCGCCTCCCTGCTCTTTGCGGCTACCCGACGCAGTGCCTCAGGCAATTCGCGGACTGCAGGTGCCATCGTCACCTTATCGACCGCCACGCTCGGTTTCTATGTGATGCAGTCGCTCGCCAGTAGCCTGTGGCGTCCCGTCTTCAATACGTTGCTCGCAAACATACTGGTCAGCCAAAACAGCCCGGCAGTTATATGTATCGTCACGGGTACCGTCATTAGCATCGTCTTTGCCCTGACACTTCTCACCATCGACGCAGCTAGAAGCCTTATCGCTCGCAAGCTCAAGCGGCAATAGACACGCTGCCGTCAGACGCTAAAGCCGCTACAGCCGTGGCAGGTTCCTGCGTTTTATTCAAAGCTTGCCGTCAAGGTGCGCCGAGCCTTTACAATAAGACAGTCCCAAGGACGTATTCGATAGCTTCCGCGCAGCGATCGCCAGCCGCGCGTGAAAGGATATATTGCCCCATGCCTTCAACCCTTCCCGCCCCCATCGACAAGCTCGCCATCGTCGTCGTTACGTACAAGCGCCAGGAACTCCTGGCCAACTTGTTCGACTCCATGACCGAGCTCACGGCAACGCCCTGGCGCATCGTGATTGTCGATAACGAGAATTCGCGCGAGACCGAGGCCATGTGCGCCGCATTCAACGAGCGCCTGGCCAACCTGTGGGGCATCGACACCGAGCAGCCTGACGCGCAGGGCGGCACCGACCGTGTCATCTACGCCCCGCAGCTCGAAAACGGCGGCGGTGCGGGCGGCTTCTCCGCCGGCACTAAATGCGCCTACGACCTGGGCGCTCAATGGTTCTGGGTGATGGACGACGACGTGCTCGTCATCCCCGAAGGCATCGAGCGTCTTGCCAAGTGGACCGACCGCTACGACGTCATCCAGGGTTCGCGCCTGGACTTTGACGGCGGCGCCTTCTTTTGGCAATACCAACTCATCCTTTCGCTCGGCATTCCCAACCCTGTCGCCAAGTGGGACCTGGGACCCGAGGGCTACCGCGCCATGAACCAGCTATGCTTTGAGGGCGGCATGTTCTCGCGCCGCGTGGTCGACAAGATCGGCCTGCCCGATGCGCGATTCTTCATCTACGGCGACGATGCCTGCTATGGTTACGTGGCCAGCCAGCACTTCCCCGCCGCCGTTGTGGCCGACGTGGTGCTCAAGCGCGCCCGCGCCGTCTCTAACTGGGATATCGCCGGCAAGCGCCAGCTCAACTCTACGAGCGACACCAACCGCTACTACATCATGCGCAACCGAGGCTTCCTCGCTCGCTATATGCAGATCTACGGTGACTACCACCCCATGCTGTTCCGCCTGGGCAATGCCGCGACCTTCTGCAAGGAATTCATTCGCCTGGCTGCGGTCGATAAGTGCTATAAGACCGGTATTCCGGCGCTGCGCCGTGGCATGAAAGACGCCCGCAAGATCATCAAGGATCCCAACTGGAAGCCCATGCCACCCATGAAGGACACCGAGTAACGGAAGCCGGAAACACCTCAGCGCTTAAAGCCGCTGGTACACCGTAGCCACATGCTGTCCATCAAACCCAAACCCCCAGCGCATGCGGCCAACGCCGGGTCGCGGCACACGGATTTCGTCGATGCCGTCGCGCTCTATGTCGAGCAGCGCCTGCACGGCCAGCAATTCCAGGCCCAGCGCATCCACACCGGGGTCATACATCATGTTGATCGTTATCAGCGGACGTTCATCGAGCATACCGATCGTATCGGCTATGTCGAACGCGGCGCCCGTAGGAAAAACCTGGATGTCCCAGCGATCCGCGCCACACTTTCGCCTCGAAGCAGGATTGGCATAGCCCGGCAATCCAAAGCAGAGTCCTTGCAAGAGTAGGTGATATGGCAGCGGTGTATCTGGGTCGGTCGCACCGATTCCCGCATCTCCCAAGATGCGGCTTAGCGCCCGCCTCACGGTATCCTCGTTCCCATGGCACAGCCCGTCGCGAAACGCATCGACGTCTCGAATGTCTTCTGCAGCGCACTCAAACCACTCAATAATCACTAGACGCAAGGCCTGGCGAAGCTCGTTATTGGGCAATCGCAAAGCACGGAAGCGATCGCCATGCTCTGGCTCCTCAGTCATATCCGTCGTGAGAAAACCGGACAGATACAGCGCTGTCCACATGCCATCGTCAGGCGAGACATCTGGCTCTGCAGTGCCCAAACAAAGCGGGGCCTCAGCGCACCCATGGGCCTCGAGCAAATCAAACAAGACCGAAAGGCGGTCGAGATTCCACCCGGCAACTACCCTACTCAGGCAATCGGCATATCCATACAGATCGGCACGCACAGGCGCCGTGCAGCCTCGGCCCAGAAAACCGATCACACGCTCTGGACTCGAGCAATAGGCCCTGCCAAACCGATACCCCTCGAGCCATTCACGCGCATCATTCAGGTATTCCTCGCGCCCAGCATGATTCAAAAGAGCCTCGACCTCGGCATCCGAAAAACCGAACCAACGGTCACACCACGCCGACAGCGGCGTCGTCAGACAATACGAGCAGCCGCGCGAAGAAAGCGCCGCTTCGGCAGGACCGGGACACTCCCCCATCAGACACGTCAGCCGCAACGAATCGCGCGCAGTGGCAATGGCGTCAAACAGCGCACGGTCAAGTAGTTCTGCCGGATCGGCGTCGGAAGCGTCCCTCGCGCTCGCACGGCGAGACCACGCCGCATCGTACCCATCAACGAGCAATACAACCTGCTCATCGCAGGCAATCTCCAGCAGCTCTATGAGCACACCGAGCACCGAGCCAACCTCGTCCGCGCTCGCCACGCCACGCGCGACACGTTCGATGTGACGCACCTTATCTCGAGCTAAATCCGGAGCCTCCAAGAGCGCCAACAAGCGAGCGCACTCGCCCGAAAGGGCATCGCGCACGACGCCGGCAACAGCGGGGCCACGCCTCCCAGCGCCAGAAAAGTCCAGCGATATCACCGGATAGCAAGCATACTCATCCCGATAGCGCCCGCCGTTCGCATCCCAAATCTGAGCATCGGCAAACAAACGCTGACCAGAGCGACCGACCGCTGGACGCTCCAGAAAAGCCCTGAGCATCGACAAGTTCATGCTCTTGCCAAAACCCTCGGGTCGACAGCACACCACAACGGACGCGTCGCAGTCCAACACATCGGCAATAAACATGGTCTTGTCAACCAGCATGCAACGACCAATGGCATCGGCAAAATCATGCACACCGACCGGCAAAACCGCATCATCGACATGGTTGACAAGCCGTACGCCAAAAGTATCGTCACTGTTGCAATACTCCTGTTCAGACACCGTAACTTCTCCCTAAAACGCAGCACGAAGCCCATTGTAGCGAGCAGTTCAAGTGCAACGCTGGATCCGTGCAAAGGCATCGGGCAACGGTAGGAACAAAGGCCTTGAGGGGGCATAACAAATCGTTGTGCAACAAAATGGGGCCCGATGCAACTGCACCGGCCCCCATTGCGAATCTTTAGTTGTCGGGCAACCGAAAGGGACTACTCCTCGGAGTCGTTCTGCCCAGAAGCCCTCTTCTGCTGATCGAGCTTATGCTTACCACTTACGATAGACGTAGCGCCCAGCGTGGCCAAGCTCGCACTGGCAAGGCTCGCCATCACAATCAGATCGCCTGTCTTGGGCATGTTTCCGCCCGAGGACTTGGTTGTGGTGGTCGTGGTGGTTGTAGTGGTCACCGTCTTGGAGTCATTTTGCTCTTGGACTTGGTTGTCAGCACCGCTCTTGTCGTCGTCTTCGGGCTGTTTCTTTTCGCCCTCGGTCTTGCTCTCGTCCTTCTTCTGACCGGACTTGTCGCCCTTCTCATCAGAGCTAGAACCCTTATCAGATTCGGTCTTCTCGGAAGCCTCGTCCTTGGAGTCGCCCTTTGCGGCCTCGGTCTTTTCCGTGGAAACCTGATCAGAGTTGTCCTTGTTCTGGGTCGAGCCGTTATTGACACCAGCCATCAGCGAAGAGCCCAGCGTAGAACCAAGCTGCACGGAGAAAGAAGGCTTCTTGTCCGGCGAAGCAACGGGAGTGTCCGGCGCCTTATTCGAGTCGTCCTTGGAAGCATCGGAATCAGGGGTTGCGGCAGAGCCAGAGCCGTTGTTAGGGCCGGTGTCAGCGGACGAATCACTCGAGCCGGTGGATGAGTCAGAGGTGTCAGCGTCGGTCGAACCAGAAGCGTCGCTGTCCGTATTGCCGGCAGAGCTTGAAGACGAATCGCCCGCAGCAGAGCCGTTCGAATCGGAGCCGTTCGAGGTAGAGCCGTCGTCGGTAGTACCACCAGCAGAACCATCACCGTCAGTATCGGTCGAGGGCGCGTCCATCCTGTCATCGTTGGCATCGTCACTCGAGTCGTCATTCGAATCAGGTGTCGGCGAGGGCGCCGGCGTAGGCTCGGGCTGCACGGGCGTCGCAGCGGCAGCCTCGTCCTCAGCGATATAAACCAAGCAGTCCTTCAGCTCATTCTTATAACGATTCTTCCAGCCCTCATGATACTGGGGCTGGCTCGAATACTTGGTGGCGACATTGTTGACCACGCTGTTGGAAAGCGCCGTCACAAACTCGCGATCGGTCATACTGTTAGAAAGGTTTGCCCAGCGGAAGAAGTCCCTGCAACCACCGGTGCCGCACATGTTGGTGATACTCCACACCATGCCCTTAACGCAATCGGCGCGGCCCGAAACATCAATGCCCAAGCCGCTCTTGAGCCACGCCTCGGTCACCGCATAGTACGAGTTGTACGCATAGGCATCTTGAAGTGCTGAGAACTCAACAGGATCGGTGTTGTACGCACCTTGGAAGGCATCTTGCGCGATATGGCCCAGCTCGGTGAGCTGGCCGTTCTCGTACATGGCATTGCTCGCGTTGGAAATCTCGCTGCCGCGATCAATCGCATCCTTGAGCATGCTGTATTTTTCGGGGCTGTAGTTGTAGACCTGCTTCATAAACGGAATGAGCGACCAACGACGGTCGAACTGGTAATAGCCCAGCGCGTTGTAGCCGTCACCATACGAAAAGCCCTGGTTATAGTTGCCGTGGCTCTCGTACTTGGTAAAGTACTTCATCTCGGCGGTCACGTTGACAAACGAAACGCCCTGAACCGACCTCAGCACGCCCGAGAAGGACTGCTGGGTGTAAAGGCCCTTATCGATATCGGTGGCATCCGAGGCAACGCCCGGCGTGGGCTCCTCGGCAGCGGCGGGTGCCGGCGCGGAAACGGCGCCAAACGAAAGCGCCAGCGTCAGGCCCGCGACAATAGCAGAATGCTTAGGCTGCATAAGATCCTCCCTGCATTGGTGTAGTTAAAGTGCGGTTTGCAAAGATAGAGTTAAGTATTGCAGCTCACCCGTTGTTGCACAACAACCCCTCGGTAAACGGCAACAACCCTCCGCAAAATCTTAAGGAATTGCGTTCAACCTACAGCTTAATGTCGAAGTTAATTTCTGGAACGGCAGCCAAGTCGGCCAACGTCACGCCGTCGACGTACTTTTCGATCACGTCGTCCAGACCGCGCCAGAATTTGACGGTCGAGCACAAATCGCTGCGGGTGCAGCTGTTGTCGATGCCATCGCACGCCACGGGCGCCGTGCTGCCCTCGACGGCGCGCAGGATGTCGCCGGCGCGCACCTCGGCCGGGTCCTTGGCCATCATGTAGCCACCGCCTTTGCCGCGCACACTCTTAAGCAGACCAGCCTTCATAAGCGGACGAACCAGCTGTTCCAGATACTTCTGCGAAATGCGCTCGCGGTCGGCAACCTCACGAAGGGCAATCTTGCCCTCGGCGTCGCCCAGCGCCGCGATATAGATCATCAGCCGGAGGGCATAGCGGCCCTTGGAAGAAATGAGCATACCTACCCTCCCATCGCATCTGGGACAACATAACCAGGTTTGTTTGTCCCAAATCTTAATTAAGTGGGACAAACACAACAGGTTATTTTGTCCCAGAATTTGAAAAGTCGAGTGGATTAGTCGGGTTTTCCCTTGACTAAAGCCGAACCCATAGTAACTTTATTCCGAGAAGATTCCTAGGGTTTAGTACACCTATGAGTACACCATATACAGAGAGGGACAGCATGAGCGCAAATCCGCTGCTTTCCATCGAAGGTCTGACCGCCTCCGTGGACGAGAAGACCATCCTCCACAACGTCAACCTCAACGTCGCCGCTGGCGAGACCCACGTGCTGATGGGACCCAACGGCGCCGGCAAGTCCACCCTCGGCCACCTGGTCATGGGCGACCCCGTCTACACGGTCAACGACGGCCGCATCGTCTTTGACGGCCAGGACATCACCGAGCTCACCACCGACAAGCGTTCGCGCGCCGGCCTGTTCCTGAGCTTCCAGGCCCCGGTCGAGATTCCGGGCGTGCCACTGTCGAGCTTTTTGCGCGCCAGCATCGCCGGCCGCCCCGGCCTGGAGATGAAGGGCAAGGAGTTCCGCCGCCGCGTGAAGGAGCTCGCGGCCGAGCTCAACATGGATACCGCCTATCTCAACCGCGAGCTGGGCGTGGGCTTCTCGGGCGGCGAGAAGAAGAAGGTCGAGATGCTCCAGCTTCTGCTGCTGCAGCCCAAGCTCGCCATCCTGGACGAGACCGACTCGGGCCTGGACGTCGACGCCCTGTCCACCGTCAGCCACGGCATGGACGCCTACCGCAAGAGCTGCGACGGCTCCATGCTCATCATCACGCACAACACGCGCATCCTGGAGCACCTGGATGTCGATCGCGTCCACGTTATGGTCAAGGGCCACATCGTGCGCGAGGACGACGCCTCGCTCATCCCCTGGATCGACAAGAACGGCTTTGAAACCTTCGAGCGCGAGGCCGCCGAGCAGCGCGCCCAGGCCGAGGCCGCCGCTGCCGAGCAGCAGGCGTAAAGGGGCGACGCAATGACCAAGAACCGCACCGAGGTCGCGGACATTGACCGCAGCCTCTACGACTTCACCTATGGCGAGGAGGGATTCGAGCGCCTCGACGCCGGCATCACACCCGACATCGTGCGCGAGATCAGCGCCAAGAAGGACGAGCCGCAGTGGATGCTCGACCTGCGCTTAAAGTCCCTCGAGATCTTCAACCGCTTCCCCAACCCGACGTGGGGCCCCTCCATCGAGGGCCTGGACATGGACAACATCGTCACCTACGTCAAGCCCAACACCGACCAAAAGCACGACTGGGAGTCGGTGCCCGACGACATCAAGAACACCTTTGAGCGCCTGGGCATCCCCGAGGCCGAGCGCAGCTATCTGGCGGGCGTCGGCGCGCAGTACGACTCCGAGCTGGTCTACCACAACATGCAGGACACGGCGTCCAAGATGGGCATCGTCTACTCCGGCATCGAGGAGGCCCTGCACGATCCGCAGTGGGAGCCGCTCATCCACGAGAAGTTCATGACGCTCATCCCGCCCACCGACCACAAGTTTGCGGCCCTGCACGGCGCCGTGTGGTCGGGCGGCTCGTTTGTCTACGTGCCCAAGGGCACCAAGCTCGACTTTCCGCTTCAGAGCTACTTCCGCCTCAACGCCAAGGGCGCCGGCCAGTTTGAGCACACGCTCATCATCGTCGAGGACGACGCCGACCTACACTTTATCGAGGGTTGCTCCGCGCCCAAATACAACGTGGCCAACCTCCACGCCGGCGCCGTCGAACTCTTTGTGGGCAAGCGTGCGCACCTGCGCTACTCGACCATCGAGAACTGGTCCAAGAACATGTACAACCTCAATACCAAGCGTGCGCGCGTGGACGAGGACGGCGACATCGAGTGGATCAGCGGCTCTTTCGGCAGCCACGTGGGCTACCTCTACCCCATGAGCGTGCTCAACGGCCGCCGCGCCCGCTCGAGCTTTACCGGCATCACCTTTGCCGGCGCCGGGCAGAACCTCGACACCGGCTGCAAGGTCGTGCTCAACGCCCCCGAGACCTCGGCGACCGTCGAGACCAAGGGCATCTCCAAGAGCGGCGGCATCCAGACCTTCCGCAGCTCTATTGTGGCGACACCCAAGGCCGAGGGTTCCAAGGCAACCGTGAGCTGCCAGTCGCTGATGCTCGACGACCAGAGCCGCTCCGATACTATTCCGGCCATGGACATCCGCGCCAAGAACGTCGACATCGGCCACGAGGCCACCATCGGCCGCATCGGCGACGACAAGGTGTTCTACCTGATGAGCCGCGGTATCTCGGAGGAAGAGGCCCGCACCATGATCGTCAACGGCTTTGCCAACCCGGTCTCCAAGGAGCTGCCGCTTGAGTACGCCGTCGAGATGAACAACCTGATCAAGCTCGAGATGGAAGGAGCGATCGGATAATGAAACAGACCACCAACACCGCTGCTACCGCCCTTGAGCAGGTCAATGCGATGCCGGCTGCCACTTGGGGTTGGCTCAAGATGAACCAGACCAAGCTCGAGCTCTCTGACGAGCTTGCCGCCGCTCCCACCGAGGCCGTTGAGGTCGAGGGCTTGGACGAGCAGTTTACTGGCGTGGCAGACGCGTTCGAAGCCGCCATGGACGCCATGGCCGTGCGCTTCCCCGAGCGCCGCGCCTCCGCCCCCGGTGATGCCGCCGACCGCGCCCGCATTACGCCCGAAACCGAGCTCGATGTGCCCGCCACCTCCGTCTACCAGGCCGGTGCCATTAAGCTGGAGGAGGAGCTCTCCCCCGCTGAGGCCTTCGAAACCGGCATGGGCGAGGCTGCCTACGCCTACTTGGCCGAGCACGCTACCAAGCGCATCGTCATCGATGTGCCCGCATACAAGCACGCCACGGTTACCGTGCGCGTGAGCGGTGTCGATGCAGCCGCGGCCATCGCCGCCATCGACGTCGTCGCCCGTCCCCAGTCGACGCTCGACCTGCAGATCGCCCTGGACTCCCCCGTTGCCGGCGAGGGCGTCGTGGGTTCTGTGCTACGCGTGTGCGCCCACGAGTACGCCACCGTCAACGTGGCCTGCACGCAGACGCTCGACGATAGCTGGATCGCGCTCGACGACACCGGCCTGTTCCTGGACGAGGGCGCGCGCGTCAACGTGCAGCACACCGTTCTGGGTGCTGGCGCCAGCGCCACCGGCCTTGCCGGCGACCTGCTGGGCGATACCGCCAAGGTCACCATCGATACCGATTACCTGGGCGCCCGCGATCAGGTGCGCGATTTTAACTACGAGCTGCGCCACCGCGGTCGCAAGACCGAGTGCGAGATCGACGCCAACGGCGTGCTGACCGGCACGTCCAAGAAGGTCTACCGCGGCACCATCGACCTCGTGCACGGCTGCAAGGGTGCAACCGGCACCGAGCGCGAAACGGTGCTTTTGGCCAACAAGGGCGTCGACAACAAGACCGTTCCCGTCATCCTCTGCGACGAGGACGACGTCGCCGGTAATCACGGCGCTACCATCGGTCACGTCCGCGACGAGCAGCTGTTCTACCTCGCCTGCCGCGGCCTTGACCAAAACGCCGCCGAGGACCTGTTCATCCGCGCCAAGCTGGAGGACGCCGTGCTTTCTGCCACCGACGAGCGCGCCCGCGCCGCCGTCGTCCGCCTGGGCAACAACCTGATCGACAACTTTGAGGAGGAGCTCGCATGATCGACACCGAGCACGTTAAATGCGATACCTGTACTGCCCCCGAGCCCATGGAGCTCGACGCCAGCGACGAGGCTTCGCGCGGCTGGCCCACTGTGGACATCGAGACCAACCCCTACAAGGGCCAGTTCCCGCTGTTCCAGCAGCACCCCGAGATCGCCTTCCTCGATAGCGCCGCCACCGCGCAGCGCCCTGCCTGTGTGCTCGACGCCGAACGCGACTTCTATCAGCGCATGAACGCCAATCCCCTGCGCGGCCTGTACTCGCTGTCCGTCGAGGCCACCGACGCCATCGCAAAGGTGCGCCAGCAGATCGCCGACCTCATCGGCGCCGCCCAGGCCAACGAGGTCGTCTTCACCCGCAACACGAGCGAGTCGCTCAACCTGGTCGCCAAGAGCTTTGCGCCCACGGTCCTCGAACCGGGCGACGAGGTCGTCATCACTATCATGGAGCACCACTCCAACCTGATTCCGTGGCAGCAGGTCTGCCGCGAGACCGGCTCCAAGCTCGTCTACCTCTACCCCACCAAGACCGGTCAGCTCACCACCGAGGAGGTTCTTGCCAAGGTGGGTCCCAAGACCAAGATTCTGGCCGTGGGTCAGGTCTCTAACGTGCTGGGCGTCGAGAACCCGGTCAAGAACCTCGGCAAGCTCGTGCACAAATACGGCGGCTATCTGGTTGTCGACGGCGCGCAGTCGCTGCCGCACATGCCGGTCGATGTGGCCGACCTGGGCGCCGATCTCTTTGCCTTTAGCGCGCACAAGGCCATGGGCCCCATGGGCATCGGCGTGCTGTGGGGCAAGATGGACCTGCTCAACGCCATGCCGCCCATGCTCACCGGCGGCGAGATGATCGATTCGGTCACCGAGCAGGACGCCGTCTGGGCTCCTGTCCCCGAGAAGTTCGAGGCAGGTACGCAGGACGCCGCCGGCATCTTCGCCACGGGTGCGGCACTCGACTACCTGGTCAACACTGTGGGTTACGAGAACATCCAGGCTCGCGAGCAGGCACTCGTCCACTATCTGATGGGCGAACTCATGCAGCTCGACTTTGTCCAGATTATCGGCTCCATCTATTGGGACAACCATCACGGCGTCGTGAGCTTTAACGTCCGCGGCATCCACCCGCACGACGTCGCGAGCATCATGGACATGGACGGCGTCTGCATCCGCGCCGGTCACCACTGCGCGCAGCCGCTGCTCACCTGGCTGGGCGTCGAGAACCTCGCCTGCTGCCGCGCCAGCGTGGCCTTCTACAACGACAAGGCCGACATCGACAAGTTCATCGCCGGTCTGCATCACGTTTGGAGCACGTTCAATGGGTAATCTGTACACCTCCGCCACATTTATGGAGCACAACTCGCACCCCGACTATAAGTACGAGATGGATGCCCCCACGCACGAGCACGACGGCATCAACCCCAGCTGCGGAGACGAGCTCACCTTGCAGCTGCGCGTCGAGAGTAACGTGATCGAGGAGGCCTCGTTTACCGGTCACGGCTGCGCCATCAGTCAGGCCAGCGCCGACATCATGGCCGACCTCATCACCGGCGAGACCGTTGAGGAAGCTCGCCGCCTGGCAGAGCTCTTCCTCGCCATGATTCGCGGCGAGCAGCTCTCCGAGGAGGACCTGGAAGACCTGGACGAGGCCGCCCAGCTCCAGGACATCTCGCACATGCCTGCCCGCGTCAAATGTGCCGAGCTCGCCTGGCGCACCCTCGACGGCATGCTCACGGGACAAAATAATCAGTAGTATTTGTCCCAAATCTTAAGAATTATGTTGGCCGAATCGCTTGACAAGAGTGATTCGGCCATTGTCTATTCCGAGCCCTCAGCCTGAGCCTTCACCCGAGCATAAGCGCGCACGATACGAGAGACGGTACTCTTGCTGATTCCCGTATAGCGTTCAATCTCGCGCACCGTGTAGCCGCCATCGTGCAGGACGAAAATGATTCCGTCTCGACGCGACGGTGCTACGGTCTTGAGTTCGTTGAGCGGCACGCCCAGGCGCTTCGCCATCTTGTCGGCAAACGCACGCCGCTCCCACTCCGTCTCATCCATATCGTGAATCACCGGATCGGAACCATCGGGCGTCGACAGAGAATAATCAAGAAACCCCTTGGCAGACTCAAAGAGCTCGAGCACACAAGAAGGGTCGGAAAATCCTCTCGTCATATCGTTGTCATACGCTCGCAGATACTCGGCAAAGCTGCTCCACGGATAGCGCTCGATCAGGGCGATACCCGCCTCCTGCGGATTAGCGTGAACATAGCGAATGGCAGCCATTAGATAACGGTCGGTATCGAGCGAGCGCCGGTCAAAACGGTTCTGGAACAGATGGCCCGTGCGCCCCGTGCGTTTATTGAACCGCCGCGCGTACGTCAAAAGCAGCCGGTGCATCGCCGCGCTCATCGCGTCCTCGTAATCTGCAAGCACAAGATGCACGTGATTGCCCATAAGGCACCAGGCGATAACCGTCACACCCGCCTCGCGGCAGCAGTCGCGCATCAGTTCCAAAAACTCCCACCGGTCTTCGTCGCCCTCAAAGATGAGCTGCTTGCCCGTACCGCGGGCACAGACATGGTAAAAGCCGGTAACCGTTCTCCAAACGCGCTGCATGGCGCTCCCTTCACCGGGATCTGCTTGCCATCTAATACAGCACGATTGAAGCGTGCCATCAAAACATCCACGCAAAACAATGGACTCGCGCGGCCAAAGGCGGTAAATAGGCGGCGAACGGCACCGTTGCAACAGGTCAGCCCCCGCAACGCATACAAGAGCTGACCAAAAGCTTGCCCAAGACGAACCCCCTCTACGGAAGTTCGCGACCACAGAACATAGAGTTAAACCGTTTCAATTTAAACTTCCGGACTTCTCGCTACGAAAACTGAGCCGTTCGCCGAATATTCCGTGCATTTCGCGGTATTATAGGGGCTGCATGTCATGTCCCTTTCGAAGGGTCGCCCGGCAATCGCCAGCCACGACCCCCAGACGGGACGCCAACACGATAGAGAGGAGAGGCATGCAGTACTCACAGGAAGTGGAGAACATGTGCCCCGTTGCCAAGGGTGCATACCACGGCCCCGCACCCATCCCCGAGGAGGGCAAGTGGGTCCAGGCTAAGGAGATTTCCGACATCTCCGGTCTTACGCACGGTGTGGGTTGGTGCGCACCTCAGCAGGGCGCCTGCAAGCTCACGCTGAACGTCAAGGACGGCATCATCGAGGAGGCCCTCGTTGAGACCATCGGCTGCTCGGGCATGACCCACTCTGCCGCCATGGCTTCCGAGATCCTTCCCGGTAAGACCATCCTCGAGGCCCTCAACACCGACCTCGTCTGCGACGCCATCAACGTTGCTATGCGCGAGATCTTCCTGCAAATCGTTTACGGCCGCAGCCAGACCGCGTTCTCCGAGGGCGGCCTGCCCGTGGGCGCCTCCCTCGACGACCTCGGCAAGGGCCTTCGCTCTCAGGTCGGCACCATGTTCGGCACCAAGGCCAAGGGCGCTCGTTACCTCGAGCTCGCTCAGGGCTACGTCACCCGCATGGCTCTCAACGACAAGAACGAGATCATCGCATTCGAGTTCCTGAACCTCGGCAAGTTCACCGACGCCGTCAAGGCCGGCAAGACCCCCGAGGAGGCCATCGCTGGCGCTATGGGCCACTATGGTCAGTGGGAGAACGCTGCCAAGTACATCGACCCGCGCACCGACGAGGAGACTCACTCCGTCGCCAGCGTGTTCCCGGTTCACGAGTAGAAAGGGAGGGAAATAACTATGACTGTTACGTTCGAAGGTTACGAGCGCCGCGCTGACAAGATCAACAAGTGCCTCGCCGACAACGGCATCGCCTCCCTCGAGGAAGCTCTGCAGATCTGCACCGACAAGGGCTTCAACCCGCGTGAGATCGTCAACAACACCCAGTCCATCGCCTTCCAGAACGCCGAGTGGGCCTACACCCTCGGTTGCGCTCTCGCTGTCAAGCGTGGCGCCAAGTCCGCTTCTGAGGCTGCCGCCATCATCGGCGAGGGCATCCAGGCCTTCACCGTTCCCGGCTCCGTCGCCGAGGACCGCAAGGTCGGTCTGGGCCACGGCAACCTGGGCGCTATGCTGCTCTCCGACGACACCGAGTGCTTCGCCTTCCTGGCTGGCCACGAGTCCTTCGCTGCCGCTGAGGGCGCCATCGGCCTGGCTCTGAACGCCAACAAGGCTCGTAAGAAGCCGCTGCGCGTTATCCTGAACGGTCTGGGCAAGGACGCCGCCCAGATCATCGCCCGCATCAACGGCTTCACCTATGTGAAGACCCAGTTCGACTACTACACGGGCGAGCTCAAGGTCGTCGAGACCATCCCCTACTCCGATGGTCCCCGCGCTGCCGTTAACTGCTACGGCTCCGACGACGTCCGTGAGGGCGTTGCCATCATGTGGCACGAGAACGTCGATATCTCGATCACCGGTAACTCCACCAACCCCACGCGCTTCCAGCACCCCGTCGCTGGCACCTACAAGAAGGAGCGCATCGAGGCTGGCAAGAAGTACTTCTCCGTCGCTTCTGGTGGCGGCACTGGCCGTACCCTGCACCCGGACAACATGGGCGCCGGCCCTGCCTCTTACGGCATGACCGACACCATGGGCCGTATGCACTCCGACGCCCAGTTCGCCGGTTCTTCCTCCGTGCCTGCGCACGTTGACATGATGGGTCTCATCGGCATGGGCAACAACCCCATGGTCGGTGCCACCGTCGCCTGCGCTGTCGCCGTCGAGGAGGCCCTCAAGGCCTAATCGCGCCCGCGCGATGCTCATATAGTTGAGCTTTAGAGCCGCTACCCACCCGGGTAGCGGCTCTTTTTTTCTTCCAGAGGGGTAGCTAATTTGGGACGGGGCTATTTTAGCTACCCCGTCGCAAGACCATCTACTACCGATATATCAGCTGGAGGGGAATATGAGTTGCAGCGAGACGGAACCATCACGCGTCCATGACGCCCACCTGCCATATTTGCCCTTTACCGATTTGCCGAGTCTTTGCGGCCCCATTGCCGATCACCCATGCGACAATGCGCCGGACGAGAAAGGAATCCGATGGAATCGACTGATGTACTGGTAATTGGATCTGGCATTGCGGGCCTTTGTGCCGCTATCGAAGCGGCGAGCGCGGGCGCGACCGTTGCCGTCGCAAGCGCCGGCAAGACCATGAGCGGATCGAGCTTCTTCCCGGGCACCTGGGGCCTTGGTCTTATTGGCCCCGTCGACGAAGACGACGAACAGGACCTCATCAACTCCATCCAGACCGTTGGTGGCGGCGTCGCCGACCCTACGCTCGTCCAGACGTTCGTCCACGGCATTCCCCAGGCAATTGAATGGCTCGAGCAAGACCTAGGCGTTGAGCTCCAGCGTCCGCAAAGCGCTGAGAGCGCTCAGCAAAAGCAGTTTATCCCCTGCTTTGACCACAAGACGCGCATGTGGCGCGGCCTCACCCGCAAGCCCCTTGAGGACGCGTGTACGGCCCGGATCGAATCGCTCGGCATTCGCCTGCTCCCCCGCCACGAGCTTATAGACCTTGTTGAGGACACAACCGGGAAGATTACCGGCGCCGTGCTCTACGACCGCGCAAGCGAGCATCTCGTACCTATTGCAGCTAAGGCCATTATCGTCGCTGCGGGCGGCACGGGCGGCCTATTCGAGCGCAGCCTCACTTCCGCCGACGTGCTCAGCTCATCACAGGGAATCGCGCTGGCGCACGGTGCGTCCCTTACTAATATAGAGTTCATGCAGATGATGCCCGGCTTCATCGAGCCTAAGCGAAACCTTGTCTTTAACGAAAAGACCTGGCGTTACGTACATGTAGACCAGCCGGTCGATATTGCCGACGGCAAGCTGGACGGTCTGCTTGAGCAGCGCTCCGGATATGGCCCTTTCACCTCGCGCTTAGCCTCCCGCGCCATCGACCTCGTCATAGATCAGGCAGGTGCAGAGGGCTTGGCGCTCCACTACGACTTCCCCCGCGAGGACGTCCCCGAGTTTGTGCAGACCTTTGCCACCTGGCTACAAGACGAGCACGGTATCGCGCCGAGCGACGAGATGCGCGTGGCGATGTATGCCCACGCCGCCAACGGCGGCATCAGGATCAACAAAACCGCGTACACGGGCGTTGAGGGCCTCTACGCCTGTGGCGAGGCAACAGGCGGCATGCACGGCGCCGATCGTATTGGTGGCCTGTCAAGCGCCAACGGCATCGTGTTTGGGCGGATCGCGGGCGCATCGGCAGCCCAAGCAGCACAGAATGCACTTGAGGAGGCCCCTAAGGCGGATATCGCCCTCCCCCAGTACGGCATTGCCACAACAGACGCCGAGCACCTGACCCGCAGCCTCAAACACACAATGAGCACCTACTGCATGATCAACAGGACCGAAAGGGGCCTCTCCACAGCACTGCAGGAGATTGAGAGCCTAGAGACGGAAGCAACGACTCTGAGCATGCGAAACGCTCATGACAGCCAAGTCGCAGCCCTTGCCCGCCTAGAATCGCAGATTCAGCTAGCAAAAGAAATAGTCAAAGCCATGCGCAACCGAACCGAAAGTCTCGGTTCCCATTATCGAGCGGACTAAGTCGAACACCCATCTAAAACAGAGCACAGTTAATCGATATCTATAGGCCCCGTGAGCTCAAAGTGTCACGGGGCCCATTCGTGTCCGCACGGCAGCATATCCTTAATCTGAATACAGAGCGGACAAAGCCCGCATAGACAATAGACCAGCGAGGAGGAGATATGGACAGTAGAGATATCGAGAAGTGGCGTGTCGAACTTGATAGCTACGCCAATATGGAAGACGGCGTTGAGTATTGGCTCGCACGCGATTTAATGGAACCCCTCGGATACGCCCAATGGCGCAATTTTGAGACTGCAATTAAGAGGGCAATGGCATCGTGTGAAGTCAATGAAATGCCTGTTGATTCCTATTTTGTTGAAACCAGCAAAAAAGTACCTACAGGAATAGGACAAAAAGCAGTCAAAGACTATAAGTTAACGCGCTACGCATGCTATTTAATCGCCCAAAACGGGGACCCAAACAAGCCGGAAGTCGCGCTCGCACAGGCGTACTTCGCCGTGCAGACGCGCCGGTTTTACCGATCCCCAGGGTAGACTCGATCTGCGAAAGGGGCTGTGTCCTTTCGGGTTCGACCCCGTGCGAGGTTAATAGAAAAGACGGCCAACCGAAGTTGAGCGTCTTAACTTGCTTTGGGTGGGCCGTCAGGGGGTCAGCCTGCTGCGCAGGCGGCCGCTGCGGCGCTTTGCGCCTTGCGCGCTGCGCTGGTAAATGCTCATGCATTTCCTCAGCTTCGCGCCCCGACGGGCTCGACCCCATGCGAGGTTAATAAAAAAGACGGCCAACTTTCGTTGACCGTCTTAACTTGCTTTGGGTGGGCCGTCAGGGGGTCGAACCCTGGACCTTGGGATTAAGAGTCCCCTGCTCTACCAACTGAGCTAACGACCCAAAGATAAAGTCCGTTGTGGCGGACTTTAGAGGAGATATCGTGTGGTGGGCCGTCAGGGGGTCGAACCCTGGACCTTGGGATTAAGAGTCCCCTGCTCTACCAACTGAGCTAACGACCCGATATCAACACGAAGCAAGAACTGGGGTGGGTAAAGGGACTCGAACCCTCGACCTACGGGACCACAACCCGTCGCTCTAGCCAACTGAGCTACACCCACCGTGTCCTGTGCGCTTCGCGCTCGACTATTATTGCAAGGAACGCCACGCGATGCAAGCCCCAATTTTCAAGAATTTTGAAAAGAGTAGTTCGAGACCATTTCAAGCAAATCCCACCGGTTTCATAGGAGTAAACTTGCCCCACCCTGAAGTTCGAAAGGACAAGCATGAAAGAACTCTCCAACCGCACGGCAACGTTTACCGATTCCGTCATCCGCCGTATGACGCGCATCTCCGATAAGTATGGCGCCGTCAACCTGTCGCAGGGCTTCCCTGACTTCGATCCCCCGGCACAGCTGCTCGATAGCCTCAGCGCCATCGCCAGCGACCCCAAGCCGCTCTATCACCAGTACTCCATCACCTGGGGCTCCCAGGCCATGCGCGAGGCGCTCGCCGCCAAACAGGAGCACTTTATGGGCATGCCGGTGAACCCCAACGAGAATATCGTAGTCACCTGCGGCTCCACCGAGGCCATGATGGCCGCCATGATGACGGTCACCAACCCCGGCGACAAGGTCGTCATCTTCTCGCCGTTCTACGAGAACTACGGCGCCGACACGATCCTTTCGGGTGCCGAGCCCATCTACGTGCCGCTCAACCCGCCCACATTCGACTTTGACCGCGAGACACTCGAGGCGGCCTTCCGCGACAACGACCCCAAGGCCATCGTCCTGTGCAACCCTTCCAACCCCTGCGGCAAGGTCTTTACACGCGATGAGCTCACCTTTATCGCCGACCTCTGCAAAAAGTACGACACCTACTGCATCACCGACGAGGTCTACGAGCACATCGTCTACGCGCCCCACGAGCACGTCTATATGGCCACGCTGCCCGGCATGTTTGAGCGCACCATCAGCTGCAGCTCACTGTCTAAGACGTACTCCATCACCGGCTGGCGTCTGGGCTACACCATTGCCCCAGCCCAGATCACCGAGCGCATCAAGAAGGTCCACGACTTCCTCACCGTGGGTGCCGCCGCTCCCCTGCAGGAAGCCGTCGTCACCGCCCTCAACTTCGACGACAGCTATTACGATGAGGTCCTTGACCTCTATACCGCCAAGCGCGACCTGTTCTGCCAGGGACTCGACAGCATCGGTCTTGAGCATAACGTGCCGCAGGGCGCCTACTACGTGATGATGGATATCTCGGAGTTTGGCTATGACAGCGACCTCGACTTCTGCGAGGACCTCGCGTCTAAGGTGGGTGTGGGCGCTGTTCCCGGATCGAGCTTCTTCCGCGAGCCCGTCAACCATCTAATTCGCCTCCACTTTGCCAAGCGCGACGAAACGCTTATCGCCGCACTCGAAAACCTCAAGTCCCTGCGTGATAAAATCGAGCCACGCGGGTAAGGACGGACGGGCGGCTACAGTAACCAAAGAAGCGCCGCACCGCCTGCCGCGTTGCGAAGCTTCTTTTTATAGCGCTTTCTTAAATGGTTTAGAGCGTTATACTTTAGAGAAGGAGCAACTCGTCCCAGAAAGAGGAACATTATGGCAGAGCAGCAGCTTATCGGAGCGCTCGAGGCCGGTGGCACCAAGATGGTCTGCGCCACGGGCTATGCGGACGGTACGGTCCTAGAGCGCGAGCGGATCGCGACCACGACTCCACAGGAGACCGTCGAGGCCGTCAACGCGTGGTTTGCGAACAAGGGCATCGCCGCGTTGGGCATCGGCGCGTTTGGCCCCACCGCGGTCAACCCCGCTTCGCCGCAGTACGGCAAGATCCTAGAGACCCCAAAGACGGCATGGCGCTACTTTGACCTGCTGGGCAGCATCCAAAACGAGCTCAATATCCCCTGCGGCTACGATACCGACGTCAACGTCGCCTGCCTGGGCGAGGTCACTTTTGGTTGCGCTCAGGGCTTCACCGATGTGGTCTACCTGACCATCGGCACCGGCGTGGGCGCCGGTGTGCTCTCGGGCGGCCAGCTTGTGCACGGCATGATGCACCCCGAGGCCGGTCACATCCTGGTCACGCGCGACCCGCGCGACACCATTGGCGAGCACAGCGCCTGCCCCTTCCATGACAGCTGCCTCGAGGGCCTCATCGCCGGCCCCGGTGTTAAAAAGCGCTGGAATGGCAAGAGCGCCGGAGAGATGGCCGATGACCCGGAGGCCATGGACCTGCTCGCCGGCTATCTGGCGCAGGCACTCATGACCTACATCCTGTGCTATGCGCCGCAGAAGATCGTCATCGGTGGCGGCGTGGCCGACCACACCCCCATCGTGCCGCTCGCGCGCAAGAAGTGCGCCGAGATGCTCAACGGCTACATCGTCACGCCCGAGATGGCCGACATCGATAACTACATCGTCAACAACAGCCTCGAGGGCAAGCAGGGCATTATGGGCTGCCTGGCCCTGGGCGCACAGGCGCTTCAGTAGCAGACGCACCCACGGGGCGTGGCACGCCCGGCAAATCCGACCTACGGAACAACGCCACCACGCCTCATATAAACCCCCAAATAAAAAAGGCCGCCTAGGACCAAACAATACGTCCTAGGCGGCCTTTTTGGCGCACATCAGCGACCGTAAGAGATATCGGAGCACAACGCCCGTTGCCGCTCCACAGCAGTCGATCATCACATCGGTGATCATGCCGGCGCGTCCCGGCACAAAGAGTTGAATCGTCTCGTCGATCGAGGGAATCAGCAGCAGGAACACCGCCGTGGGCAGCAGCACGTCAAAGGTGCGCCGGCCCTCAAAATCAAACGCATGCGTTGCCAGGATGCCGAGCACCATATACTCGGTAAAATGCGCGCACTTGCGAACAACAAAGTTGGTCACCCATGCATATGGAAGTCCCACGCCGTGCAGGAAACCGCGGATAGCTTCCATGACCGTCAGGCTCAGCGAGCCCGACCCCGAGCCGGGAACCAGCGAATTGCCCCAGATCAAGAGTGCCATCAGGCAGGTCACGACCGCCCATTTTCGATTGATCTTAACCATGCAGAAGTTATGCCTCCGCGCGGAGCGGCGCGAAGCTGGCGGTACCGCCCTCGATAACGCTCAGATAGGCACGGCCCGTACGCTTGGCAGTAGAGGACTGCAGGCGCTCGATCTCTTCTTCTAGGATCTGATTGACGCGCTCGTGACGACGATTTTCCATAATGCCGGCGGCAATAGCCTCGGCCCGCTCGATGCTCTCGCGCGAGATACGGGCGGTATCCTCGGGGAACACAGCGCTGTGACGGCCGACATAGGCGGGGGCAGCAAGCTGAGGGGCAGCGACGGGAGCGGGGGCCGCAACAGGAGCAGGCTCGTCGATCTCATCCAGAATCGCGGTGGCGGCGGCCCACATGTTCTCGTGGCCCGAGTAGTCGGCCATAGGGACATCAACCTCGAGCGAGGCGTCCGGAAGGTCGCCGGTGTCGATGCGATCTTGGGCATCAATCGATGCGGTGATGGCTGCAGGCTCATCGAGGTCATCGAGATCGATGCCCGCAGCACCGGAGATGATAGGCATGCTGGCGAGGTTTGCGTTGTACGGCGCAGCCTCAGCCGCGTGCTGCTGGGCAGGAGCGCCCCAAAGCGAGCTTTCGGCGGCACGGCGGGCGGCAACGGCCTCCTCATCCGCGGCCATGGCTTCATCAACGTACGAATTATCGGCAGAAGCGTTCACGTCCGCCGAGGTGGCGCTGCAGGCGTTATTGGCTGCGGCGTTGGCAACGAGCGCCACGAAAGCCGCCGTGCTGCCCGCAGGGGCGGCCTGGGAGCCAGACACGGCACGTGCCGCGGCGGCGATGTCATCGCGATTGAAGGAGCCAGTCTGCCCGCCATTGGTGAGCTCGTCGATGGCGACTTGATAGACGTCGCGCGAGCGTGCAGGGTCGCAGCTCACCGGCGAATCGTCGTCGAGTATACTGTCGATCATGGACCAAGCCTCCGCCTCGTCCATAGCATCTGCGGCTCGAGCGATGGTAGGGACACCATCATCGGCATGACGGCGCTGGAACGCACCGGTCAGGCCGGAAAGGAATGCCGAGGTAGACTGCTCCGCCTGAGCCTGAGAAGCAGAAGCCGCAGCGTAAGGAGTCGCATCCTGCTGCTGAGCTGGAATCGAGGCGGTCTTGAACTCGCTTTGATGCTGATTGAGATTGGCGGCACCGCCCATGGCATCGGGCTGGAACAGACGCTCTTCACGCTGCGCACGATACTCGGAGATACCCAGCGAGGCGGCATAGATGCCCACGCCCGCCACCGCGCCCACGGCGAAGGGAACCGCACCCGCCACGACCGTCTCATTCACCGACGAAAACGGCAGCGTCGCGGCATACATAACCACGGGAGCGGCAAGGCCGATCCCGCACGAAAGTCCTGCAAGGACTGCTCGTTGTGTTGCATCAGAAGAAGCCATGAGCTCTCCCCATCTTCCAGCACCCAAATCGCATCATTCAGTTGGCTGCGCGAGAGAAGATGAAGCGGGGCTATGTCCCAAAGCAACGGTATATGGTTCGTTTCATCTGCGTTTTCCGTCGCGAAGCTTAAAAGCTATTATGCGAAACCGCCCTGTCGATTGCAAGCGACGATGTCGGATTGAAACGGGAAACCTGCTGCTTGCCAGTCTTATGGTCAAAAATAAGCGCGGAGCGGCGATATGGAAAAGGGCCGAGGCTCAAAGCCCCGACCCTTTATCGCATTGATGACTATCGCTGCGCGTGGATGACAACCTAGAACGTCTGCTCGTAGTCGCTGTGCTTTTTGGCCGAACGCACCAGGAACTCCTGGTTGGTGTTGGTGCCCTTAAGACCCTTGATAAACGACGCGGCTGCGCGCTCGGTGTTGTTCATGCCGGCAAGAATGCGACGCAGACCAAAGACAAACGGACGCATCTGCTCGTCGACCAACAGGTCTTCGTTGCGCGTACCGGAGGCAACGGGGTCGATAGCCGGGAAGATGCGGCGGTCGGCCAGGTCGCGGTCGAGCTTAAGCTCCATGTTGCCGGTACCCTTGAACTCCTCGAAGATGACCTCGTCCATCTTGGAACCGGTGTCGATGAGGGCAGAGGCCAGGATGGTGAGCGAGCCACCGTTCTCGATATTACGGGCTGCGCCCAGGAAGCGCTTGGGAGGATACAGGGCCGCCGAATCGACGCCGCCCGAAAGGATGCGGCCCGAGGCGGGCGCCGCCAAGTTGTAGGCGCGGGCAAGACGCGTAATGGAGTCGAGCACCACCACGACATCGCCGCCCAGCTCCACGATGCGCTTGGCGCGCTCGATGACGAGCTCTGCCACGCGAGTGTGGTTGTCGGCGGGCATATCGAAGGTCGACGCCACAACCTCACCCTTGATGGAACGCTGCATATCGGTGACCTCTTCGGGGCGCTCGTCGACGAGCAGGCAGATGAGGTGCACCTCGGGGTTGTTAATCGAGATAGACTGGCAGATCTTCTTGAGGATCGTGGTCTTGCCGGCCTTGGGCGGGGACACGATCAGGCCACGCTGACCCTTGCCGATCGGCGACACGATGTCGATGGCGCGACCGGTAATGGAGTCTTTGCCGTGCTCCATGCGCAGCGGCTCGTTGGGATAGACCGGGGTGAGGTCGCCGAACTTGGGACGGTTGCGAATCTGCTCGGGGTCCAGACCGTTGACGGTCGTGATTTTGGCGAGGCCGGCGCGCTTGTCGCCGCCGCGCGAAGGACGCAGCGAGCCCTCGATGACGTCGCCCGTGCGCAGGCGCGCGGAGCGGATGAGGTAGGCAGGCACGAAGGCGTCGTCGTTGGACTTCATGTAGCCATGGGCGTGGATGATGCCGGAGCTGTCCGGGCGAATCTGCAGAATGCCCTTGATGTCGCGGAAGCCTTCGGCCTTCGCAGCGGTGGTGTAGATTTCCTCGACGAGCTCGGCCTTCTTCTTGCCGGTCGTCTCGATCTCGAACTCCTTGGCCTTTTCGCGCAGCTCGGCGACCTTCATGGCCGCGAGTTCCTCGCGCGAAAGCGTGGGCTCGGTGGGAGCGGCATTACGCTCCTTGTTGCGCTGCTTGCGATCTCGCTGGCGGTTGCGGCGGTCGTTGTTGCGGTCATCCTTGCGCTCGTTGCGCTCGTCGTTGCGCTTGTGCTGGCGACGGTTGGGGCGAGCGCCGTCTTCGCCCTCGGCGGGCGCGGTGCCATCGGTTGCGGCGGTGTCAGCATTGGCCGCGGCGGCGTCATTGGCCTCGGCGCCGGTATCGACCTGCGCTTCGACATCAGCCTGCTGCTCGGCGGCCTTGGCCCTAGCGGACTTCTTACGGCCGCGCTTGGGTTTCTCGGACGCAGGCTGTTCGACGTCCTGAGGCTCGGCGACATCAGTCGATGCATCGGCGGTCGTCTCGGCGGAATCCTCGGACGCGCCCTTCTTAGCGGCTTTAGCCTTGGACGTGCGCTTAGCAGCGGTGCGACGGCTGCGACCGGGACGGACGTCGGCGGGCTCGGCATCGGCGGGAGCGGCCTCGGAAGTCGTAGCATCCTGGACGGGCGCGTCGGCAGCGGTTGCAGACTCGGCGGTCGCCGCAGCATCCCGAGCGGCGGCGGCTGCGGCTGCGGCCTTCTCGGCCTCGACGAAGGCCTTGGGCTTGCGACCGCGACGGTGCGGGCGCAAAGCCGGATCGACAACGGGAACTTCGCCGGCCTCGACAGGCACAGCAGGCTCAGCAGGCGATGCGCCCTTCCCTGCCGCGGAACGGACCGAAGCCTCAGTGAGCTCGGGGGTTACCTGTTCGGCAACCTGCTCTGCCTTAGCAGCCGTGCGACGGCGTGTGCGCGGTGCCGGCTTCTCGGTCGGCTGGTCGGAGGCAGGGGTCTCGGTGGCGGCAGACGTCTCGGGCACAGACGGAGCTGCAAGCTCGGTCAGAGCCGCGGCCTCGCGCTCGGCAGCACGACGGCGGGCACGCACCACCTGAGCCTCGCTAATCTGCGCCAACGCACGTGCTTGCGCGACCTCATCGGAAATCGGCGCCGAGGAGTCAGTTGCAACGGTGCGCTTGACGCGCGTCGTGCGCGTGGTACGGCGCCTGGGCTTGGTGACCTCCTCGCCGTCAGCGGCAGGCTTGGCCGTGCGGCGCGTGCGCTTGGGCTTTGCCGGAGCAGCCTCCTCACTAGTTGCAGACACGGCCTTCTCAGCCGCTGTAGGCGTAGGCGTCGAAGCAGCCTTGGGCGTCTCAGGAGCCGAGGCTTGCGCGGGCGCCGTGACCTGGTCCGACGCAACCGGTGCAGCGGGAGCGGCCTGCGTCGTCGTTATTTCGTTTTCTTGCTGTTGATCAGACACAGTGTTTGCTCAACTTTCTTTTCAAGCCCTGTGATCACATGCTCCCTGCATAAACCTTCAGGGCGGCTAAACAGTCTAGTTCCGTTCAAAACGACGGACATCATTGATCTGTATCGAGATGATTGCGTCAACTACGCAGCGTTAGTGTAACACAACCGCCGCCACCTGCAACTTAGTCATTGAGGACGTTCTTAAACGACTAGTCAAAAGGGGCACTCTTTACAAAGCCGCGGGCGGCGAAATCCAGCTCTCTTAAGTTGCGGTGAAAGCGCTCCTGAAAAATCCGGCAGCCGCCCCAAACAGGAACTATTCCACTGCAACTTATATGGAGAGGCCAGCCGAGCCCCCAAAGATCGTGGTGACCACGAGACACGGGAGCAGAATCGTCAGTCCCAGGATCGACTCGCTACGAATCACGCCTATCTACTACGTTTGGCCCGCGACCCCTGACCATTCCCTCGGTCTTCCTAAAATCGCAATCCCGCTACCTGCGGTTTTAATATCGCGCCTTTCGACATGGTTCGGGGTATGCGACTAAACGTAGTAGATAAGCCCGATTCGTGGCGGACGGTTTCGTACCGCTCTCCCCCGGGACATAAATGATCCGTTTTCCTCCGTCCCCAAGGGGTCATTTTCAAAACTATGGCGGATTACGGTGCAAGAACGGCGCAAGCCAACCATACCCTGCATTTTTAATATTCGGCAAGCCGTCTACCTGCGGTTTTATTTTCACTGCTGTCGCTATGGTCGCTAGGCAGCGATTCAGCCCCGTAAAGCGGTATAGTTGCTTTTTTGTAGCATTTTCCAACACGCCAAAAAGCCCCGCCAAACGCAAAAAGCCCGACCTCCGCATGGAGATCGGGCTTATAGAGCTCAGCAAAGCCGAACCTACACGGTCAAATGAACCGCAGATTACATCTGCTCGGGCGCGGAGACGCCAACGAGGGTGAGCACCAGGGCGAGCGTCACGCGAACGGCGTCGCAAGCGGCCAGACGGGCACGCGAAAGCTCGGGGTCGACGGGACGGCCCTCGCTCGGCAGCACCTGGCAGGCAGCGTAGAAGCTATGGAAGTCGCCGGCGAGCTCCTCGGCAAAATGCGTCAGACGGAACGGGGCGCGATCACGAGCGCAGCTGGCAATCAGGTCGGTGAGCTCGTTGAGCTTACGCGAAAGGGCGAGCTCGGTCGGGTCGGTCAGCAGCGAGTAATCGACGTTCTCACCGATGGCCTTGGCGGCGACGGCCTTCATGCCCATCTCGTCAGCCTGCTCGGGCGTAACGTCAGCGGCACGGCGCAGGATGGAGCACACACGGGCGTGAGCGTACTGCACGTAGTACACCGGGTTGGAGTTATCGCGCTTCTTAACGGCCTCAATATCGAAGTCGACCATCTGGTTGGAGCTCTTGGAGATGAGCGTGTAGCGAGCGGCATCGGAGCCGACCTCGTCGACGAGCTCCTGCAGGGTCACCATGGTGCCCTTGCGCTTGGACATACGGACGGGCTTGCCGTTGCGCAGCAGGTTGACGAGCTGGCCCAGCAGAACCTCAAACTTGCCGGGATAGCCAAGAGCATCGCAGACGCAGCGGACGCGCTCGATGTAGCCGTGGTGGTCGGCACCCCAGATGTCAATGACGTGGTCAACGCGCTGGAACTTATCCCAGTGATAGGCAACGTCGGAGGCGAAGTAGGTGTACTCGCCGTCGGACTTGATTAGGACGCGGTCCTTGTCATCGCCCAGGTCGGTGGAACGGAACCACAGGGCGCCGTCCTTGGTGTAGAGGTAGCCCATCTTGTCGAGCTTCTCAAAAGCGCGGTCGACGGCAGAGGTGCCGGCGGTCTCGCCCTCGGTGTCCTTCACATACAGCGAGCGCTCGGAGTACCAACGATCGAAGTCGCAGTTGACGGCGTGGCAGAGGTCGCGCATGTTGTCGACCATCTTCACATAGCCGCGCTCACGGAAGCTCTCCATGCGCTCCTGCGGATCGGCGTCGACCCACTTGTCGCCGTCGGTACGCCAGAACTCGGCAGCCTCATCGATGATGTAGTCGCCGCCGTAGGAGTCCTTGCCCAGGGTCTCGGCAAAGTTGTCCTGGTACGGATGGGTCTCGGGATGCTCGTCGTTCTCGTCGGCAACGAAGGCGTCACGGTCGGCGATCAGCAGCTTGTGAGCCTCGTCGATATCAACGCCCTGCTTGGCAATGATATCGGCAAGCTGCATATAGCGCGTGCTGATGGAGTTGCCGAAGGTGTTCATCTGAGAGCCATGGTCGTTGATGTAGAACTCACGCTGGATGTCGTAACCGGCGTGGTCCATAACACGGCAGAGGGAGTCGCCCAGCGCGGCCCAGCGGCCATGGCCGATGTGCATGGGGCCGACGGGGTTGGCGGAAACGAACTCGACCTGGGTCTTCAGGCCGCCGCCAACGTTGGACTTAGCGAAGTCCATGCCCTTCTCGCGGGCCTCGCCAAAGATGGCGTTCTTGACGGCGACGGAGAGGTAGAAGTTGATAAAGCCAGGACCGGCGATCTCGACCTTCTCAATCGCGGGGTCCTCGGGCATATGGGCAACGACGGCCTCGGCGATCTTGCGCGGGGCGCAGTGGGCCAGCTTGGCGGACTTCAGGGCCATGGTGGAGGTCCACTCGCCATGAGAAGTGTCGGCCGGTCGCTCGATAGCGCAATCATCAAGTTCAAATGCGGAAAGGTCGCCGGCCTCCTGGGCCGCAGCAAGCGCAGCGCGTACCAGCTCTTCAATCTTCTCGGGCATAGATCCTCCTTGTGTTAAAGCCCCCGAGCTCTTGGTCACTCGTAGGGCAAAAGCCAGAGTTTGTAGCACTCTATCACAAGCGGTAGCTACTGTCGCAGGGTAAAGTTAATCGATATTGCATATGCACAAAAATGACTACAGCTCGCACAGGGCCACTCAAAGATGGCGGTTTGCCTGCTGATTGTGCACCTGCCGAAAATGCATAAACACGTTCATGAGCTGCTCGGAATATCGAATACTCTTACCTATCGGAATTGTGTGCTTTTCCTGCATAAAGCGATGGTTTGCGCACGTCAGCGTGGTATTCTAGACATACGCAAATTCGTATAAGCTGGAGGTAGCATGTTCTCAATCGGTCAACACGTCATTCATCCGGGCCAGGGAGTCTGCACCGTCGTCGGTTTTAGGGACGACACGCCGCAGCCCATGTTGCTGCTCGAGACCAAGCAGGGACATGCGCAGACGATCCTCATGTACCCCGTGGCGCAAGCCGACCGTCTGCACGCCGCCATCTCTCAGCAGGATGCCGAGCACCTGCTGAGCCACTACGACGAGCTGGAGTGCGACACTTTTACCGAGCGCAACAGCTCGCTTGAGGAGACGCACTTTAAGCAGCAGCTCAAGCTGGGCGCGCCCGAGACGGTCCGCGTGGCAAAAACCATGATGCACCGCATTCGCCAGGCCGAGGAAGCTGATAAAAAGCCCAGTTCCTACTACATGCGTGTGCTCAAGGAGGCCAAGCGCCGCTCTATAGAGGAGTTCGCCGTGGCCCTGGGCGTCACCGAAGAGGCCGCCGAAGCCCGCCTAGCCCAAGCCGCCCTCAACTAACCTGCCCACGCCAAAACCACCACAAAGGGGACAGGCACCTTTGTGGTGGTTTTCTTGTTCTAGTAGTATTCAATCTTATCGATACCCACGAGCACAAGGAGTCTGTTATGGCAGAGTCGCTTACCGCCGGAATCACCCGCGACCGCGCATTCGAACTGCTCAACGAGCACAACAAGGATCCGTTCCACATCACCCATGGCGAAACCGTCGAGGGCACCATGCGCTACTTTGCGCGCGAGTTCGACCCCGAGAACGAGGAGTTCTGGGGCATCGTCGGCCTGCTCCACGACCTGGATTGGGAGGAGCATGAGGACGACCCCATGAACCACACCATCTACGCTGCCGAGATCCTCGAAGGCGAAGGTGCCTCTCCTGAGCTCATCCGTGCCATTCAGTCGCACACGTCCGATTTCAACACTTCGCTGCCCAAGCCCGAGCTGCAGATGGAGAAGATCCTGTTTGCCTGCGACGAACTTACCGGCCTGATCGGAGCTGCCGTCATCATGCGACCGAGCAAGAGCGTCATGGACTTTACGACCAAGTCGCTCAAGAAGAAGTTCAAGGACAAGCGCTTTGCCGCCGGCTGCTCGCGCGACGTGATTTCGCAGGGCGCCGAGATGCTGGGCTGGGAACTCCCCGAGCTCTTTGACCGCACCATCGCGGCCATGCAGTCCTTCGCTCCCGATCGCGACACCTTCCAGGCCTAACACTAAAACCACCACAAAGGGGACAGGCACCTTTGTGGTGGTTTTTGTTTGCATCAGAACGAGCTAACCTGCCTTGCGAATCGACCACTCCCCTACACCCGTCAGGCGCTGAATCTGACGGATCGAAAGGCCGGCGCTCCGCATCGCAGCCAAAATCTCATTTCGTTTGGCCTTATCGAGGGCTTTAACATCGGAAAACTCACTCAGCCCAAACGAGCGAACCAGCGATATCCCCACATCTAAAGCTTCATCTTCATCGATGCGCCCACCCGCTGACGGACGAACAACCACGACATCGGATGCGTCCATAAAGGCCCGATAGTCGCAAGCGCGCGGAAACGCAAGGCGAACAAACGCCAAATCGACCGTCGCAATAGCTGGGTCGCGTTCAGCATAATCCAGATGGCTGCTCCATCGATACTCGCCATACGGACAAATACCGGCTTTTTGCGGATTGAAATGCACGTATCGAATAGCATCGAGAAGATGTTCCTCGCTCGAAATGGGAGTGCTCGAAAATCTATCCTGAAAAACGTGGCCGACATGCCCATGCCGGCGGTTATACCATGTTGCGTAGCAAGACATGACAAGGTGCATGGACTCACTTACGTTATCATCGGGATCGCTCGCGACAAGATGCACGTGATTGCCCATCAGGCACCAAGCAATAAGTTTGACGTTGAACCTCGATAACGACGACCGGACAAGCGACAACAGCCGCCCCCTGTCTGCATCATCCTCAAATAGAAGCTGTTTGCCGTTGCCCCTCATCGTAATGTGATATAGGCCAATCTGCGATTTCTGCCGAGGTTTTCTTGACATGGGCATCTCCTTGCTCTCATGTCAAAAATAACCCCGCGACGCACGCAAAGCGGCGAGAATCTATTCACCGATTATGCCGCCCACCTGCCGAAATGCCATCTATTGCTTAACGAAAATATGCTTAGATACACTTGAGCAACGAACGAATGCGCGAGGAAGCAAAAACCACCACAAAGGTGCCTGTCCCCTTCGTGGTGGTTTTTGCTTACGAGAGGTTTAGGGGCGGACCTGGCCGGTGCCGCGGAGCTTGTATTTGTAGGTGGTGAGGGCCTCGGCGGCAAAGGGGCCGCGGGCGTGGAGCTTTTGGGTCGAGATGCCGATCTCGGCGCCCAGTCCAAACTCGCCGCCGTCGGTGAAGCGCGTACTGGCATTGGCATACACGGCCGAGGCATCGATCTCATCCAAAAAGCGCTCGCAAGCGTCCGCGTCCTCGGCGATGATGGCCTCGGAATGCATGGTGCCGTAGCGGTTGATGTGCGCGATGGCCTCATCCTCGTCCGCCACGACCTTCACGCTCATCTCGAGCGCCAGATACTCGTGGCCCCAATCCTCCTCGGTCGCGGCCACGTAGTCGTCGCCCTCGGCAAGACCGGCGTCGGCGCATGCGGCGCACGTGGCCTCGTCGCCGTGAATGAGCACGCCGTGGTCGTGCAGCACAGCCACAGCCGCGGGCAAAAACGTGTCTGCCACGGCGCGGTCGACCAGCAGCGACTCGGCGGCATTGCACACGCCCACGCGCTGCGTCTTAGCGTTGACGATAATGTTGAGCGCCTTATCAAAGTCGGCGGATTCATGCACGTAGATGTGACAGTTACCCGTGCCCGTCTCGATCACCGGTACGAGCGACTCACGTACACAACGCTGAATCAGGCCCGCACCGCCACGCGGAATGAGCACATCGACGATGCCGCGGAGCTTCATGAGCTCGCCGGTGGCCTCGCGGTCGGTAGACTCGATCATCGACACTGCCTCGCGCGGGAAACCCTGGGCCTCAAGCGCATCGGCCAGCAGCTCGGCAATCATGGCGCACGAGTGATACGCCAGCGAACCGCCGCGCAGGATGCAGGCGTTGCCGGTGCGGATGCAGATGCCCGCGGCGTCGGCCGTCACGTTGGGACGTGCCTCGTAGACCATGGCAACCAGACCCAGCGGCACAGTCACACGCGTAAGGTCCACACCACTTGCAAGCACGCGATGGTCGAGCACGCGGCCCACGGGATCGGGCAGCTCAGCGAGCTTCTCCAGGCCGGCGGCCATGCCGTCAACGCGCTCGGGCGTCAACAGCAGGCGGTCGAGCAGTCCGGCCGAGGTGCCCGCATCGCGCGCGGAAGACATATCGAGCTCGTTGGCGGCAATGATGCAATCGACACCGTCGCGCAGCGCCGCGGCCATGGCGCGCACGGCCTCCTGGCGCTGGGCATCGCTCGCCGTGGCAAGCGCGGCAGAAGCGGCCTTGGCCTCGACGGCAAGATCGTGGACATACGTGGCTATATCGACCGACATGGGCGGCCCTTTCTCTTAGATGTTTGCCAACCATGGTAGCCGATTTATGCGCATCCTCGCCGACGGCGGTAGAATTGGTCAACCCGAAACACCGCAACGAATGGAAGCATTACATGGCGCTCATCACTTCGTACCACGTCCCCGGCCTGTATGTCGAGGACCACAGCATCGATGTCCCTCTCGACTGGCGCGGCCTTGAGCCAATGCTTTTGGCCGTCGGCAGCACTATGCGCCGCGGCGCCATGCCGGCGCCCATCGCCGGCGCGCCCGAGAGCATCAAGCTTTTCTACCGCGTGGTTTGCGCACCCGACCGCATCAACGACGATCTGCCGCTGCTCCTGTTTTTGCAGGGCGGCCCCGGCGGCGAGAGCCCGCGTCCGCTGTCGCCCACCAGCGACGGCTGGATCGAGGAGGCCGTCAAGCATTTCCGTGTCGTGCTGCCCGACCAGCGCGGCACCGGACGCAGCAGCTGTGTTGACGGACGCACGATCGCAGCCCTGGGCGAGCGCGCGGAGGCAACCGGCGCCGATGCGGCCCGCTCGCAGGCAGACTTTCTCAAGCGTCACCTCGCCAGCTCCATCGTGCGCGATTTTGAGTACCTGCGTCTGGTGGGCTTTGGCGGCAAGCCCTGGGTCACGATCGGCCAGAGCTACGGCGGATTTTTGACGCTGAGTTATTTGTCCCTCTTCCCGGAGGGCGTGACGGCAAGCTTTACCTGCGGCGGCATTCCGCACGTGCCGGCGAGCGCCAGCGAGGTCTACGCGCACACTTTCCCGCGCATGGCGGCCAAGACCCAGCAGTATTACGACCGCTACCCCGCCGATGTCGAGCGCGTGGCGGCGCTGGCCGATGCGATCGAGGTGCAAAAACCCGCACTGCCCGACGGTTCGCCGATGACGGTCGAGCGCCTGCAGCTCATGGGCAGCGACTTTGGCATGAAGCCGAGCTTTGAGCGCATGCACTGGATTATCGACCACGCGTTTGTTGATGGTGACGGCACGCTGAGCTGCGGCGCCTCGGTATCCGACAGCTTTTTGATGCGCGCTTTCGAGCGCACCAATACGCGCACGAACCCGCTGTACTGGACACTGCAGGAGTTCATCTACGCCGACGGCGACACCATGCCCATTCGCTGGGCCGCAGCAGAAGAGAAAGCCCATCGTGCCGAGTTCGACACCCTCGCACGCCCGCTCATGTTTACCGGCGAGGCCATGTTCCCGTGGATGTTTGAGCAGATGCCCGAACTTAAGCCCTTCAAGCCGGCGATGGACCTGCTGATGGAGGACACCAGCTGGGACAAGATCTACGACCCGCAGCGCCTGGCCTGTAACGAGGTACCGCTCCAGGCCGCAGTATACTTCGATGACATGTACGTGGACTCGGGCATGCAGCTCGACACGCTCAGCCGCGTGGGCAACTCGCACGCCTGGGTGACCAACGAGTTCGAGCACGACGGCCTGCACGGCAGCGTGGTATTCAAGCACCTCTTCGACGAAGCCCTCAACCGCGGAGACCTGCGTCGAATCTTCTAGCAAAGGAGCGTCCCAAAGTGCCGGCACAAAAGGAACGTCCCCAAGTGCCGGCACGAAAAAGACAGCTCTGCGGGAAACGATCCACAGCACTGTCTTTCTTTATGCAAATACGATCAAGTTATCCCTGTGTATCGCCGGCTTTTCGGCCAGATCCGCCAGCAGGCGGTTGCTGACAATCTGATCCTGGCGGCGGCCGGCTGCAAGCTCCAGCACGTCCGAATCGGCCTCGGCGATACCGCGGGCGACGACCATGCCGCTCGGGTCGCACACGTCGAGCACATCGCCCTCGGCAAACGCGCCATCGACCTCGCGAATACCCACCGCAAGCAGGGAAGAGCCACGGCTGACCAGCGCCTTCGCAGCACCATCATCGACCGTCACCGAGCCATGTGCCTTGTCGCCCAGTGCGATCCACAGCTTGCGGGGTGCGATGTCCAGACGCTCCGCCGGCGGATCGAACAGCGTGCCCACGCTCTCGCCGCGGGCGAGGCGCACGAGTGCATCGGGCTCCTCGCCCGAGCAGATGACGCTCTGAATGCCCGCCGTCATCAGAATGCGGCTCGCGCGAATCTTGGTAATCATGCCGCCCGTTCCCACCGATGTGGAAGAATCGCCCGCAGAGGCGATGATCTTGGCATCGATCTTATGCACGACCGGGACAAACTCGGCCGCAGGATCCTCATGCGGATTGGCAGTATAGAGGCCATCGATGTCCGAGAGCGTCACGCACAGATCAGCAGAGACCAGGCAGCTTACAAGCGCCGCCAGCGTGTCGTTGTCGCCAAACTTGATCTCATCGACGGTAACGGTATCGTTCTCGTTGACGACCGGCACCACGCCAAGCTCCACCAGACGCAGCAGGGCGTCGCGAGCGTGCAGATAGGACGTACGGCGCGCCGTGTCGTGGCGCGTGAGCAGCACGAGCGAGGTGAGCAGGTCGCGCGCATGAAACTCCTCGTCGTAGGCCGATGAGATGATACACTGACCGGCCGAGGCGCAGGCCTGCAGGCTCGGCAGGTCGCCGACCGGCTTGCGGTCGAAGCCCAGCACGGGATAGCCACAGGCGATAGCGCCCGAGCTCACCACGACCAGACGCCAGCCGAGCTTGCGCAGGGCAGCAGCCTGATCGGCAAGCCCACCGATAAAGGCGCGGTTGACCTTGCCATCGGCACCCACCACCGTGGACGAACCGATCTTTACCACCATCGTTTTATATGAAGTCGTCATGCGTTAAACCAATCAACTGTTCAGCGAACGGGCGAGCTAGCGGCCGAAGGAACGCGATTCCCCCCTACCGCCCAAGTCCATTAGTGAGCCCAGGGAAAGGCAGAAGCCGCTGCCATGTTCTTGCGCACGAGCTCGTCGCGTACCTGGGCCAAACCCTGCTCCATGCCCACCACATAGGTCTGCGGGTACAGGAAGCGCTTAAAAGCTGTGTCCAGATGATCGAGCGCCCAAGCACAGCGCTCGCGCGCGTCCTGGATGCTCTCACGCGGAGCCACCGCACTGCCATCGCGCACGATCGGCACCAGCAGTTCGCGATACTCAAGTTCGGACACGTCTGTCACCAGAGCGGCATCGTTCACGGCCACGAGGGTATTGCCGCGCGCGGCGCCCTCCCCTGCCAGATGGTCCTCGTCATAAATCATGTCGCAGACCGGGCCACCAAAGCCGTCGTAATAACGGCGCACGCGTTGCACACCCGGGATCGTGCGCTTGTAGGGCTGCTCGGAGAGCTTGACCACCGGCGTCCACGGATCTGCCTCGCTCGCACGGCGGGCGGAAAGCTTGTACACGCCACCCAGCGCCGGCTGGTCATAGCAGGTCGCAAGCTTGGTACCCACGCCAAAGCTGTCGATGGGCGCGCCCTGGTCGAGCAGCGACTGAATCGTGTACTCATCCAGATCGTTAGAAACCGAGATCCCCACATAGGGCAGGCCCTCGGCATCAAAACGGCCGCGAACATACTTGGAGAGCTTGGCAAGGTCACCCGAATCAATGCGAATAGCCGACAGGCGCTCGCCCACCGCCTCCATCTCCTTGGCAACCGTAATGGCATGCTCGCAGCCCTCGCGCACGTCATAGGTGTCGATAAGCAGCGTACAGTTCTTGGGGCTCGACTTGGCAAAGGCACGGAAGGCCTCGAGCTCGGAATCGAAGCTCATCACCCAGCTGTGCGCATGCGTGCCAAAGACGGGAATACCGTAGCGGCGGCCGGCGAGCACATTGGACGTAGAGGAGCAGCCGGCAACGTAGCTCGCACGCGCGACGGCAAGGCCGCCATCGGGACCCTGGGCGCGGCGCAGGCCAAACTCCGCCACGGGGCGACCGTCGGCGGCGAGCACCACGCGCGCCGTCTTGGTGGCGACAAGCGTCTGAAATCCGACGATGTTGAGCAGCGCCGTCTCGAGCAGCTGGCACTCCAGCGCGGGGCCAGTGACGCGCACCATGGGCTCGCGCGGAAAGACGAGCTCGCCCTCGGGCACGGCGTCGATGTTTACATGCGCACGAAAATCGCGCAGGTAGTCGAGGAATCCAGGCTTGAACATCGCGCCGCCGGCAGGGGCCTGGAGCGAGGCGAGGTAGTCGATGTCCTCGGGCGTAAAGCGCAGATTCTCGACCAGCTCGGGCAGTTCGGCGGTGCCACACATGACGGCATAGGCGCTGCCAAAGGGATGGTCGCGGTAAAACGCGGTAAAACAACCCTGCTCATTGGCCTTGCCGCTCTCCCACAGGCCCTGGGCCATAGTGAGCTCGTACAGATCGGTGAGCATTGCGATGTCGGTGGGATGAGAGATATCGGTCAAAGCCATGGGGCGACCTTTCGGATGCGTTGTGCAGAGGTTGAAGGTTGGACGAGAGCAGAGTGTTCGGGCATGGCACCCGATGTAAATCGGTTAGAGCAGGCCCATGCTGGTCAGGATCGTGTAGCCCATAAAGATGACAAACGCGATGAGGGCAAGGACAATGATGATTTTTTGAGCCGGCGCCATGCCAGGGATCTCGTTCTCGCCCGTAGGCTCCTTGGAGGTAACCATGCGCTGGGCAAAGGTCATCTCGTCACGGCTCGGCTTGGGCTCGACGGACTTGGAACGAGCGACCTTTTTAGGCTGAGGTTTGGGCGCGGCGGGTGCAGGCTTCGCAGCAGCGGGCTTGAGTGCGGGCGCGGGCGCCGGTGCGGATGCGGCGTTCGCGGCGACCTCCTCGGCCTTCGCACGCTCGGCACGCAGGGCGGCCAGCTCCTCACGCTCGCGGCGTGCCTCTTCCTGGGCCTCGCGACGAGCCTTCTCGGCGCGGAGCTCTTCCAACTCGGCGCGCTCCTCGGCAGACAGTGGTTGGGACTCAAGCTCGGCCATGGTACAGCCCTTTCTTTCAAAAAAAGCCGCCGACACAATGTCGACGGCTTATCAAATCCAAGGGTGGAGACGAAGGGAGTCGAACCCTCGGCCTCTGCCATGCGACGGCAGCGCTCTCCCAACTGAGCTACGTCCCCAGGACAAGTCGATATTTTACCTACGGCTCGCCAACTGTCAACGCCCAATACCCAGTCTTTTTGGGACGGGGCTTTTTTGACTACTTTTCGAGCGAGCGAACAAACCGATGATTTTTTAATCCCCGTCCCAGAAAAATCATCGGCAAATGCGCTACTTTGCGCTGGTAAGAACACCGGTGGTGTCAAACGCTGGGGTGAAGCTCTCGTCTACCGCTCCGCCCTCTTGCCAAAACATCGTCGTAAAGCCCAGGTCGTCGGCATGGTCGAGCACTTGCTCATACTCCTCGCGCGTTACGGCGCGCGCCAGATCGCCGCCTTGTTCACGCATGAGGGCATTGGGCGTGTACTGGTTCATGACCGAGATCGGCACATCGCCCACCGTCTGCCACACCAGGTCTAGCACGCGGCACGAGTCATCCGCATGCCCCGGCAGCACCAGGTGACGCACGATGATGCCGCGCTTCATGAGCCCGTCCTCGTCCACCAGCTCTCCCCCGCGGCGCTCGACCTCGCGCGCCATCTGTGCCAAGCCCGACACGGCCACGCGCGGATAGTCCTTGATATGAGAAAGCGACTGCGCAAGCCCGGCATCGGCATATTTAAAGTCGGTGAGCCACACGTCGACCAGATCGCCCAGCGCCGCCACGGCACTCGCCCGCTCATAGCCACTCGTGTTGTAGACGATTGGGATGACCAGCCCGCGCGTCCGTGCCGCGGCAATCGCGGCAGGCAACAGGTGCGCATAGTGCGTCGCCGTCACCAAATTGATGTTGTTGGCACCCTGGTCCTGCAGTTCCAGCATAATCTCGACCAGGCGCTCAGGCGAAATCTCAAGGCCAAAATTGCCGTTCGAGATCTCGTGGTTCTGGCAGTAGACGCATTTGAGCGAACAGCCACTAAAGAAAATCGTGCCCGAGCCGGCCTCGCCCGAGATAGGCGGCTCCTCCCACATATGAAGTGCGGCGCGGGCCACCTTAAGCGTGTCGTTAGCACCGCATACGCCGCGCGCGCCCTCATCGCGCGCCGCACCGCAACGGCGCGGACACAAATGGCAGGCGGGCGAAAAAAGTTCGGTCAACGACGTCGGCATAAAAACATGCTCCAAAACAACGATTCAGCAGCTCAAACGTAAAGGGCTAGGCCGCACAGACGGCTCGAGCCTAAAAGCGCCGTAATCGTCCGACACGATTTTTGTAATGTCAAGACTGGAATCGACAAAGTGCCGCTTTATGATGTAGATATTCCGCCCCCCGCGGAGCAACTGGGTGAACCGTCGCGTTTATTTAGGGAGCCCACACAGTCGTACCTAGTACAGGTATCCTTCGTTGTTAAGGACGCTGGAACAGTCGATGAGGGCACCCACCTGTTTTAGGTGGGTTCATTTTCGTAACGTGGGGGGTGGTTTTCTTTTGCCGATTTTTCTGAATACCGCCACTGCAGGCCCCACATGGACGCTCAGTGGCATCCAGCAGAATCCCCACCAACATCCCAATATCTGGTAAGCGCGTGATAATCGCACGGTGCAAACCTCCGCACCCCCTCGGTCGAGTATCATGGGTCAGCTACGCCTTTTTGCGCAGCAACCTTTGACCTTTTCCTTCGACGCTTGGCGGTTTTTAGATTCATGGCTTTATCCCCGAGCTACATACCGTATCTATGCGTGGCAGCGGCGGCCTTTATCACGACCTTCCTCACGGTGCCCCTGGTCAAGCGCTTGGCAATTAAGCTCGACGCCGTCGACTATCCTTCTAAGCGCCGCATCAACACCAAGCCCATCCCGCGTTTGGGCGGAACGGCGGTGTTTTTGGGCCTGGTCGTTGCCTGCATTGTGCAAATCCTAGGCACCTGGCACCTAGGCTGGCCGCCCGTCCTGGTGCCGCACCCACGCCTTCACATTAGCTATCCCATGCTGGCGCTCTCCTTTACCGTCATCTTTGCGACCGGCGCTATCGACGACGTCTATCAGCTCAAGCCCAAACAAAAACTGGCCGGTCAGGTACTCGCCGCGCTCATCGCCTGTATCGGCGGCTTGCGGATCGTCGTCATCGTCAACCCGTTTGCCCCCGGCGAAATCATGCTCGGATGGCTCGCCTACCCCATCACCGTGATCTATCTGGTGGCATTCACCAACATCATTAACCTCATCGACGGCCTCGACGGCTTGGCCACAGGCATCTGCGGCATCGCGTCGTTCACCATGTTTTCGATGGCCGTTCTCTCGGGGCGCATCGACGCCGCCGCGCTCTCCATTGCGCTCTTTGGCGCCTGCCTGGCCTTTTTGCGCTACAACTTCAACCCCGCAAGCATCTTCTTGGGCGACTCGGGGTCGCTGCTTCTGGGCTTTGCGCTGGGCTCCATCTCGCTGCTCAACGTGAGCCGCACCGCCGCGCTCACCTCGCTTATCATCCCGCTCATCGTTGCCGGCGTGCCCATCATCGACACGTTTAGCGCCATCGTGCGCCGCAAGCGCGCCCACATTAGCATCGGGCAGGCCGACAAGGGCCACATCCACCATCGCCTGATTCAGGAGGGCTACAACCAAAAGCAGGCCGTACTGCTCATCTATGCCTGGTGCATCATGCTTTCGGCCGGCGCCGCCGCCATTAATCAGGTCGAGGTCCCCATGCGCGTGCTCATCTTTACCGTGCTCGCCATTGGCTCGGCAGCCTTCGCCAAGCACCTGCACCTGTTTGAGCCCGTGCTGCGCCACCATTACAACAAGCGCACGCACGAGGACGAGCTGGTAACCCCCGACGACCCCGCCTTTAAGCAGGAGGAGCAGGCGGCGGAAGAGCGTAAGGAAGAGCGGCACCACAGGCGCTAGGGTTTGCTGGCGAGGATGGGCTAAGGCGTTGGCAGCCGTTCGCGCGGACGGCGTGACGGACATGAAAGCCGGCTCCCGACAGTCCCTCACCCACTCACGCCCACCCCTCAATAAACACGCTATCATCAAGACCTGCGAACGAACGTTAGGAGCAATCATGCCAAACGAGAACAGCTACGAAGTCGCGCTGCAAAAGAGCAACGCCATTCGCGAGGGCCTGGCCAAGACGCCCGAGAAGTTCACCATGCTCACCGGCGACCGCCCCACCGGCCGTCTGCACCTGGGCCACTACTTCGGTACCCTCAAGGGCCGTGTTGAGCTGCAGAACATGGGCGCCAAGACCAACGTGCTCATCGCCGACTACCAGGTCATCACCGACCGCGACACCACCGAGCACATCCAGGACAACGTGTACAACATGGTCATGGACTACCTTGCCTGCGGCATCGACCCCGACAAGACCATGATCTACGCGCACTCCGCCGTGCCCGCCGCCAACCAGCTCATGTTGCCGTTCCTGTCGCTGGTGTCCGAGGCCGAGCTGGCGCGCAACCCCACGGTAAAGGCCGAGATGGATGCCTCGGGCCACGAGCTCACCGGCCTTCTGCTCACCTACCCGGTGCATCAGGCCTGCGACATCCTGTTCTGCAAGGGCAACGTCGTGCCCGTCGGCCGCGACCAGCTGCCGCACATCGAGCTTACCCGCACCATCGCCCGCCGCTTTAACAACCGCTACGGCAAGGTGTTCCCCGAGGTTGACGCGTTGCTGTCCGAGACCCCACTGCTGCCCGGCTTGGACGGTCGCAAGATGAGCAAGAGCTACGGCAACGCCATCAATATTTCGATGACCGCCGAGGAGACGGCCAAGCGCATTAAGAAGAGCCAGACCGACTCCGAGCGCATGATCACGTTTGACCCCGAGAACCGCCCCGGCGTGTCCGGTCTGCTTTCGACAGCCGCCATCTGCACCGGTCGTTCAGAGGTTGAGATTGCCGAAGAGATTGGCATGGGCGGCTCCGGTCAGCTTAAGAAATACGTGACCGAGGCGGTCAACGAGTACTTCGCGCCGATCCGCGAGCGTCGCCAGCGCTATGAGAACGACCTGGACTATGTGAAGGACGTGCTGCACGAGGGCAACCGTCGTGCCAACGAGATTGCCGAGCAGACCCTGGCCGAGGTTCAGGACGCCATGGGTATGGTGTACTAGAGACAAGCTCTGCGGCGCTGCCGCCGGGATTTGGACACATACAGACGGTGAGGCTAAATCCTCCCCTAACAGGAACGGGCCCGCTGGCAGTCAGTTGCCAGCGGCCCCGTTCCCGAAGTGCACCGTTGAATCGCACAGAGGGGAGGAATGCGAATCAAACTCAACAGGGCAGGCTTTTTCATCGCCTATGGCCTGCTCCGTTGCTGAATACAATATAGTTCACCATGGTTTACTTTGTAGTGTCAATATGCTCCGCCACGCCTTCTCCATAAGTTAGCTCAGGTAAACTAAAACCACCACAAAGGGGACAGGCACCTTTGTGGTGGTTTTAGCCACGGCAGAACCGTTAGAGTCCGGCAGGCCAGCGACAGGCGCCCAGATCGACGTGCATGTCGTCCTTAAACGCCACACCCTCCCCTAGCAAAAGCTCACGTTGAGCATCGGGACCGCCAAAAGCAAAACCCTCGCAAATGTGCCCGTCGGCAAACACCACACGGTGACAGGGAATCTCGCCGGGGCGCGGATTGCTGTGCAGCGCATAGCCCACAAAACGCGCGCTCCGCGGACGACCGGCGAGCAGCGCCACCTGACCGTACGTGGCGACCATCCCTTCGGGGATCTGCTCGACCACCTCGTACACCCGTTCAAAAAAGCCCTCAGACGCCATTGCTCACTCCTTTCCATCCGGAAAAGCATAAACCACCACAAAGGTGCCTGTCCCCTTTGTGGTGGTTTATGGCAGGTCGGTTAGTTGGTAGGCTGGAAGAAGGCTATGGCTACGGCGCCGGGACCTACGTGGGTGCCGATGGTGGCGCCGATGGTATGGACGGGCAGCTCGCCCTCGATGTGGCCAGCCCACAGCGCCACGCTGTCCTCAATATACTTCTTGAGCACCGCATCCGAAAGTCCCGTATAGCCAAGCGCCAGGGGCATGGCGAAGTCGACGCCGCCCGCCTTTTCGACCTTCTGGTTCAGCAGGTTACGACCGTTCTTGGAGCCGCGCGCCTTGCCCAGCTGTACGATCAGACCGTCCTCTACAGCCACCACGGGCTTTACGTTGAGCAGCGTACCCACGGCGCCCGCCGCAGCAGACAGTCGACCGCCGCGCACCAGATACTCCAGCGTCTCGAGCAGGCCAATAACCACAACTCGGTCGCGCACGGCCTCGACAGCCGTCACAATCTGCACCGCACTGCGGCCCTCGTCCACCAGGCGCAGGGCATACTCAACCAGCACGCGCTCACCCAAGGTCACGTTATTGCTGTCCACGATAAACACGTCGCCGCCCGGAGCCTCGGCAAGTGCGGTGCGGGCGCTCTGATTGGTGCCCGAAAGCTTAGCGCCCACGGTAATAATCACGGCCTCGTCGCCGGCCTCACGTGCTTCGGCAATCGCCTGCGAAAAGGCATACGGGTTGACCTGGCCGGTCATGGGCAGCTCATCGCGCTCCACGAGCATCTCGTAAAAACGCTGGTGGTCGATGTCGACGCCATCCATGTACACATCGGTGCCAAAGGTGACGGACAGCGGCAAAACGGCCAGCGCCGGATGCTCGGCCGGCGACATATCGCTTGCGGAATCGGTAATAATGCGGACAGACATAGTTGATCCTTTCTTGCGCGGGCCTCGCGCAGGGAATTTCGACAGCAATGCCCCGGCACGGCGAACGCGCTCAAACGGGACTCTGGAGTTGTTTATCGGAAGCAAATGCCCCAGCGGCTCTACAGCTCGCGCAGGGTGTTGAGAATCGTGCGCAACGACGCGTACATCTGCTCGCGCTGCTCCACGCCCATGGTCTTGCCGGTGGTGTCGAGCACTTCGCGAATAATGCGATCGGCCTCGTTCATGCTCTCGCCACCCAACGTGGTCAGACGAACCGGGGCACGGTATTTAACGGCAGCATCGCCCGAATCTTCGACCTCGACGTAGCCGCCCTCCTCCAGATGCGCCAGCGTGCGCGAGACAGCGGCACGGGTCACGCCTGCCATGCGGGCGAGGTCGGCCCCAGTCAAGCCGTCCTTGCTGCGCTCCAGATAGTACAGGCACATAACATCGGAGCCCTTGAGGCCCAGCCTTGCGCCCTCAGATGCCTTAATGCGCTGGATCTCCTTGTAGAGACCGCTGATCAGTCCGACAAAGTCCTCGAAACGTGTCTCGTCGCTCTGCTGCATGGGAGACAACCGCCTTTCGCTTGCATGATGCTAACGGGTAAACATCTTAGCCGTACTCAGCGACCGGCAGCCCCACGCGCCCCATTTGTTAACCCATCAACATAAAAACCACCACAAAGGGGACAGGCACCTTTGTGGTGGTTGTGACCGTCGAGTTTGATCCGCAGGCGTCGCTACAGTTCCACGCAAGGATTGTCGCGAGTCACAAGCGTCTTGACGACAACCGTCGCTCCCAGATAGCGCTCAAGCAACTCAGCGAGGCGATCAACGGCAGCCTGGCAATCCCCCATCCGCTCGGGCTCCACGCACTCAATCGCCAGGAATGCATCGGCCGAATCGTCGGACAGCGCCGTGCGAACGCCGTCGCGCCAGTTCCAGCAGCGGCACACGGCGCCCGCATCGTCAATATAGGCGAGCTCGCCGGAAAGCGTCGGATCATCTGTCTCCTCGCCAAGCGGCAGGAACGCATCGCCGCCATCGGTCACCGCCAAGCGCAGATTGCCCTCAATCGCGTGCACATCCTCACCGCCAACAGGCAGCGCATAGGTCAGCGACACCGTGTTGTAGATATCCACCGCCGGCGTAATATGACCGACCGGTTTGCCTTTGAGCACGCGCTTAAGCAGGTTCTCAATCGAACAACGCGCGCCCTTCTTAGTCTTGAACAGACGATACGCCTCGCGCCATGCCTTGACCGGCGCATTCTCGCTGATGGTATCGCTCGTCAGGTGACGCTCCGCATCGATATTGGCGCGGTCAAGCAGCGCGGCAATCGCATCCACGTCCTCCTGGGAAATCTGCGCCGCGGGCTTCATGCCCTTTACGACCACAACGCCGATAGCCGCCTGCGGAAACAGTTCCCAAAACGAATCCTCGGCAACGAAACTCTTCATGTGCTCTCCCTTCATAGCGTGCGCCCGAGCCCGGGCGCCTAAACAAAAAGCGCCCTTACGACGGCCACCTTCAAAGTCCTACGGTGCCGCCACAAGAGCGCTTACGCTGCCCCCATCCGGAGAAGGGGGCGATATGTCAGGCGTATTGTAACCCGAGTCTTCCGCCCGAGCAAAACCACCACAAAGGTGCCTGTCCCCTTTGTGGTGGTTTTGAACTCGCGGCGATGCTAGAGACGAAATCCCAGCAGGCCGCGGCCGCGATGACGGGCCTCGGCGGGCACCTGGGCGTGCGGGCCGGCGGCCTTGACGGACTCGGGCAGGTGCGAGTACTTCTTCTCGAAGTTCTCCTCGAACATCACCGCCAGGTTGTGCGCGGCCTCGTCGTAGCGCGCGGTGCTCTGCCAGTACTGGCGCGGCACCAGGATGCCGTCGGGCACACCGTGGCACGTGGTGGGAATGTCGACGTTAAAGATATCGTCGTGCACGAACTCGCTGTCCTCGATGGTACCGTCGAGGGCGCGGGCCACCAGGGCGCGCGTGTAGGCAAGCTCGATACGATGGCCAACGCCGTAGCCGCCACCGATCCAGCCGGTATTGACCAGGTACACGCGCGTGCGGCCGTCGGCAATGCGCTCGCCGAGCATCTTGGCGTAGACCATAGGGTCGAGCGGCATAAACGGCTCGCCAAACAGCGAGGAGAACGTGGGCGTGGGCTCGGTGACGCCGACCTCGGTGCCGGGGATCTTGGCCGTAAAGCCTGTCACAAAGTGATACATGGCGGCATCGGCCGTCAGGCGCGAGATGGGCGGCAGCACGCCAAAGGCATCGCAGGTCAAAAACAGCACGACGCTCGGGGTGGTGCCCATGCCCTTGGTCCACGCGTTGGGGATATGCTCAACGGGATAGGCCACGCGCGTATTGTGCGTGATCGAGACGTCATCATAGTTGGGCTTGCGGTTCTCGTCGAGCACCACGTTTTCGCAGATGGCGCCAAAGCGAACGGCGTTGAAGATCTCGGGCTCGTGGAACGCGTCCAGACCCTCGCACTTGGCGTAGCAGCCGCCCTCGATGTTGAAGATGCCCATGTCGGACCAGCCGTGCTCATCGTCACCGATCAGCAGTCGCGTGGGGTTGGCCGAAAGCGTGGTCTTGCCGGTGCCCGACAGGCCAAAGAACACCGCGGTCTCGTGCGTGACGGGATCCATGCTGGCCGAGCAGTGCATGGGCAGCACATCGTCCTCGACAGGCAGCAGGTAATTCATGACGCTGAAGATGGACTTTTTGATCTCGCCGGAATAGCCGGTGCCGGCGACCAGAATCACGCGTTCCTGGAAGTTGATGACCACGGCGGCGCTGGAGTTGAGGCCCTTGATGGCAGGATCGCACTGGTAGCCCGGCGCGGCGAGCACGCAGAAGTCCGGCTCACCGGTGCGCGCAATTTCGCGAGCGAGCGGACGGGCGAGCATTTGCTTAATGAAGAGCGCCTGGCTGGCACGCTCGCAGGCGACGAGCAGGCGACGCGTGTGGTTGCGGTCGGCGCCCGCCATGCCGCGCGTGACGAACACGTCGCGCTCGTTGAGGTAGTCGACGATACCGGCCTTGATGGCCTCGTAGCTCTCGACAGACAGCGGGCGGTTGACGGCACCCCAGGCAATCTTGTCGTGCACATCGGGCGTATCGACGATAAAGCGGTCGTTGGGCGAGCGGCCAGTACGCTCCCCCGTCTCGATCACCAGCGCGCCGTTGGACGCCATGCGGCCTTCTTCGCGGCGGATGGCGTGCTCGACGAGCTCCGCGGCGGGTAGATCGACCAGCAGACGGGGCTCGTTCTCGGCGGGATCTTCGACCAGCGTAATGCCAAAGTTGGACAGAACTTCTGCAGGGGTAACACCAGGCATGGGGCCTCCTTTAAAAACGCGGCACGTGGACGCGGCGCGCACTTTACTCACATAAAGCCCGTTGTACCCGATATGCAAAAACGTTTTTGCGGCAACCGCGAAGCACCCGCCCAACGGTCAAAAATCGCACGCAAGCGGCCTAGTCATTGGGGACGTTCTTAAACGACTAGCCATTCGGGACATTCTTGAACAGGCAACAACCAAGGAGTGTCCCCAGATGCTGGCACTTAGGGACGTTCCCAAAGTGCCGGCACAGACGATATGAGCAGGACATAAAACATTGGGAGCCCCCGGCATGAAAGTCCGCGGATCAGGCCGACAATGGTGAGTGTCTAATCCAGCCGTGGCGGCCACGCCGCATTCATGGAAGGGGCTCCCATGCTCGATACTACCACCTTCGTCGGCCTCGACGTCCACGCCCGCTCGATAAAGGCCGTCTCCCTCGACGTCATGACCGGGGAGGTGCGCGCCGCGACCTTCGGCTACGACGCCGGCGCCGTCGCGGAGTGGGTCCGGTCCGTGGACCCCGGGGCCAGGTGCGTGTACGAGTCCGGGGTCACGGGCTTCGACCTGCAGAAGAGGCTCTCCGGCCTGGGGGTCGACTGCGTGGTCGGCGCCGTCTCGAAGATGATCAAGCCCAGCGCGGACAGGCGCAGGAAGAACGACCGCAACGACGCCGAGTTCCTCGCCCGCATGCTGTCGGTCGGCAACGTGGTCGAGGTGTGGGTCCCCGACGACGAGTGCGAGGCCGCCCGCGACCTGACCAGGGCGCTCGAGGACGCGAGGGACGACCTCTCGCGCTCGAAGCAGCGGCTCTCCAAGTTCCTGCTCAGGCACGGGCTCGTCTTCGACGAGAGGACGCCCACCGGCCGCAGGAAGGGCAACTGGACCCGGGCGCACTGGTCCTGGATCGAGTCGATTAGGTTCGCGGAGGGGGCCGACGAGGAGGTGCTCGCCTACTACGTCGACGCGGTCAGGCGGGCGGCGGAGGAGAAGGCGAGGCTCGAGGGGCTCGTCGAGGCCGAGGCCCGCAAGCCCAGGTGGCGGAAGAGGGTCGACTCCCTGCGCTGCCTCAAGGGCGTCGACACCGCTTCCGCCGCCGACCTCGTGTTCGAGGCCGGCGAGTTCTCCAGGTTCAGGAACGCCCGCTCGTTCGCCGCGTGGGTCGGCCTGACGCCCTCCGAGCACTCCAGCGGGGAGAGCGACCGCAGGGGCGCGATCACCAAGGCCGGCAACAAGCACCTGAGGAAGACGCTGGTCGAGGCCGCGTGGCACTACCTGACGTGCTCGGGGCGGCCGAAGGACCTCGCCAAGGGCCAGGCCCCGGACCCGGCCGCCCGGAGGCATGCCGCCAAGGGCGTGCGGAGGCTGGTCGAGAGGCGGGAGGCGCTGCTCGCGCGCGGGGTGCACGGCAACAAGGCGAACGTGGCCACGGCGCGCGAGCTCGCCTGCTGGGTGTGGGCGGTCGGCCTCATGGCAGAGGAGGCATAGGGGGCGGTCCCCCGAACATAAGCCAGTCACCCCGGAAGCGGTTCGATCCGAAGCCGTTGAGGCGAACCTCAGGTCCCTTTTCTGCGAGCGCCCAGGGCGCCACACGCGTGCACAGACTGTCGGTTCGACGTAGAAGCCTCAGCCGTAGCAACGGATTGCCCAGCGAGAGATCGCCACGGGCGGATATTAAACTGCAAAGACGAGCGTCGGTAAGACACGCCGAGGTCGCCGCGGACGGGTTGATATAGGGAGAGGGCCTGACCCCATATCGTTGGGGCCAGGCCCGATTTTGCCTCTTGACAATGTCCTGCTCATATTAAAAGGAACGTCCCCAAGTGCCAACTACAGCGGCAGGTTTTGGCCGAGCATGGCTATGGCGCTCATCAGGACCAGCATGCCGGCAGCGTAGGGCAGCACCGCGCCCAGGAGTTCAGCGTCCTTACCGCGTACATGCACGGCGGCAAGACCGATCGCGAGCGTCTGCGGCGAAATCATCTTACCGGCGGCAACGCCAAGCGCATTCAGCGCGACCATCCAGTAGTCGCTCACACCCAGCGCCGTAGCGGCCTGGCTCTGGATGGGGCCAAACAGCATGCCTGAGGACGTGCCCGAACCGGTCACGAACGCACCGACGGCGCCGATCCACGGAGCCAGAATCGGGTACAGGCCGCCGGCGACCGCAATGCAAAACGCGCTGATCGAAGAGATCATGCCCGCATAGCCCATCACCTTGGCGCAACCCAGCACTGAAAGCATGGTCACGACCGTCGGCATCATCTGCTTGACGGTCGCGGCCAGCACCTCGCCCATCAAGCGCGGCGAAGCGCCCTGAATGGCACCGCCGACAAACGCAGCCAGGAAAATCCAAACACCCGGCGTGTTGATCCACGAAAACGTAAGCGTGCCGGGGTTCTCGCCGCAATACACCTGCACGTGACTCGCAAACGGCGCGAGCGCGGCGTGCACGACGGGCACCAGGTTGGAGGTACCCAACAGCAGCACAAAAATCAGGATGAAGCACGACCAGGCAGAAAGCGCCGACTTAGCGGTGAGCTGTTCGCCGGCCTCGATATTCATGTGAAAGCGTGCATCCAGATGCCCCGACTTCTCGGCATGCATGGCAAGCGCGGCGGTCAGCGCAAGCGATACGATGGAGCCCACGACCACGGCAAGCTCGGGACCCACGAACATGGCAACGACCAAGGCCGCGCCGACAAAGGACACACCGGAAAGCAGCGCCACGCCGGCAACGCCGTGCAGACGCTCGCTTACGCTCGCAACGTTGCCTTGATCATCGGCGACACGGCCCGCGACCAATACAATGAGCAGCGGCATCACCACAAAGAACGGTGCGAGCTGCACCAGCTGAACGGTCGCCAAATGCAGCGGGTCCAGGCCCACCAGGTCGGCAACGGACACCGTGGGGATGCCGATGGAGCCGTAGGGCGTGGGCACGCCGTTGGCCAGTAGACAGATCAGCACGGCAGGCACGGCCCCAAAACCAAGGCCCGCGAGCATGCCGGCGGGAATGGCAACGGCGGTACCAAAGCCGGCCATGCCCTCCATAAAGCCGCCGAAGCACCACGCCACGAGCAGCGCCAGCAGACGACGGTCGCTGCTGATGGAGGTGATCATGCTGCCGATCACGTCCATGGCACCCGTGCGCACGCACAGGTTATACGTAAAGACGGCGGCGATAATCACGAGCACGATGGGCCACAGGGCCATCAAAAAGCCCTCGAGCGAGGCCGTGGCTATCTGCGCCGTCGGCAAATGCCACCACGCAAGGGCAAGCACGCACGAAAGGACAAACGATCCGATAGCGGCTTTCCAAGCTGGCCATTTAAAGCACAGCAGCATCACGACAAGCCAAATGATCGGCACAAGAGCCAGCAGGAATGCGGCGACGTCCATGGTTCATAGCTCCTTGCTACCGCGCGGGCGGCATAGGGGTGTCACAAAACTTCATCAGGATACCGCACGTTTGCCGACAAATTACAGCCGCCCGCCGAAATTATTGAACAACCGGTTCAAAAACACGAGCGGACGCCGTCGCGTCTATACTAGAGCGCAGTAATAGAAAGGACTCGCCTTGAGCATCACGCCCCTCGACAGCATTCGCCACGCCATCGCCCGCCGTAACGGCGTCACCGACCCCACCGTATCGGGCGGGGCGCACGGGCAGGGCGGACGCATCGAGAACGGTCTATTCCCCGCGTCTCACACCGCCGAGGAGCTCGCACGCATCCAAGAGCTAAGCCAACGTAACGCCGGCGGTCCCGACAACGGCCAGGCCACACGCCGTCGCCGCGAGCGCGATCGCCAGCCCGGCCCCATCCACCGCATGGTCAATGCCTGGTGGAACCGCCTGCTCGGAGCCGTCTACGGCGGCGGCTTCTCCGCGCAAGAAGCCGAGTACGAAGATCACGCCACCCATCGCGACTACCTTTGGAATACCCTGGGCACCGCCGTATGGGGCATGGCGTTTCCGCTGCTCACCATTGTGTCGACGCAGCTCGTGGGCGCCGAGGAAGCCGGCAAGTTCTCCATCGCCTTTGTCACCGGCACGCTCATCATGATCGCGTGCAACTACGGTGTGCGCAACTTTCAGGTCTCGGACATCGACGAAAAAACCTCCTTCGCCTCCTACCAGCTCAACCGCTGGCTTTGCGGAGCGCTCGCGCTGGCATGCGGACTGGTATACAGCAGCGCCCGCGGCTACGATGCGCAGATGGCCACGATTGGCCTGGGCGTCTACCTGTATAAGGTGATCGACGGCGTCGCCGACGCGTACGAAGGCCGCCTGCAGCAGGCCGATAAACTCTACCTGGCCGGTATGAGCCAAACGCTGCGTTCCGTTGGCGTCATCGCGGTCTTTGGCGTTGCCCTGCTCCTCACGCGCAGCATGCCCATCGCCGCCATGGCCATGGGCATCGCCGCGGTTGCCTCGCTCGTGCTGGTCACCGCCCCGCTCGCCCTGCTCGAGACCGAAAAATCGCGCCGCGTGAGCCTGCGCGAGGTCGGCCACCTGTTTGTCCAGTGCGCCCCGCTCTTTGGTGCGCTGTTCCTGTTCAACCTTATCGAAAGCATGCCCAAGTTTGTGATGGAAGGCACACTGGCCTACAAGTATCAGCTGTACTTTAATGCCCTGTTCTTTCCGGCGCAGGCTATTTTGTTGAGCATTGGATTTATCTATAAACCGCAGCTCCTGCGTCTATCGAGCATTTGGGCGAATCCGCGCAAGCGTCGCCGCTTTGACCTGATTATTGTTGCCGTTATGGCGCTGATCGTAGTCATCACCGGAGCGTGCGCCGCATTTATGGCAGGCCCCGGCATCCCCATCATGAGCTTTATGTACGGCCTTAACTTTGAGCGCTACCGCACGCTGGCACTGCTGATGGTTGTCGCCGGCGGCGTCACCGCGGCAATCGACTTTATCTACGCCATCATCACGGTGCTGCGCCACGCCGGCGACGTCACCAAGATCTACCTGATCTGCTTCGCCGTGAGCGTGGTGCTGCCGGTGATCCTGATTGAGCTGCTGGGCCTGATGGGCGCTGTGGTGAGCTACCTGGCGGTCATGGCCCTACTGCTGGTGTTGCTGATAATCGAGTACGCCCACATCCGTCAGCGCATCGAGCGAAACCGGAACCCGTACGGAGCCTAATTAGCTGCCCCCGAAACCGGAATTTGCGATGGAATCACCCCGGCTGGGGTCCGGTTGCGGACAATATGCATCACGCAAAACTAAGTGAGTAGACTTTTACCGAATCCCCGACCACACCGACATAATACAAGTCTGTGATCTGCGGTTTTATTGAGGCAAATATGTTGGGTGCTCGGCATTTCCAAAAAAGTCTACTCACTTAGCCAGCGGGCAGCCAAATGATTATTTAAGGCTCTGTTAGACCAGGATTGACATACATGTGTCCCCACGGTGCCATATCGTTGACCCCATAGACCGCGATGATGGGGGCAGCATGAACGCCGAAGACCTGGTCCTCAACTTCAAGAAGGGCATGGCGAACCTCAGCAAGACCGAGCGCCGCCGCGCTATCGAGTCCGTCAGGGACGTGATCCGCGCGGCGGCGTTCGACGACGCGGCCGGCTCCGCCTACGAAATCGAACGCTGCCCGCGCTGCGGGTCCGCCGCGGTCGTGAAGAAGGGCAAATCGAAGAACGGCTGTATTCCGTAACATCTAAATCGACAAAAACGGCAGCATAAAGTCGACACTTCCCGCAAGGGGCATGCTGACCAGATCGCAGGGCTATCTTGGTGGTGCTTCGTATCTACCAAAGGAGGCCCGGAGAGGAAATGATCAGCATGACCGATAAGAATTCTATAGGCTCTGTTAGACCAGGATTGACATTCCGCCCCGTCATCT
>NZ_QSPM01000011.1:0-73042 GCF_003466445.1 Collinsella sp. TM05-38 | reverse complement strand
AAGATGACGGGGCGGAATGTCAATCCTGGTCTAACAGAGCCAAACGCAAAATGCCCGCCGGTATCACACGTACCGGCGGGCATTTTTATAAACGAGCCTTCTATCGACGTAAGCCTCTACGCCTCGCGCTCGACCTCACTCACACACTCATTTTTGATGGTGCCAACGAGCGCCTGCAGCGCATCGACCACATGCGGACGAACGTCTCCGCCAATGAGCACGAGCATGATGTCGTCGCCCACGGCAAGCTCGCCGCTTGCCAGCCACACGCGCACATAGCCGATACCAGGCATCGCGCGCGTGGCCTCGATAGCAGCCTGCACCTTCTGAGCATCGAAGCCGAACACCATGCCGCCCACCTTATGCCCAGGCGCCACGCCATCGGTCTCGACTCCGCGCACCTCGGCCTTGGGCGTCGCACGCACCACACCGTTGTGTGTCAGGTACATGCCGCAGCCAGCCGCCGAAGCATCGGCCTTAGCCTCACGCAGCCAAGCATCAACCGAAGGCATCGTTTTGCCATTCTCGAGCATCATTTCTCCCTTACCGTCCCAAATTAGCTACTCTAGGGCAATTTAGCTAATTTGGGACGGGGCTCTTTTAGCTACCCCTGGATAATCTACTCCTCGACCGGCGTGAGCACCATGACGACGCGCGTGTTGCTCAGCGACAGCGAGCGACAGGTCACGAGCGTCACGACCTTGGTTGCTGAGGCGGCGCGGTCGCCCGCATCGCTCGCCACGGCAGAGGCACCGTCGAGCATCTCGGACAGGTAGTTCTTAAGCCCGTCGTCGCCCTCAAAATTGCGCGTACGCGCCTTGGCATACGTGTCCTCAACGACCTTGGTCGCCAGCGGACGCAGCTTATAGGTGGCGTCGCGCGTGATGTAGTACACGCACTCTATGCTGTCGAACGTCGCCTGATCGGTCGTGCCCGAGATCACATTGAACATCGATCCGTCGTTCATGTGGTGACCATAGATCGTAGTCTGCTGATCCACCATGCCGGGCGCAGTGTCCTCGTAATCCAAGAAGATGGCACCCGATGCGTTGGACGTGCCATCGAACAACGTGTTGAGGTACTTGGAATTATCAGTAGCCTGCACTACGGGATAGTTAATGTTGGTGCCCGGTACGTAAATCCAACCGACGACCTCGGGATTTGTCTGGGCAAGAGCATTGAAATCGATAATCGGCACGCCGCTAGCGTCCTTATCGCTATACTGCCGTTCGATCTTTTGATACGACTCGCTCGCCTGCTTGTAGCCAATCTGCGCATTGATAAAGATGGCGGCAGCGGCAACGATCAGACCGATACCGATAATGATGAGCAGAATGGGAATGACGGACCGGCGTTTCTTGCGCGGCGGCTCGGTGTAATCCGACGGCGCGGCATGCGATGAAGACAGGGGCGGCTTCTTAGCGGTGCTATAAGACGAAGGACGATACGCAGCCGGCGTATCCTGACGACGATGGGATGTCGGCGTTACGGGACGCGGCGCGCGCGGCTGCTGAGGAGAGGATGTCCGACCCTGCTGTGCCGCACGGGCAGCACCCGGCTTCGACGGATCGGGAATCTGAGGAACCTTGAATCGTTTTCCCTGATAGTCGGACATGGCTCTCCTTATACTGCGGTGAAACGGCGGAACGCCTAGGCGTCGGCCATCTCCTGCTTCATCTTCTCGATAACCTTGCGGTACTCGGGGTCGCATGCGCCCAGAATCTGCGTGGCGTAAATGGCGGCGTTCTTGGCACCGTTGATGGCAACGCAGGCCACGGGCACGCCCGAAGGCATCTGCACCATCGACAGCAGCGAATCCATGCCGCCCAGGTCACTCGTCTTCATAGGCACGCCGATGACCGGCAGCGGCGTAAACGCAGCCACGACACCGCCCAGGTGAGCAGCCTTGCCGGCAGCAGCAATAATCACCTTGATGCCGCGGTCGGCAGCAGTCGAAGCCCACTCGTGGACCTTCGCCGGCGTGCGGTGCGCGCTCGCAATGACGAGCTCATAGGGCACACCGAGCGCCTCGAGCTCGGCGGTACAGCCTTCCATAACGCCCAGATCGGACTTGGAGCCCATGATGATCCCGACAACCGGCTTCTGATCTGCCATAAACAAAGACCTCCTGTTGAGAGCGGTGGCGCAGCGAATCCGCGACCCTTAACTACTGAGAGTAGTATAGCTGCTCCCGTCCCTGCGGTCCCCGGGTGCCCCGCGGCGGGCCGGGTTTTTATCTTCGCTCCCCTTGCTTCGCAAAGTCGCTCCGATAATAAACCCGGCCCGCCGCGGGGCACCCGGGGACCTACCGGGGATTGCTATGACGTACGTTGGCTAATTTGGGTTGGAATGAAAGGTTTGCGGAGGGTAGTGGACAGTTAGTTCAGATACGTATTTTTTGGCCGTGCCTCTTGGCGCTACTAGGGTGATTTGAAGTCACTTTGAGCCCCATAATGACCTCTATCGCCCTTATTTGAGCGTCTCCACCGGTTCGGAAAGTCAAATTCAGCCCAATCGGGCTCAGGTCGGCCTTTACACACCCTCTGAAAAATACGTATCTGAACTAACTGTCCAGCGACATTCTCGATCAACAGCAAAAGGCCTCCTGGCGAATGAAAATTCGCCAGGAGGCCCCTTACAAAACGTGGGCGCCGTCGTTCAAACGAACGACGGCGCCCACACTCACTTTCTTTTTCAGCCCTAGTCATCGCGCAAAGCCCCTTCGGCAGCACACGATGCAGCCGAGTCACCGCAGGCCGGGGCGGGAGGCGGTCCTTTCTCTCGGAAAACTTCGCGAAGCCCAGTTTCCGAGAGAAAGTGTCCGGCTGCCGCCCCGGCCGGACAGGTCAGTCTACACCGTGTACTGCGGCAGGTCCTGCAGGGCGATGACGTCCATGCCCATGTCGTTGGCGCTGCCGTGACCCTGCTGGTCCTCGCGCACCGCCTCGATGGCGCTTACGTACGTATTGGCCGCGGACATCGCGGTCACGCAGGTCACACCGCGGCGCACAGCCTCGGTGCGCAGCAGGTAGCCGTCGCCACGCGAACCCGGGCCGTACGGCGTGTTGACGATCACCGCGATCTTGCCGTCGGCGATCAGGTCGCCGATATTGGGACGCTCGCCGTCATGCGGGCCGCTGATCTTTTCCACGATTTCGCACGTCACGTTGCCGCCGCGCAGCACGCGCGCCGTACCCTCGGTAGAGCAGATATCAAAGCCAAGGTAGCGCAGGATACGGGCGACCGAAAGGATGTGGCGCTTGTCGCGGTCGCACACGCTAATGAACACCTTGCCGCAGCTCGGGTCGGGCAGCTTGTAGTCAATCGCCAGCTGCGTCTTGGCATATGCCTCGGGATAGCTCTTGGCGATACCCATGACCTCGCCCGTCGACTTCATCTCGGGCCCCAGGATAACGTCGGCTCCCGGGAAACGACCCCAGGGCATAACGGCTTCCTTCATGCAGAACCAGTCCAGCTGACGCTCGTCACTCGGCAGGCCCAGGCTCGCGATGGAATCGCCCGCCATGATACGCGCCGCGCACTTGGCCAGCGGCACGCCGGTGGCCTTGGAAATGAACGGCACGGTACGGCTGGCACGCGGGTTAGCCTCGATCACGTAGACGGTCTCGCCCTTAATGGCATATTGCACGTTGACCAGGCCGCGGACTCCCAGCGCCGTCGCGATGCGGCGCGTGGTCTCACGGAGCTTCGCCTGCAGGCTCTCGCTAAAGCTGAACGGCGGAATGCACGTCGCGGAGTCACCGGAGTGGATACCGGCCTCCTCGATATGCTCCAGGATACCGCCGATGTAGACCTTCTCGCCGTCGCACAGGGCGTCGACATCGGACTCGATCGCACCCTCCAGGAAGCGATCCAGATACACCGGGTAGTCGGGGCTAATGCGCGCGGCCTCGGCCATGTAATCGCGCAGATGCTCGGCATCGTAGGCGATCATCATTCCGCGGCCGCCCAGCACGTAGCTCGGACGCACCAGCAGCGGGTAGCCGATGTGCGCGGCCACGGCCTCGGCCTCCTCAAACGAGGTGGCCTGACCCGCCGGCGGATACATAATGCCCAGCTTGTCGAGCAGAACGGCAAAACGCTCGCGGTCCTCGGCAAAATCAATAGCATCGGGCTTGGTGCCCATGATGTTCACACCGCTCTCCTCGAGCATGCGCGCCAGCTTAAGCGGAGTCTGACCGCCGAGCGTCACCACGACGCCGTCGGGACGCTCAACGTCGATAACGTCCATGACGTCCTCGTAGGTGAGCGGCTCAAAGTACAGGCGGTCGGACGTGTCGTAGTCGGTCGAGACAGTCTCGGGATTGCAGTTGACCATGATGGTCTCAAAACCGCGAGCCGCCAGCGCATAGCTCGCATGCACGCAGCAGTAGTCAAACTCGATACCCTGACCAATACGGTTGGGGCCGGCGCCCAGGATCATCGCCTTGGGCTTGTCCGCCGGCGTGGTCTCGTCGGGGGCAACGCACTTCTTGGCATCCGGGCTCGTGCGGTAGATGTTCTCGTACGTCTTGTAGTGGTACTCCGTGGCGCTCGAGAACTCCGCAGCGCAGGTATCGACCGTCTTCATGCTGGGAACCACGCCCAGACCCTTGCGGTAGGCGCGCACAAAGCGCTCGTCCGAGCCGGTCAGCGCGGCAATCTCGGCATCACTCGTGCCATACTGCTTGAGCAGGCGAATCGCGTCGGCGTCAATGTCCTCCACACGCAGGCCGCGGATGCTCTCCTGGACCTGCACCATGTCGTTGATGCGGTTGAGGTACCACGGATCGATGCCGCAGATGGCATGGATCTGGGCGATGTCCCAGCCGCGGCGCAGGGCCTCGACCACAAAGAAGATGCGGTGCTCGGTCGGGGTTGCCACGGCTTGGGCGAGCTCATTGTCGCTCAGCTTATCGGCACCCTCCTTGCCACCGACACAAATACCCTGGTGTCCATCCTCCAGCGAGCGCATGGCCTTGCCAAAGGCTTCCTCGAAGGTGCGGCCGATCGCCATAATCTCGCCCACGGCCTTCATGCGCGTGGTGAGCGTGGGGTCGGTACCCTTGAACTTCTCGAAGGCAAAGCGCGGCACCTTGACCACGCAGTAGTCAATCGTGGGCTCAAAGCAGGCAGGCGTTGCTTTGGTAATGTCGTTGACGATCTCGTCGAGCGTATAGCCAACGGCCAGGCGCGCGGCGGCCTTGGCGATGGGAAAGCCCGTGGCCTTGGAGGCCAGTGCGGAGGAACGACTCACGCGCGGGTTCATCTCGATGACGATCAGGCGACCGGTCTGGGGGTTCACGGCAAACTGCACGTTGGAGCCGCCGGTCTCGACGCCGATTTTCTCCAAGATGGCGAGCGAGGCGACACGCATGCGCTGATACTCAAGGTCGGAGAGCGTCTGCGCCGGCGCCACGGTAATGGAGTCGCCGGTGTGCACACCCATGGGGTCGAGGTTCTCGATAGAGCACACGATGATGCCGTTGCCGGCGTGGTCACGCATGACCTCCATCTCATACTCTTTCCAACCCTCGATGGACTCCTCGACCAGCACCTCGTGGGCAGGCGAGAGCTCAAGGCCCTGGCTCACGATGGAGACGAGCTCCTCGTGGGTATGCGCGATGCCGCCGCCGGCGCCACCGAGGGTAAAGCTCGGACGCAGCACGCAAGGATATCCCACGCGCTCGGCGATAGCCTCGGCGTCAGCCACGCTGTAGGCATAGCCCGAGCGCGCGACCTCCAGGCCAATCTCGGCCATTGCCTCGTTAAAGAGTTTGCGGTCCTCGCCGCGCTCGATGGCGGCAAGGTCGCAACCGATCATCTCGACGCCGTACTTGTCCAGCGTGCCGTCTTTCGCCAGCTCGACGGCGGCGTTCAGACCGGTCTGGCCGCCCAGCGTGGGCAGCAGCGCGTCCGGGCGCTCTTTCTTGATCACGCGCTCGATAAACTCGGCGGTGATGGGCTCGACATAGGTGCGGTCGGCAAGACCCGGGTCGGTCATGATGGTCGCCGGGTTGGAGTTAACCAGGATGACCTCAAAGCCATCCTCCTTGAGCACCTTGCAGGCTTGGGCGCCGGAGTAGTCGAACTCGCAGGCCTGGCCAATGACGATGGGACCCGAACCAATAACGAGGATACGCTTGATGTCAGTACGTTTAGGCATGTTTAAAACCTCCTAGAGAGGCTGACTCAATGTTTTGGAAAAGTCAGCGAGGGTGCAGCTGGTGCATCAGGTTGCCGTGATGCGAGGGCGCGCTGGGCTTATGCCCGCGCGTCCGAAGCAGAACGGCAAGATGATGTGCCAGATGCAGCCGCAGCGTCGATGGTTCCGCCGTTCGCCAGAACGGCGGAACCATCGTCGGCGAAATTCCAGCCAGTCAGGCGGTCCTTCGCGGTGTCGATGTCCAGGTAGTTCTCCTCGCCGTCCATGAGTCGCGTAAAGGCGGTAAAGAGATAGTGGGCATCGGTGGGGCCAGGCGAGGCCTCGGGGTGGTACTGGACCGAGAAGCACGGGGCGTCGAGCAGCTGGATGCCCTCGGCGGTACCGTCGTTAAGGTTCACATGCGTCAGGCGAATGCGGCCAAAGCGCTCGTTCATCACGACCGGCGCGATGCCGCGGCGCACCCAGACGCGCAGATCTCCATCGGCCGCATGCTCGGTCTCGCCGCCGGAAAGTTCGGGGACAAGCTTGCCCAAGCCGGGGAACAGCAGGCCAAAGCCATGATTTTGCGCGGTGATCTCCACGCGACGGCTTACCAGGTTCATGACCGGCTGGTTGCCACCGCGGTGACCAAACTTAAGCTTTTCCATCTGGGCGCCGCAGGCCAGGCTGATCATCTGATGACCCAGGCAAATGCCAAAGACCGGCACCTTGCCGATCAGCTGCTGTACCTGCTCATAGGTCTCCACCACGGCGTCGGGGTCGCCGGGACCATTGGACAAAAAGACACCGTCGGGATTCATGTCGAGCACCTCACTCGCGGGCGTATCCCACGGCACGACGGTAAGGTCGCAGCCGGCACGGACCAGGCCCTCCAGGATGCCGCGCTTCACACCGCAGTCATACGCGACCACTTTGTGACGGGCAGGAGCGGCAGCCGCAAGCGCAAAGTCATGCGTGGCAGGAAGGTCGGCGGCCACAAACTCGTGAGGCGCGGGGCAGCTTACGGTCTTGACCAGATTCTCGCCCACCAGCGTCGGCGCTGCGGCCAGACGCTCGGCAAGTTCGTCGACGTCAAAGACCTCGGTCGAGATGATGCCCATCTTGGAGCCGTTGTCGCGCAGGTGGCGCACCAGAGCGCGGGTGTCGACGCCCTCGATAGCGACGATGCCGTGGGCACGCAGGTATTCCGGCACGCTGACGGCCGAGCGCCAGTTAGAAGGCGTGGCGCACATGTCGCGCACAATCATGCCGCGCATAGCGGGAGCGCTCGCAGGGCGAGCGGTATCGCCGGGGAAGGCCGACTGGACGTCGGTCTCGTCGATGCCGTAGTTGCCGATCTGCGGATAGGTCATGGTTACAATTTGGCCGGCATAGCTCGGGTCGGTCATAACCTCAAAGTAGCCCTCGAGCGAGGTATTGAAGCAGACTTCGCCGGTCGCGGTGCCCTCGGCGCCGCATGCACGTCCATAAAAAATGGTCCCATCCTCAAGATACAGGATGCAGGGACCGCAGGTGCCCTTGCTGGTTTTGGCCAGCATACGCTGGCGAAGCTCGCTGGGCGCGAAGGTGCGGGCGGCAGCGCCCGCGGTATGGTTGTTCGCCATAGCTCTCCTTCCCGGTCTCACAGGACCGGCTTAAAGGTGTGTGGTTAGGCCTCGCGGTATTGTAACCGCAAGCATCACTTATGGCGTTAATTTCATAGAATTGTTTACAAAATGATAATTATGACTCCCCATGCATAATGATTCACAACCGCCATCGGGTAGTCTTTTTGGGACGGGGCTATTTTAGCTGCCTCGGCTGCTAGCGCTAGCGTTTTGTCTGATTGACGGCCGAGGTAGCTAAAATAGCCCCGTCCCAAAAAGACTACCCAGAAAAATCATCCCGCATGGGCTTGTGGCTCACGCGGGATGATGGCCTCCTACTTTTTCTTGTCCTGTTCCAGCAGATCGGACGGTGAGCGATCGGGCTTGCCGCCGCGGAAAATCTCGCGACCATGCAGACGATGTTCCAGGTCACGTTCGGCCTTTTCCTCGTCAATCTTGGTCTGGCTCACCACCGGGTCCTCAATCAACGACGACACCGAGTTCACCTGCTTCTGAATGCGCTCGGCGATGGTGTCATCCATACTCACGATGCGCATCTTCCAGTCGATACTCGTGGCGTTGGATGAGCTCTTGGTCCACACGAACGTCAGAATGGCGCTCTGGTGGCCCTGGGCGGGAAACATGCCAAAGAAGGAATCATGCTGAATGTTGCTATCTTCGTCGATATAGGCGTGCACGTTATACACCACGCGGTCAATCTTATCGTTGAGCAGCGCGTTGGTCGCAAGTGCCGCGGCCTGAATCTGCCCGTTGGACAGCAGTTCGAGCTCGTTGGCAGACGATGTGTCCAACACCGTTACCTCGACCGTGCCCGTACGCTCATCGGCCTCGTCGACGGAAAAGTCGAGCGGAAACTGCGTAAAGCCGTTGCCCCACTCAAGGCCGCCCTTCAGCGCCGTCGAAACGGTATCGACCGAAACGCTCTCGGACAGATTGGCGGTATTCAGACGGCGCATCACGCCGTAGCCGATCTGCATGCCCACGATCAGCACCAAAATACCGATGACCACGGCCATCGCGGTCTTCGTAATGGTATGGCTCACCTGCGAGCCCGAAGGATCGTCCTCGGACAGCGGGTCGATATGTTTTGCCTGGCTCGCGCGGTCCTCGCTGCGCAGCTGCGCTAGCGCCGCTTTGTCACCGCGCTTGGCCGCAGCCTCCTTCTCGCGCATGCGCTCGGTACGCTTTTTGGCAAGCGTAGGATCCAAGACGCCGGATGCATCGATTTCGGAGAATAACTCCGTCACCTCTTCCGGAGTCAAAGGGTTCTTGTCAGCCATAAACTTCCTGTCATATCAATCAGTCGAGCTCGTGCGCACGCGCACCTTCGAACTGCATTCGATAGTAACGGGCATAGGTGCCGCCACGGGCGAGAAGCTCCTCGTGCGTGCCACGTTCCACAACGCGACCATGCTCAACGGTCGCAATCTCGTCAGCATGCTTAATGGTCGAGAGGCGGTGGGCGATGATAATCGTGGTGCGGCCGCGCGCCAGCTCTTCGAGTGACTCCTGCACCGCCTCCTCGCTCTCGTTATCCAAAGCACTCGTCGCCTCGTCCAAGATCAGGATCTTGGGGTTCTTGAGAAACACGCGCGCGATGGCGACGCGCTGTTTCTGTCCGCCCGAAAGACGGCTGCCGCGCTCGCCCACGACCGTGTCATAGCCCTGCGGCAGCGACTCGATAAAGGCATCGATGTTGGCGCGACGGGCGGCTTCGGTAATCTCTTCTGCCGTGGCGCCCGGTTTGCCGTAGGCGATATTCTCGCCAATCGTTCCATCGAACAGATACACGTCTTGCTGCACCAGGCCGATGGCACGACGCAGGCTCTGCTGTGTCACATCGCGCACGTCCTGGCCGTCGATGCTAATGGATCCGGCGGCCACGTCATAAAAGCGCGGTAGCAGCGAACAGGTCGTGGACTTGCCACCGCCCGAAGGGCCAACCAAAGCGATGGTCTGACCAGGCCTGATGGACAGGTCCATATGGTCGATAACGGGACGCTCGTCGGCATCGCCCTCGCCCAGCTCAACATCCTCGTAGTTAAAGCACACGTCGTGATACTCCACGGCGCCGGCGGTCACCTGCAGATCCGTAGCGCCCGGCTTGTCCTGGATATCCGGCGCGGTTGATAGCACCTCTTCCATACGCTTAAAGCCGGCGATAGCCTTCTGATACATCTCGGCGGAATTGACAAGCGTCTCGAGCGGTGTGCAGAACAACGAAATGTAGAGCGCAAACGTCGCCATATCGACTGCTTGCAGCTCGCCCTGAGCCACCAGCCAACCGCCGAGCAGCACCACGATCACGTAGAGCACGCCCGAGAGCAGGCCATACGTCGCGGTATAGACGCCCATGGCGTGGTACATGTTCTCTTTGGACGAAAGGTAGCAATCGTTAGAGGCACGGAACTTGGCGCGCTCGGTCTCCTCGTTGGCAAAGCTCTTGACTACGCGCATGCCCGCCAGCGAATCCTGCAGTTGTGCATTGATGCCGCTGATCTTTTTGCGGTTGTCGCTAAAGACCTCGCGCATACGCATGTTCTGCCAAAACATGATGACCGCAAACACCGCCGTCACCACGGCCATGGCAAGCGCCAACACCGGGGCGATGGTAAAGAGGATCACAAACGAGCCAATGATCTCGATGCCGCAGATGATGATCCACTCGGGCACGTGATGCGCCGCCTCGCAGATATCGAACAGGTCGTTGACCACGCGGCTCATCATGTCGCCCGAGCTGTTGCGGTCGAAGTACGCAAAGCTAAAGCGCTCATACTGGTCAAACAGGTCCTCGCGCATCTTGGACTCCATGCGCGCGCCCATCACGTGACCCCAATAGCTCACAAAGTAGCGGCAGGCACAGCGGACGGCATACATCAGCACCAAGCCCACCGCGATCATACCGAGCGCCTGCATAATGGCAGCCTGACCCTGGGTAAACAGCCCACCGGTCAGATTGCGCAGAATAATAGGAAACGCCAGGTCAATGGCGGCAAGCACCAGGGCGCAAACCGTATCGGCAACAAGAAGCCCCATCTGGGGCCTGTAATACGACAAAAAACGCTTCAGCATAATCACCTTACGCGGTTTTACCAAACCGCGTTTCGTCTCGACGCTGCAAGTGCCCCATTTGGACAATCTGGCCTTCAATCGTCGGTCGCGTATATCCATACGCTTCCCTCCTCTTTTAGGCCACCTCGTCTCAAATGGAGCACTTTCGCTGACTTACACAAACCAGCGAGGTCATAACCCCGCCTCAACAAAGTAACCGCTCGCTACAGTTCGGCTCCACCAAGGCGATGCGCGATGCTATCGCAGGCGAGTGCGCCCACGACGGTCTTGGCGTCTTCGATCTTACCGTCGAGTACGGCGTCGATCAGCTCGTGCAGCGGCACCAGGTCCACGTTGACAAACTCGTCATCGTCGGGATTAGGCGCGTCGAACTCGAGCTTGGTGGCCAGGTAGATGTGAATGATCTCGTCGCAGAAGCCGCAGGTCGTGACAATCGACGTCAAAAAGCGAATGCGACCGGCCCTAAAGCCCGTCTCCTCGTGCAGTTCGCGCTTGGCGCAATCGAGCGGATCCTCGCCCGGGTCGAGCTTGCCGGCGGGAATCTCGACCGTCACGCGGTCGATGGCGGTGCGGTACTGACGCACCAGCACAATCTTGCCGCTCTCGGTCAGCGCCACAACGGCCGCCGCACCCGGATGGCGAATGATGTCGCGGGCGCTGCGGTGGCCGTTGGGCAGCTCAACCTCAAGACGGTGGACGTCGAGGATCTTGCCCTTCCAGGCGCACTCCTCCGAAAGAATCTTCTCGTGTAGCTCGGCATCGTGCGGGTCGTCATCGCCCAGCACCAGCACCGGCTCGTCAGCAACCTCGCCGCCAGGCTCGCCCTCGGCGTGCCCATACACGCGGCTGTCCTCCTCGACGATCTGCGCGTCCACGAGCTCTTCGTTCTTATCGTCCATCCGTCTCATTCCTCTCGGACTTTAGGCATCCCAGGCGTCGCGGCCGCGCAGCGCGCGCAGGCCAATGTCATGACGCAGGGTCTTACCCTCAAAATCGATCTTCTCGCAGGCCTCGTAGGCAAGGTTGCGGGCATTCTCAAACGTGTCGCCCAGCGCGGTCACGGCGAGCACGCGGCCGCCGTTGGTCACGAGTCTGCCGTCCGCCACGGCGGTGCCGGCGTGGTACACCGTCACGTTCTCCATGGCCTCGGCATCCTCGATACCGGTGATGACCTTGCCCTTCTCGTAGCTGCCGGGGTAGCCCGCACTCGTCAGGACAACGGCCACGGCCCACTCGTCGCGCCAGTCGAGCTCAATCTGGTCGAGCTCGCAGTTGGCGCAGGCCAGCATGACCTCGACCAGGTCGTTCTTAAGGCGCGGCAGCACGACCTGCGTCTCGGGGTCGCCAAAGCGAGCATTGAACTCCAGCACCTTGGGGCCGGCGGGCGTGAGCATAAAGCCGCCGTACAGGCAGCCGCGGTAGTCAATACCCTCGGCAGCAAGCTCGGCAACGGTCTGCTCCATGACCGCCACCATGGTGGCGTGCTCCTCGTCGGTCACGATGGGCACCGGGCTGTAGACGCCCATGCCGCCGGTGTTGGGGCCCTTGTCGCCCTCGAGCGCGCGCTTGTGGTCCTGCGAGGTGGCCATGGGGCGCACGGTCTTGCCGTCGGTAAAGGCAAGCAGCGAGCACTCGGGGCCGGTCAGCATCTCCTCGATGACCACGGTGTTGCCGGCATCGCCAAAGGTGCCGCCAAAGCACTCTCGCACGGCCTCCTCGGCCTGCTCAAGTTCGGTCGCCACGATAACACCCTTGCCCGCGGCAAGGCCGTCGGCCTTGACGACCAGCGGGGCGCCCTGCTCGCGCACGTAGGCGAGAGCCGAAGCCTCGTCGGTAAACGAGCCGTAGGCTGCCGTCGGGATACCGGCGCGCTCCATGAGCTGCTTGGAGAACAGCTTGGAGCCCTCCATCTGAGCGCCCTCGGCACCCGGGCCAAAGCACGGAATACCCGCCGCACGCACGGCGTCGGCCACGCCCGCCACGAGCGGAGCCTCGGGGCCAATTACCACGAGTCCGCATCCGTGGCTCTGCGCAAACGCCGCCACGGCCGCAGGATCGCAGTCGTCGAGAACAACGTTCTCGCCGCAGCTCGCGGTGCCGCCGTTACCCGGCGCGATGTAGAGCTTGCCGGCGCGCGGTGATGCTGCGAGTTTAGCTGCCAAAGCATGCTCACGGCCGCCGCTGCCCAACAACAGGATGTCGATGGTTTGAGTGTCCGCCTTCAAGGGTGCCTCCTCTATGGATGAATGGCCCGCTCCGCGCGAGCCCTTTGCAAGCAAATATACCCCTCGGCCGCCCACTTGGGCTGCAAAGGGGTATATCGCAATAACCAAATGGTCCCGATTACTTCCAGAATCGGTTGATGATCTGCTCGCGACCAGCGCCAACGCCAATAAACGTCACGCGGGTGTGTGCCAGATCCTCGATAAACGCCACGTAGTCCTGGGCCTCCTGCGGCAGCTCGTCAAAGCTGCGGCAGCCGGTGATGTCGCACTTCCAGCCAGGGAGCTCCTCGTAGATGGGCTTGGCATTCTCAAAACGCACCTGGTGCTCGGGCACGCTCGTATAGCGCTCGCCATCGACGTCGTAGGCGACGCACACCTTAATGGTGTCAAAGGCCGAAAGCACGTCGAGCTTGGTCAGGGCGATATCGGTGAGGCCGTTGACGCGCGAGGCGTAGTTGGCGATGGGGCCGTCGAACCAGCCGCAGCGACGACGGCGACCGGTGGTCACGCCGTATTCATAGCCCTCCTCGGTCAGCGTGTGACCGGCCTCGGACTCATAGGAAAGCTCGGTGGGCATGGGGCCCGAACCGACGCGGGTGATATAGGCCTTCATGACGCCCAGCACGCGGTCGACATTCTTCATGCCCACGCCGGAGCCGGTGATGGCGCCGCCGGCGGTGCAGTTGGAAGACGTCACGTACGGATAGGTGCCGTGGTCGATGTCGAGCAGCGTCGCCTGGGCGCCCTCAAACAGCAGGTCCTTACCCTCATCGATCATGTTGTTGAGCAGCAGGCTCGTCTCGGTGATGTAGGGACGCAGGCGCTCGGCCATGGGCAGATACTCGTCGCAAATCTGCTCCACGGTGTAGGTGGGCAGGTTGTAGATGAGCTCGAGCTCGGGGTTCACGCGGGCGAGAGCGGTCTCCAGCTTGTCGCGGAACAGTGCCTCGTCCAGCATGTCCTGCATGCGCAGGCCAATGCGGGCCATCTTGTCCTGATAGCACGGACCGATGCCGCGCTTGGTGGTACCGATGTTCTTCTTGCCGAGCTTCTGCTCAAAGGCGCCATCCAGATCGATGTGGTACGGCATGATGACATGCGCGTTGCCGCTGATCTTGAGGTTCTTGGTGGTGATGCCATCGGCCTCGAACATGTCAATCTCCTCAAGGACAACCTTGGGGTTAACGACGCAGCCGTTACCGATCACCGACACGTGGTCGGAATACATGATGCCGGAGGGCACCTGGTGCAGGCCGTACTTCTTGCCGTTGACGACGATGGTGTGGCCGGCGTTGTTGCCGCCCGAGTAGCGCACGACGGCATCGAAGTCGCCGGCGACCAGGTCGCAAATCTTACCCTTGCCCTCATCGCCCCACTGGGCACCGACCAAAACGGTTGACGGCATGTTTACTCCTTACATTCATGGACTGTCTACGCGCCACGCCGGCACGCAGAAGCACAAAACATTCCCAGTATACCCGTGCAACGGGCGCCTGTCCTACTCCTCGGCATGTGCCCCATCAAGCTCATAGAACTTGGTGGATGCCGGCAGGAACATCAGGTCGACGTCGCCGATCGGGCCCGAACGGTTCTTGGCCACGACGATACGCGTAACGCCCTCGTCGGGTCGATCGTCGCGTGAGGCTTCGGCCTCGTCGGCGGAGCGGTCCAAGAACATAACGATATCGGCGTCTTGCTCGATGGAGCCCGATTCACGAAGGTCGGAAAGCTGCGGGCGCTTGCCGGTACGGGATTCGACCTGACGCGAGAGCTGCGACAGCGCGATGAGCGGGATCTTGAGCTCCTTGGCCATGATCTTCAGACCACGCGACATCTCGGAGACCTCGACGGTACGGCTCTCGGAGCGGCGTCCCGGCGGAGGACTCACCAGCTGCAGGTAGTCCAGGATGATGATGGCCTTCTCCTTGTTGTGGAGCATGCGGCGGCTCTTGGCGCGAATCTCGGTCACTGTGGTGCCGGGCGTATCGTCAATCAGAATATCGAGCTTGGACAAGGTCTGCGTGGCCTCGTTGATATTGGCCCACTGCTCGGGGCTAATGCGGCCCATGCGGAAGTCACTGATCGAGATCATGGCGTAGGCGCAGATCAGACGCTGGGCAATTTCCTTGCCCGACATCTCCAGCGAGAAGAAGCCGACGGTATAACCAGCGGCGGCAGCGTTGAGCGCCAGATTCAGGGCGAACGACGTCTTACCCACAGCAGGGCGAGCGCCGATAATGATGAGCTGACCCTCGCGGAAACCCATGAGCATGCGGTCGAGCGACGGGAAGCCCGTGGGCACGCCCGCAGCCTGGCCACCGGCCTGGCACACTTCCTCAGCCTCGTTATAGGCCTCGACCATAAACTCGGTCAACGTCTTGTAGCTCGACTTGACCTCGCGCGCCGTGACCTTGAGCAGCTTGCTCTCGGCCAGCTCCACGACCTCCTTGGTGTCGGTAGGAGCGTTATAGGCCAGCGCGTTGATCTCGTTGGTGGCACCGATCAGCTCGCGCAGCATCGAATCGCGGCGAACGATGGCGGCATGGTGCTGCCAGTTCACGAGCGACAGAGTCTGACCCATCAGCTCCAAAATGTACGCCTCGCCGCCCACGGCATCGAGCTTGTTGATGCTTCGCAGGTAATCGATCAGCGAGATAGAGTCGATGGGAATGCGGCTGTTGTACATATCGACCATCGCGGTATAGATGGTCTTATGAATGGGCCGGTAGAAGTCATCGGGCTGCAGCTCGACCTGGGCCTCCTCGACCACCTCGGGCGATAGCAGCATGGCGGCCAGTACATTGGCCTCTGCATCTTGGTTTTGAGGGAGACCCAACTTTGAGCCGCGGTCCTCAACCGTCAGCCCCGTCTCCCTTTCGTCATATGCCATGAGCATCCTCATTCATATCGCTTGCGAGCATCCATAGTATCAGCCACGGTCCCAAAACGCGCCGCGCGCCGCCAATCATCACCGAACGAAACGGATGAACGGTCCCGTATATAGGACTTCGACGCAACGTTCACCATGACACTCACTCAGCGCAAAAAACAAAAGGGCGCCCCGGTTTCCCAGAGCGCCCTTCTTAGAACAAGATTGTTGCGTTGCAGCAAATGCTACTCGGCAGCAGCCTCAGTCTCGACCTCGGCGGTCTCGGCCTCGGCGACCTCAGCGGCCTCCTCGACCTCAGCCTCGGCAGCGAGCTCCTCGGCGGTAACGCCGACGAGAACGACAACCTCAGCCTTGATCTCGCGGTACAGCGAGATGGCAACGGTGTGGGCACCGGCAACCTTGATGGGCTTACCGAGCTCGACGCGCTTGCGGTCGATGTCCATACCGAGCTGAGCCTTGATGGCGTCAGCGATCATAGCGGCGGTAACGGAGCCAAAGAGGATACCCTCGTCGCCGACCTTGACGTCAACGGTGACCGTCTTGCCCTCGAAGGCGGCCTTGGTCTCGTTGGCGGTAGCCAGACGGACGGCCTCGCGCTTGGCGATGTTGTTGCGACGCTCGTCGAGCTGCTTGAGGTTGCCCTTGGTGGCGGCAACAGCGAGCTTCTTGGGGAACAGGAAGTTCTCAGCGTAACCCTGAGCGACCTCTACGACGTCACCCTCGCCGCCCTTGCCCTTGATCTCATCGAGAAGAATAACCTTCATGATGCGTCTCCCTTCTTAGCCGCGGTCGCGGTTGCCACGAGAGGAAACCACGGGGACGGTGTACGGCAGGAGAGCCATCTCGCGGGCGCGCTTGATGGCGTTGGCGATGTCATGCTGATGCTGCGTGCAAGCGCCAGTGACGCGACGGGGCTTGATCTTGCCACGGTCGGTCATGTACTTACGGAGAAGCTGAGTGTCCTTATAGTCGATGAACTCAGTGTTCTCCTTGCAGAACTGGCAGTACTTACGACGCGGCTGACGTGCAGAAAAATCATTAGCCATGTCAAAATACCTTTCGTTTGGCAACTTCGGCGAACCGAAGCCGCCTCTCACTCAAAAATAGGTGAACAACCCTTAAAACGGGATGTCCTCATCGTAGACGTCGACCGCGGGCGGCGTAGCCACCGGTGCGGCAGGACGTGCTATGGGCGCGGGAGCTGCGGGGGCGTAACCGCCCTGATCGTAACCACCCTGGCCACCACGGGAGCTCATAAACTCGATCTCATCGACGATGACCTCAAGCTTGCTCCGGCGCTGGCCGTCGCGCTCCCAAGAGCTGTAGCGCAGCTTGCCCTCGATCGCGACCTTGTTTCCCTTTGCCAGGAAACGGCTCACGGCCTCGGCGCGGGTGCCGAACATAGTGCAGTCGACAAAGTTGGGATAGTCCTCCCACTCGCCAGTCTGCGCGTTGCGGCGACGATCGTTCACAGCGACGCCAAAGGACAGAACCTGGGTTCCGCCGGCGGTGGCGCGCAGCTCGGGATCGCGGGTGAGGTTACCGGTGATGTTCACTCGATTGATGCTCATAACTCACTACTTCCTCTTGGGGCACAAGCCCAGTCCAAAACGACAGTCTTACTCCTGGTCGTCGCGACGGACGATCATGTGGCGGACCACAGCGTCGGTGATGCGCAGAACGCGATCAAGCTCGGCGATCTGGGTAGGATCTGCGTGGAAGTTGATGAGGGTGTAGTCACCATCGGTGAGGTCGTTGATCTCGTAGGCGAGCTTGCGCTTGCCCCACTCGTCAACGGAGTCGACCTTGCCAGCGCCCTCAGCGATCGTGGTATCGATACGCTTCATAACAGCGAGACGAGTCTCGGGGTCGAGCGACGGGTCAACAAAGAACAGCAGTTCATAAGCCTTCATATTGTCACCTCCTCTGGGCAAATGTGGCTTCAGGTCGTGAAGGTGCGCCTGAAGCAGGAAAAGACTTGGTAATAATATCTTTCAACCTCCTAGGCTGCAAGAATATGCAGCTACAACCTCATGACCTCCACATATGCCCATACTCGCACGACGTTTCATGCACATTCCAACCAAATGCTGACCAAAAGCTTGACGGATCTGTGGACAAGATACGGCGCCGTGGGGACAAGTCGCACCAAGCCGCAGGTCAACGGGCACAACGCTGTGGTCGCGAAATGCATACCAGTGGTCCACAACGCCAACCAAAGATTTTTAAATTCATTGCCAAGTCGCTTATGAATACCCTTTTTTGAACAATTGAGGTGATCAACCACGCTGGTCGGAAGCCGTTTTTCGGAACCTCAAACCCCACTGCAGCGCCAAGCGCGGCCAAGCGTTTTAAAAAATGCCAACTTTTCTGTTTGCACTTTGCGATTCCTCGTGTATACTGACTTTCGCATTTAACGGAGAGTTGTCCGAGTGGCCGAAGGAGCACGATTGGAAATCGTGTAGGCGTCAAAAGCGTCTCCAGGGTTCAAATCCCTGACTCTCCGCCAGTTAATTCCAAAGCAGGCCTTCGAGCCTGCTTTGTTTTTACCCCACGCGGAGGGGTGGCAGAGTGGTTGAATGCGGCGGTCTCGAAAACCGTTTGGCCTGTATAAGGTCACGAGGGTTCGAATCCCTCCTCCTCCGCCATTTTGGTTGAGAAAGCTCCCAACAATGGGAGCTTTTTTTGTTATCGAAATACGTCTCGATCCCACGCTTCCCCAAACATGTACGTCACCCTCCAAAACCGACATTTTTCGACATCTTTGAAGGCTGACGTACACGTTTGGATTGAGCTCACGGGAGTGGCACTATTCGGAAGGTGCCTCTTCGTCTCGCATGCCTTTCCAGTTGCGGATAAGCGCCTTGCGTAGTTCGTTTTGCTCTCGCTGGTGCCCGGTGTCGGTACAGCGAGGCATGCCGAGTGCTTCGCGAACGTTGTTCATGGCGCGGTGAAAGGCGAGCTGACTGTCGAACTGAGCCGAAGTGAGTGTAACGATTCGATATCCCATTTGGGAGAGAACGGCCTCTCGCTCCGCATCTGCTCCTTTGCGCTCGAACTCATCGTGAAAGCCGCCCTTATATTCGATACCGAGCTCCCTGCGCTTGTAGGTAACGAGCGCATCGATTTTGAGTGTTCGAGCTTTGGCGCAATGCCAGAGACGTTGAGGGATCTCGAGCGGTTTGTTGAGTTCGATACCTCGGATGCCAACGCCGCCTTCGCTTGTTGGGAGTGAGAGGGCGATTGCCGAAGCGGTCTCCATAGGCGAGGCAGAGCGATCGTAGATGTGCCTGAGCGCGAGCCGTGCACGTGTGGCACCGGGTTTGCCGGGATGCCGATCGAGCAGTTCGATTATTTCATCCTTGGAGGTGGTGGCTGGTTGCTCGGTATAAGGGTCGGCGGGATTGAGCCTCATGCGATAATCGCCGCAAACTTCATAGCCATATTCGAGATATTCGATCCTATTCATCCACTCGGCAGCGAGCACGAAGGTGAAGGCTTCGTCGGTGATGAAGACTCCGGGCGTCAACTCGTTAATATGCTCGTAGGGAAGATTTTGTCCAAGCATGTGGCAAATGACGCCTTTGGTGCGAATTCGCTCGAATTCGAATACAACCGAGATATCGATAGTCTTGAGCATATCGGACGGAATGCCGCAGTCGGTAAGGGCCTGTCGTATGCGCGCAACACGTTGCTGGGTGGAAATGCCTTGTGCGCCTATCTGGTAGTCGTGCCGCGCAAGAGACTGAACCAAATTCTGGGGTGCATGATGGACAAGCCATGCGGTTTTATGCGAAATGAGAACAGGGGTGTCCATTGAGGGCCTCTCGCTCTGAGCCGGTATCCAACTCTTATGTCCGTTGAAGTGGGGAAATATACCGGATGTGAGTAAATCAACTCATTCATGCTGTGGGCCCAATCCAAACATGTACGTCAGCCTCCAAAGATGCCGAAAAATGTCGTTTTTGGAGGGTGACGTACATGTTTTGGACCCCTGACATTCCAGCAATGCCACGCCCGCGCCCAGTCCCTACCGTTTGCCGAGCAATAAGGTCTCAATCGCCGTCAACCATGTACTATGTACGGGCATTGTTCAAACCTACAACTCAAAGGACCCATCTTGCCCGTCGCCGCCGCTATGACCATTACTTCACATGCTTCGGATGCCATGGTCGCTATCCCATTTTGGCTCGAGATGTTCGCCGTTGTCGCGGCATCGATCTCGGGCGTGCTGGTCGCGCGCGAGCACAAGCTCGATCTGGTGGGCGCGGTCGCGCTCGCAGTGGTCTGCGGTCTGGGCGGCGGTCTCTTGCGCGATATGACGCTCCAGGTCGGCAACGTGTATATCCTCAACCAACCAATGGCGTTACCGCTCTCCATCGCCACGGCGGCCATCATCTATATCTTCCCGGCAATCGTCGATAAGCCCGACAAGCTCATTCCCCTGCTCGACATCATCTCGGTCGGCATTTATGCGGCCACCGGCGCGGACAAGGCGCTGGTCTACGGCTTTGCGCCCGCCGTATGCATCATGATGGGCTTCTTCACCGCAGTGGGCGGCGGCATGCTGCGCGACGGCTTTATGGGCGTGGTGCCGGGCATTTTCCAACGCACTAACTTTTATGCCATCGCGGCCATCGCCGGATCGACAAGCTATGTAGGCCTCGTCATGAGCGGGCTCATGAGCAATGTCGCGGCGCTGGTCGTATGCGTCATCGTGACCATGGGGCTGCGTTGGCTATCGCTGCGCTTTGACATCAAAAGCCCAACCGAAGACGACATCGCACGCTTTTTGCACCGTAAAAAGTAGGTAGCACGGCCCAGCCCTTCGAAATGCAACCGGCAGGTTCTTTTAGAGCGCTTGCGCATTGGGTACCCTGTTAGATACCTGTCGAGTATCTAACGAAGGATTCACTATGCCTTACAACCAAGTACCGTCAACCCGGCGCCGCAAAGCGCGGAGTCACATCGCTATCCTATTCGCGCTGATTGCGCTCGCGCTCACCGCACTCCCCACGGCATCGTTCGCCAGCACCGACACCGCGGGAAACGTGCTCGCGACCGAAGTTGACTCAACTCCGTCGGGTGTCGAAGGCGACCTGTACTGGGCCGGCCAAAGCCTCAACCTAGACGACGCCTCCATCGGCCGCGATATTATCGCGGCGGGCGAGAGCCTGTCGATTCGCGACTGCACCGTAGGCGGCGCCGTTCGCCTGGCGGCGCGTACCATCGATATCGCCAAAACCACAATCGATGGCAGCGTCACGGTGGCCGGCCAGCACGTCGTCCTCAACACCGGCAGTACTGCCAACTGTTTTTACGCGGCGGGCGAGACGGTCGCCCTGCGTGGCTCTGCCAAATCGGCGGCGCTCGCCGGCGACACCGTTACCATTGACGGCACCGTCGATGGCGATGTTGAGGTCTGGGCCGACAAGCTCATCCTGGGCAAAAACGCCCGCATCACCGGCACGGTGAACGCCCACGTCTCACAGGATCCCGAGCGGACAGAGGGTGCCCAGGTTGGAGCCCTCAAGATCGACCGAACCGAAAACGAGGACACCTCTACGGTCAACGACATTATCGGCGGCATCGTTGCCGCGGCGCTTTCCACCTGCTTTGTCGCCATCCTGCTTGAGCTTGTCTTTCCGCGCGCAACCGCCAGCGCCGCCGGCATGCTGCATCAGCGTCCCACGCCGCTGTGGGTAAGCGGTCTTCTGGGCACGGTTGCCGTCATTCCCGCCGTCGTGCTGCTCATCATCTCGATTGCAGGCCTGTCGCTCGCCGGTGCCCTCATGTGCGGCATCATCGGCATCGCCCTGGTCTCGGCGGCATTTACGGGCACCGCGATCGCACGCATGGTCGGACACAACCAGAATCGCTACGCCATGGCCGCCGTGGGCGGTATCGTCGCGGGCGCACTCACGGCACTTCCTCTTATGGGCAACTTTGTCAGCGGTGTAGCCTTCGTCTTCACACTCGGCTACGTCATCCAGATCATCTGGCGCAACGCCCACCTCAAGCCGCAGCAGCCGGCTAACACGCCGGGACTCCCCACCGCCTAACCACCAACCACCACAAAGGGGACAGGCACCTTTGTGGTGGCGCAGGCCGTCTCAATCCACGTGCACCAAAAAGGGCGACGACCATTGCGGTCGACGCCCTTTCATTTAAAGCTATGAAGCCCGGCGCTTATTTGTTGACCTGGCCGGCGCGGACAGCAGCCTTCTTGCGGTCGGTTGCGTTGAGCAGACGCTTGCGCAGGCGAATGTTCTTGGGAGTGATCTCGACCAGCTCGTCGTCGGCGATGTACTCCAGCGCCTCCTCCAGCGAGAAGACACGAGGCGGCACCAGCTGAACGGAGATGTCGGAGGTCGAGGAACGCTGGTTGCCCAGGTTCTTGGTACGGGCGATGTTGACGACCATGTCGCCAGCCTTGCTGCGCTCGCCCACGATCATGCCCTCGTAGCACTCGGTGCCCGGCTCAACGAAGAGCTGGCCGCGCTCCTGCAGCGTACCCAGAGCATAGGCAACGGCCTTCTCAGTGGTCATGGAGATCATGGCACCGTTCTGACGGTTGCCGATCTCGCCGGCGTAGGGACCGTACTCCAGGAAGGTGTGGTAGAACACGCCCTCGCCGTGGGTGACGTTCATGATGCGGTTCTTAAGGCCCATGATGCCACGCGTCGGGATCTTGAACTCGAGATGCGTCACGATGCCCGAGGTATCCATGCTCGTCATGATGCCACCGGAGGTGCCGAAGACCTCAACGACCTTGCCCGAGTACTCGTCCGGGCACTCGACGACGGCCTGCTCGACAGGCTCCATCTTGTTGCCGTTCTCGTCCTTCTTAAACAGAACGCGGGGACGACCGACCTGGAACTCAAAGCCCTCGCGGCGCATGGACTCCATCAGAACGGACAGATGCAGGATGCCGCGGCCCGAGACCTCGACGCCGCTCTTGTCCTCGAGCTCCTCGATCTTCATGGTCACGTTGTTCTCGGCCTCGTTGAACAGGCGCTCCTTAAGCTGACGGGCGCCCACGATGTCGCCGTCGCGGCCGACGAGCGGGGAGGTCGAAGCCTCAAAGACGATGGACAGGGTCGGCGGGTCAATCTCGATGGGCTCGAGCTCGACGGGGTTCTCGGGATCGGTGTAGACATCGCCGATATCGGTGCGGTCAATACCCACGACAGCGGCGATATCGCCGGCGCCGACTTCCTGGCACTCGGTACGGCCCAGGTAGTCGAAGGTAAAGAGCTGCTTGACGGTAGCGGTGGCGCTGGAGCCGTCGTTCTTCACAACCAGAATCTGGTCGCCCTGATGGATGGCGCCGGAATACACGCGACCGATGCCGATACGGCCAACGAAGTTGGAGTGGTCGATGGTCACACACTGCATGGCCAGCGGGGCGTTCTCGTCAACCTCGGGCGCGGGCATGTCGTCGATGATCATGTCGAGCAGCGGGTACATGTCCATGTTGCCGTCCTCAGGGTCATGACGGGCAAAGCCGTTGACGCCGCTGGCGTAGATAACGTGCTCCATGGCAAACTCGAGCTGGTCGTCGGTAGCGCCCAGGTCTGCCATAAGGTCGAGGCAGTCGTTGTAGGCCTTCTCGGGGTTAGCGCCCGGACGATCGATCTTGTTGATGACGATCATGATCTTAAGGCCGGTGTCGATAGCGTGACGCAGCACGAAGCGGGTCTGGGGCATGGGACCCTCAAAAGCGTCGACCAGCAGCAGGGCGCCGTCGGCCATACGCAGCACGCGCTCGACCTCGCCGCCAAAGTCGGCGTGGCCCGGGGTGTCGATGACGTTGATCTTAACGTCCTTGTACTCGATAGAGATGTTCTTGGCGAGAATCGTAATGCCGCGCTCGCGCTCCTGGTCGTTCGAGTCCAGGACGCGGTCCTCGACCTGCTGGTTGGCACGGAAAGCGTCCGTGGCACGCAGGAGCTTGTCGACCATCGTCGTCTTGCCGTGGTCGACGTGGGCGATGATGGCGATGTTCCTCAGATTGTCTACGCGCATGTAGTTCCCCTATCTTCTATCCATATACAAACGGCACGCGTATGCGGCCCGCCCAGCGATACAACGCTCAGCGAGAATATTGAGCCTTTTACCGAAAACTCGTTTATTTTAGCGATTTTAGATAAGAGGGGTTTCCTCACCTGCAGGTTCAGGGTCGCTCCACATAAAACCATCGCCGGCACCCATGCCCTCATACAGCACGTATGCCGAAAAACCGCTCTCGAGCGTGGTTTCGAAGAAGCTCACGAGCAGGGCGTCGTGATAGCCGCCGTCAATCTCGACGCAGCCGGTATAGCCGATAGCATAGCGGGCGATACGGCCCAGGCCCTCGTCCTTAAGACCCATCTTGTGCTCGGAGATAAAGTTGGTGGCAGCCTCCAGGCATGCCTCCTCGCCATCCTCGTCGAGCGCGGCAAGATAACGGTTGGAAGTGGCGTCCTCAATTGCCACAACCACGCCAGGGTTTTCGCCCGCGGCCAGGTCGTCCAAGAAGGCGCCAATCAGATCGCACACCATGGCGTCGAGCTCGGCGGAGACGTTACCGGCGTCCTGCATATCCTGTGCCATCTTTAGACCTTCCCATCGAGTCCGGAGTCGTTACAGTTCCTGTGCCTCGGCGGCGATCTTGGCGGCAGCGTCGCGGGCGCGCATCATATCCATCGCGCGCTTGTCGAGCACCTTGATCTGACTGGTCAGCATCACCGCGTCGACCACGCCCCAGATCACCAGGCCCGTAGAGATCGAAAACCCAAGCGCACCAACTGTACCACGAAGGCGCGAGCAGATTGCCGCGACAAGGGCGGAGATGACGACCATCTTGATAAACGAGCCGCGGCGCTCGCGAAGCGTGCGGGCCTGCGTCACATAGGCAATGCGAGCCGCCTCAAAAGCCTCTGAGCGCATCTGGGCTTCACGCGCGATGGCGGCCGCCTCGGCCGACATGCCGCCGGCCATCAGCGAACGCTCCGCAACCTGGACGCCCCGCATTTAGAAGTCATCGGGGGAGAGCGTATGGACGAACTCGTCGAACTTCTCGAACTCCCGCTCGTCGTCGACTTCCTCGGCGTGGGTAGAAAGAGTGCCCAGGCGATTCATGATGTCGTCCTCCACAAACATGGGAGCATTGCTGCGCACGGCAAGGGCAATGGCATCACTGGGGCGGGCGTCGATCTTACGCTCCTCGCCATCGGCCAGCACGACGATCGTCGCGTAAAACACCGGCGGCTCGGCGCGGACGATCTCGATGCGCTCGAGTTTGGCGCCCAGGGCGCCAACAGTATCGAGCAGCAGGTCATGGGTAATCGGGCGCTCGGCGCGGCCGCTATCGATGCCGCGGCTGATGGCAGCAGCTTCAAACGAACCAGTCTGAATGGAAAGGGAACGCAGCGGCGCGGGCGAGTCCGATTTGCTGCAGCGCTCGCGAAGCACGATAAGCGATGGCACGGGACCGGCGGCCATGACGATGGTCTCTATGTCGACACGAACCATGGAACACCTCCGGTACGTAGCGATTAACACACGGCATCTTCGCCGCATTGAATAGCTATACTACCCAATCTTTCGCACAGCACACAAAATTAAAGTAGTTAATTAGGGACGGGGCTTTTTTGACTACTTTCAGTAGGTAAGAAAAGAGCCCCGAGGCAATTGCCCCGAGGCTCTTCACAGTTTTGATGGTGGACCTGACAAGATTCGAACTTGTGACCTCCCGGTTATCAGCCGGACGCTCTAACCAACTGAGCTACAGGTCCATCATGGTGGAGGTTAGGGGGATCGAACCCCTGACCTCAGGCTTGCAAAGCCCGCGCTCTCCCAGCTGAGCTAAACCCCCACGGAGACAGTAATAAACACCCCAGCGGCGACTCGGCTCTCGCTGGGGTGTTTATTGCGAAAGAAAGTGGTGGACCTGACAAGATTCGAACTTGTGACCTCCCGGTTATCAGCCGGACGCTCTAACCAACTGAGCTACAGGTCCATCGCGGGGATTAATATAGCCCAGAGGTCGGTGGCGCGTCAACAACTTTTTTTTCAAATTTGTTTTGAAAAATGAGGCGGTACACGAATGAGCCAATACTCCAAGCTATAAAGACGCAGGTAACAGCCGTGATGTAGCCTGAGGCATCCAGAAACAAATCGAGCTTGTCGAAGTGACGACCAGGCACATACAGCTTGTGATACTGGTCGGCAAACGACGCCGCCGCGCAGGCCAGGATAGTCAGGGCGTACATGAGCCACGTTCTCCATATACGAATGTGGCCTCGACGGCTGCGACGGTGCGCCCATCCAGACATCCAGGCGAGCACGTTGAGGGCTATCACTCCGCCCAAAATGGCAAATTCGACCACGTGCGCCTGCTGGCGAACGGATAGACCATGGTTAGAGAACTTCACAGAAAGCAGCAGGATGTGAGCGGCCGTCCATTTGATTGGATCGTCCTCGAAGGCCGGAATCAGCCCAGCCTGCACCAAATAGGCCCCATGTTCGGCAAGCGAGCCCGCGCCGGAGGACAGGGCGGATGTGTCTGCGACCGACTGCTCTGTAAGGTAGTAGACGGTCATCGCCCCGAAAACAAGCAGGCCGAGGCACAAGATACGCGCGATCCAGCGGAGCGCAGATGCGCCGCGGCGAGGCTGAGGCTCGGCGAGCTGCTGAGACGTCTTGCGTGTGGGGCGCTCGGGTTTTGCCGGAGACGGGTCATAGGTGTCAGGATCGTAGGCCGACGGATATGGCTGCTGACCACGCTGCCCATATGCTGCCTGATCTGCAGGAAGATTCTGCCGAGATGTGGGCGGGCGACGCATTTGCACCGTTGGAGCATCCTGCATGATGCGGTGTTGTGGAGCCGTGCTGCCTGGCGATGCAACCTGGCCGTCCTGAACATTAGGAGACTCGTAGGGGCTCGGCTGCGGAGTCGCTGCTTGAGGGCTGGTGTATGGATCAGGCTGCAGCCCCGCAGGCCAAGAATCTGCGTAGGGGTTATTCACCACCGTCTTGTCGGCAGACGGGTAATCGCCAGATGGCGCATTTTCGTTTTGAAACGGGTAATCGTTGTTGGGCATGTTGACCCCCTTCCAAACGCCATCATTTTCCTACGGTTTTATTCCAAGCGCGGAAACTCAACGGAATGGGCATGAGGAGAAATGCGCGCAACACGCGATCCCACTTTATAAAGGTTCGATTACAGGGCCCTCTCCACACCCTGCAGTAAACCCCTTAAAAGAAAGAATTGACGATTTCTTTCTTTTAAGGGACTCCTGTTTGACCCATCTGAAAGAGGGGCACGTTTCTTTTTTCCGTTACCCAATGCCCAAAAGCTCGGCACCCACATCCGTCAACTTATAAATAGGAGGTCGCTGTGAGACCCTAGACATTAACTCCAGCCTCTCAAGCTCTTTCGCGCAGTTTCGAGCCGTCGGCAGTGATACATCCAGGTATTCTCGCAGCCCATCGAGCCTGATTTCCCCAAAAATGCTGTAAAGATGAATCTGCGCCGCGTAACAAAGCGCCTCGAGCTGCCTCTTGCTGAACTCCCCTTCCAGATTATGCACGCACTCAAATAGGCCATCTAGAGCGCGCTTCTTCTCCTCAAGATTCGCGATGAGCCCATCTTGCGCGTCCGAAATCAAATCCAGAATAGCAATGACGAAGCTTGTTGCATCCGATCTGTTTAATGGGCGCTCGACCGCATCGAATGCGCGATAATACGTTGCCTTGTTTTCTGCAATCACGCGAGATAACGATAGAACGGTCGGCTGAGACAGCGGTCTGCTCAACTGCAAAGCAAGCAGATACCTGCCGGTTCTTCCATTGCCATCAAAGAAGGGGTGAATATAACCGAACAGAAAGTGACACAGTGCCGCAACATACAGCTCGGGAATGTCCTCACGTTGAGAAAGGCCGAGCCACGCGCTCATCATCTCTTCGATTTTCTGAGGCGGGTAAACCCCTTTGTGGACTGTCTTCCCATGCTGATTGAGTATCTCGACCGGCCCGGACCGAAACAGACCATCCCCCGGTAGGTCTTCGGGGGATATCGCATCCGCAACTACCGAGTCGTATATCCGCCTGATGTCTTGCAGCGATTGGGGCATAGGTGGATTGTTGCTCAAATTAAGATACAACTGAGCAAACTCAACAAAGGGTGCATGAGCCGACTTGTCGTTGGCGGCGAGAGCCTCCTCAATCTGACGCCGGGTACTGTGCACACCCTCAATCTCATTGCTATACACAACCTCATCCATAATGAGGGAGCGAACGTAGGCACCCAAGGCAACGATAGGCAGGTCCCTCCAAAGGGCAGACACCCTTCTCTCCTTGCGAAGCACTTGTTCCGTGTTATAGAGCAGCTCATGGGGCACAGACAGAAACATCTCGCCCGATTCGAGCTCAATTCCAGTTCTATAGGTCGATTCGCTATTGAATCTAGACGTATACAGTTCTTCGACATTTGCATATCGATCGGACGAAGCGTCCGCATAGAAAGTTTTTTCGAGAGTACAGTATGCCATCAATCCTCCCTACTTTTTTCTTTTACGGTAACAGGAAGTGCTTATAAAAGAAAGAAATCGCCGTTTTTTTCTTTTATAAGATTAAATCTACCCCAAGATAAAAGAAGCGTTTTTTCGCGTTTACACCGTTTGAATCGCAGACGAGCCGACCTCTTTCCACAATGAATATCACTCTCTTCGGCAGCGGCCCCACTCACATTGGCAATATGTCCAACCTCAACAGAGTTCAGACGCACCCCAGCAGGGGTCGACCGAAAACGTCACACGATATGTACGCCCTCTACACTTGGGCAGAATCAATAAATACCGACGACAAGGAAGTAATATCACATGGAGCTTTTTAGCGCGCTCGGAGCCAATATCGACCACCGAAATCTAATTCAACTTGACGGAACCTCCCCCTCGCAACATGCTCTATATGAGAGAAGTCCGGTATTCAGTGACACCACCACAAGCTCGCTCTCCAGGAAACTTGATTTGGAAAGCGACGATCGAAAGCGTCTGGAACTTTGGAAGCACTTTTGGCTCGAGTATATTGATTCCTTTGACACACTAGCAACCGTACGCCCCGACTCCGTCGCAACCGCCTATCTAGGTGGACATGCAGTTGAACTTGGGTTTAAGTATCTCCTGCTCGCCAAAACCAACTCCTTCATTAGAACCCACAACCTCGGTGTTCTTGCCGAGAAGGTCAATAACGCATATAGCCCGCTACCGGCGTATTGCGATTGGATTGTCGATTTCTGCACGTTATACCAAAAGTGCGTTGAGGAGGGACACATTGAATACTTTCGGTATCCAGAATACGGCGGTGCGGAAGGCAGCTCCCTATTCAAAGGCATGAAGTTGGACATTCACTGGATTTCATACAACCTCGCGCTGATTACGCTCAAGCTATTACATCTTGCAGGAATAGAAAGATAATTGCGTCGAGGTCCGCTTTGAAGAACTCGAAGTCGGGCCACATCCCTCCGGAAGAACTTGTCCTTCATGTGGCCGAAGACCTGCTCCATGGCGCCGTCGTCGATGCAGTTACCCTTCCGGGGCATGCTCTGCTCAATTCTCAATGACCACGGCACTCAGGAAGCGGTGGTCATTCGGACCACATCTTAGTGAACATCAACAGTGACTACACCGTCAGCTATGAGCCTTTTGAGACGATATCTAACATCACCCCATCTATATCGGACTATCTCTGTGGTATCGATATAGATGTCAGAGTTCCAGATATAGTTCGATATAGATATTGAGCCCCACTACTGGGAGCTCAGGACGTAATGGGCGTCCGGACCGCGTTTTGCCGACTTAAGCTCTCCAGCCTTGATCAACTTCCGAATTTCATAGTAAGCAACATCGGGATTAACGTGAAGGAGCTCCGCCACATCCTGCTTGGTCACACGCCCCTGTTCCCGCGCCAGTCTTAAAATGAGTTCTGGATAGCGGATCGAATCGATGTCCGCCTGACGTACATACTCCTTAACTCTTCCCGTGCGCTTATATACTTTTGAGCTCATACGGTATTCCCTATGCGCCGCCGAGCCAACTGCCTCAACCAGACCAGACTCGACCAGCAGCTCTACCGTCTGGATGAGTTGAGCCTTTCGAACGTCAACATGCTCTGTCAGCACCTCAATCGTAGCTCGACGCAGGCGCTTGAGCGCATCGAGGACAAGCAGGGTCTGCAGGGGAAGCGGCGCAGATCTCTTCTCCGACTCTTCCGCAATGAGCTTGATGAATTCCTGGTCCGGCTTGCTGCGCGCAATAAACAGGCTGACGCCCGTCGAACCGGATTCGGAATAATCCGGGAGAGGCCTGCCCGAAAGCAGGGAGCCTTCATAGATTCGGTCGATCCCTCGCCCGGTTCGCTCTGCGAGGCCGATGCGCTTAAGGGCGTCCATGAGACTCGGATTTCTTCCATGGGGATCGGCAGTGAGAAGGTTATCGATCGATATGCCTTCGATAAAACCGCCCGGATTCGAAATGGTTAAACCCGTGTCGTCAATCAGAACGCGGACCCTACCCAACATCGAGTAATCCCTGTGCCCGAATGCGTTTACAAGCGCCTCGCGAATTGCGCGGCCGTTAAACGTTTCAATCGGATCGCTGAACAACCCCAAAGATACTTCGGTGACGGGATTCCACGGTATGATCGCCTCGGAGACCTGCTCGATAGTGCGGAGCAGGGGGCCTTTATAGGTAAGGTTTACCCTCACATTCGTGCCCTCCAGCACCTGAAGGGTCGCCTCGGAAGTGGGGACGGCCTTGGCAAGAACATCTTCGCGGCCGATCATCAACAGTCCCGTCAAAGTTGGAATTGTTTGGTCTCCAACGGTTGCGACAAACCCCAACGCCCTCTCAAGATCCTCATCGTCGAGCTCTAGAAGCGATTTATCGCTGTTATTGTATTTCCGCACAACATTACGAAGATTTTCCATCGCCAACGGATCAAAATCTTCACGCGTAGTATCCGGGACGGGCTGGGCGGAGTAATCCAAGCGACCAAGGTCGGAGAGGCGGGTCGATATCTCGTACGGATACATTGGTATGCTCTCAGGTTCGCCGTTGGCCTTGAGACGCCGGCGCAGGATACGCCCCTGGGCGGAAGCGATGACGCTCGTGGAACGCGGAACCTCTATTCGAGTAATGTACTTTTCGTCTTCCACAAGGACGACCGTTCGCACGGAGACAGAAGGCACTGTCTTGTTCGCAATCATGGCGCTCATCTGCAACGGGTCTCGATGTTGAGGCTGAGCACCGGTGAGCGTTCCGTCGTCCTCGACACCAATGTACAGCTCCCCTCCATCGGTGTTGGAGAGGGCAACCACCTCATCTACGATGACATTTTCGGAGATGGTCTTACGATCGCTCTTAAATTCTACGATTAAAGATTCGCGCTGCGGGACACTCATATCCAACTCCTTATATCTGAATCTGTATCAGATTATATCTGTAATCAGATATATATATCGATAGTATAGATATAGTTTGATATATCGCCTCACGACGGGGCATATTCCAGCAATTAATTCCAAATTCCTCGGGAACGGCTTTTTTTCGATATCGTGAGACTAGAATGCCCTTTCAAGGACCTAACATGCACGCAATATGAATGGAGACGGCATGACTTGTGATCGACTCATAGAGTTAGCAGTTCAAATCATAAGCGCGATAGCAACTGCCACAGCGGTCATAGTCGCACTCCGAGACTCTCATCGCGCAAGAAATGTACACGATGAAGATATGCGGCGGCGCTCAGGTGGAAGGCGTCTCGTGCTGGCTTGAGGATCTCGGGCCCGACGACCACCCATACGACAGCGCTTTCCTATACATGCGGACTGTCTTGTCAAACAAAAGTGAATCTCCGGTTTACAACGTCGTCATAACTTGTGTTGGAATCCAGGGAAGCGGCCCTAAACCTAACGGTGAACTCGCCGGCCCTGACTATGAATGTCGTTCTTACATATCCGTTCTTCCTCCGGGTTCCTGGTCCACTCTTTTGCCAACTCACGGGCGCGGAATGGGAATTGTTCTTGGCTCAGAGATTGCTTTTACCGACGCCCGTGGCACATCGTGGATCCGTAGGGCGAACGGCCACCTCGAAACAATAGACACCTCTCCGATTAATTTCTATGGGATAAGCCTTCCGATACCATGGGCGACATGCGATCTCGATATATCCGACACCCCGATACACGGTCGGAGATGGGTGTGAATGTTATAGGCATTGGCTCTCCAGGGGGCTGGATAATTGACAATCTTGAAGTGCCGCTGAGGATTAGGACGAATGGCATCGCAAATCGACACGGATGAAGAGGCCGCTCCATGCCTAACCAACCCACGAAATGAGACGCCCCCATGGACCCGCCATCATTTGGGTCCACGGGGGCATCGTCAAACCAATGGAAGCCTCAGGCGAGACAGGCCCTTTCGGAAGACGCCAGAGAGGCCCGCCGTATTGACGCGGGCGGTCCTACTGCCCCTGAGATTTGTACCTGGCCTCGGTGGCCTCCTTGGCGGAGCGCCGCCGGGCCTCGTTGGCGCGGTACCAGCGGATCGTCCCCGCGAGGCCCGCGGCGAAGTCGGTGTTCCTCGGCTCCCAGCCGAGCTCGCGGCGGAGCTTGGCCGCGTCGATGGCGTAGCGGCGGTCGTGGCCGGGGCGGTCGCGCACCCAGTCGAAGTCGTCCTCGGGGCGGCCGAAGGCCTTCACTTACTCCTCGAGCAGGTCCTCCAGCGCCTCGTCACCAGAGCCGATGTCAACATGGTCGTCATCGGCCGGGACTTCCATCGCGCCGGCGGCCAGCGGGTCGAGCGACTCCTGGCCCTCGGCAACGGCCGGAACCTTGGCCTTCTTCTTGGCACTCGTCATACGAGCCACAGCGGTGACGCGGTCGCCATCTCCCACGCTCATCATCTTCACACCCTGGGTCGCGCGACCGGTCTGGCTGATCTCGTCGGTCTTGACTCGAATGACCGTCGCGCCTTCCGTCACGATGAACAGCTCGTGCTGCGGGCCCACCGCCTTCATGGCCGCGAGGTTACCCTTACGCTCGGTCATTTGGATGGTGTAGACGCCCTGGCCGCCGCGATTCTGCTCCGGGTAGTCCGCAACCGGCGTGCGTTTGCCGTAGCCGCGCTCGGTAATGACGAACAGATCGCCGTTGCCGTTAGTGACTTCCATGCCCAGAACGCTCACGCCGTCCTTCATACCGATACCGCGAACGCCGCTGGTGTCGCGGCCGGTGGCGCGCACCTGCTCCTCGGAGAACATAATCGCCTTGCCCGCAGTGGTGGCCAGGATGATCTTGTCACCCTCGCGCACGCGGCGCACGTTCAGCAGCGCGTCGTCGTCACGCAGGTTGATAGCGATCAGGCCGTCGCGGCGGCTGCGGTCATATGCGCTCATCACGGTCTTCTTGACCATGCCGCTCTTGGTGGCAAACATCAGGTACTCGTCGGCCGGGAACTCGCGGCAGCTGATGACGCTCGCGATCTTCTCGCCCTCCTCGAAGGGCAGCAGGTTGACGATCGCGGTGCCGCGGGCCTGGCGGGTGCCCACGGGCAGCTCATGCACCTTGAGGCGGTACACCTTGCCGCGCGTCGAGAAGAACAGCACGTATTCATGGGTGCTGGCGATGAACATCTCGTCGATGACGTCGTCTTCCTTGAGGCTCACGCCGGAGACGCCCTTGCCGCCGCGCTTCTGGGCGCGGTAGGCGGCCACCGGGATGCGCTTCACGTAGCCGGTGTGGGTGATGGTCACGACCATGTCCTCGTCGGCGATGAGGTCCTCGACGTCGAGGTCCTTCTCGGCGTGGGTGATCTCGGTGCGGCGCTTGTCGCCAAACTTGCGGGCGATCTCGCGCATCTCCTCCTTGATCACGCCGAGGATCTTCTCCTCGTGCGCAAGCAGATCCTCGTAGTAGGCGATGGCGCGGCGCAGGCCTTCGAGTTCTTCCTCGATCTTGTCGCGCTCCAGGCCGGTGAGGCGGCGGAGCTTCATCTCAAGGATGGCCGTGGTCTGCTCGGGCGTAAACCCAAAGCGCTCGATCAGGCGGCTGCTGGCCTCGGAGTCGGTCTGCGAGGAGCGGATGATGCTAATGACCTCGTCGATATGGTCAAGGGCCATCAGGTAGCCCTCGAGGATATGCGCGCGGGCCTGGGCCTTCTTAAGGTCGAAGCGGGTGCGGCGGGTGACGACGTCGACCTGGTGGTCGATGTAGTGCTGCAGCATCTCGCGCAGGCTCAGGCATTTGGGCACGCCGTTGACAAGCGCCAGGTTGTTGGCGCCGAAGGTCGTCTGCAGCGAGGTGTACTTATACAGGTTGTTGAGCACGACCTGCGGAATGACGCCCTTCTTGAGCTCGATGACCAGACGGATGCCCTTCTGGTTGGACTCATCGCGCATGTCTGAGATGCCCTCGATGCGCTTGTCGTTAACGAGCTGGGCGATCTTCTCCTGCAGGGTGCCCTTGTTGACCATGTAGGGAATCTCGGTAAAGACCAGGCGGCTGCGGCCGGTCTTGGTGGACTCCACATGTGCCTTGGCACGCACGGTAATGGAGCCGCGGCCGGTCTCGTAGCTCTGCTTAATGCCAGCGCTGCCCATGATGATGGCGCCGGTGGGGAAGTCCGGACCGGGCATGATCTGCATGAGTTCGTCGACGGTGGCGTCGGGGTTGTCGATCAGGTAGCAGGTGGCCTCGATCGCCTCGGTGAGGTTATGCGGGGCGATGTTGGTGGCCATGCCGACGGCGATGCCCTGGCTGCCGTTGACCAGCAGGTTGGGGAAGCGCGCAGGCAGCGCCTGGGGCTCGGCGAGCGATTCGTCGTAGTTGGGCTGCCAGTCGACGGTATCCTTCTGCAGGTCGCGCAGAAGCTCCATGGCGGGCTTTGCCAGGCGGCTCTCGGTGTAACGCATGGCCGCCGCGCCGTCGCCATCGATGTTGCCGAAGTTGCCGTGGCCGTCGATGAGCGGTGTGCGCATGGAGAACCACTGCGCCAGGCGAACCATGGCCTCGTAGACCGCGGAATCGCCGTGCGGGTGGTACTTACCGATAACTTCGCCGACCGTCCACGCCGACTTCTTGTGCGGGCGGTTGGGGTAGATGCCGCTCTCGTTCATCGCGTACAGGATGCGGCGGTGCACCGGCTTTAAGCCGTCGCGCACGTCCGGCAGGGCGCGCGCCGTGATGACCGACATCGAATACTCGATAAACGACTGCTTCATCTCGCGACCGAACTCCGAAATCTGGAGCTGGCCGCCGTTGATATCCTCGCCGGCCGAGGCGCCACGGTCGACTTCGCCAAAGCTCTCCTCGAGCTCGGCGTCGTCGTCCTCTTCCTCCTCATCATCGGCATCGGGGTTATAGGCGTCCGGATCGCCGTCCTCGCCCTGCTCAGCACGGGCAAGCAGGCGCTTCAGATCGTCGGGCATACCGGCATCGCCGGCCTCGCCCATACCCTCGTTATTGTTGATATCGTCTGCCACGTTACCTCCTCTTAAGCGTCAAGGAATCGTGCATCATGTGCATGTTTTTCAATGTACTCGCGGCGATAGCCGACCTCGGAACCCATCAGCTCGCGCACGGCGCGGTCTGCCACCACGGCGTCCTCGATCGACACGCGCTGCAGAATACGGGTCTTGGGGTCCATCGTCGTCGAGGCAAGCTGCTTGGGGTCCATCTCGCCCAGGCCCTTGTAGCGCTGGACGGTATAGCCCTTGCGTTTCTTGGTGATCTTGCCATCCTTGGCCTTGCCGTCCTCGTCGTTGTCGTCGGGGTTCAGGCCCAGACTCTGGATGGTGTCGCGTAGGATCTCGTCTTCGGGCTGGCGGCCGTTGGGATACACGTAGTGGATCTTGTTGCGCACCTTAATGCCAAAGATGGGCGGGCAGGCAACATAGACGTAGCCGGCATCGATCAGCGGACGCATGTACTTGTAGAAGAATGTCAGCAGCAGGATGCGGATATGCGCACCGTCGACGTCTGCATCGGTCATGATGATGATCTTGTGGTAACGCGCCTTAGCAATATCGAAGTCGCCGCCGTCGCCGGCACTCGTCGTAACGCCGCAGCCGATCGCGGTAATCAGCGACTGGATGGTGTCACTCGAGAACGCGCGGTGGTCGCCAACGCGTTCGACGTTCAAAATCTTGCCGCGCAGGGGCAGAATCGCCTGGATGTCTCGGCGACGGCCGTCCTTGGCCGAGCCGCCTGCCGAGTCGCCCTCTACGATAAAGAGCTCGGTCAGCTCGGCATCGCGCACCGAGCAGTCAGCGAGCTTACCGGGCAGGGACGCCGTCTCGAGTAGGCTCTTGCGACGCGTCGCCTCGCGCGCCTTGCGGGCGGCATTGCGGGCCTTGCAGGCCTGCTGGGCCTTCTTGACGATCTCGCGGGCAGGCTTAGGGTGCTCCTCGAGGTAATCGGCGAGGCCGTCGGTCACGATCTTGAGCGTCAGCGCGCGCATATAGGAGCTGCCGAGCTTGGCCTTGGTCTGGCCCTCAAACTGCGGGTCGGGCAGCTTGACCGAGATAACGGCCGAAAGGCCCTCGCGCACATCGTCGCCGGTCAGGTTGGCGTCCTTTTCCTTGAGCAGATTCTGCTTGCGCGCGTAATCGTTGATTACGCGGGTAAGCGCGGTGCGGAAGCCCTCAAGGTGCATGCCGCCCTCGGGGGTGTAGATATCGTTGGCAAACGACATGACGTTCTCGCCGTAGCCGCTATTCCACTGCAGGGAAACCTCGACCTCGCCCATCTTGGCCACAGGCGCGTCCGGGTCCGATTTGCCCTCGATGTAGATGGGCTCCTTAAAGGCCTCGGGGACGTCCTTGCCCTCGTTGAGGAACTCGACGAAGTCGATGATGCCGCCCTCGTAGCAAAACTCCTCCACGTGGGGAGTCGCCTCGCGCTCGTCGGTCAGCACGATCTTGAGGTTCTTATTGAGGAACGCCGTCTCCTGCAGACGGTTGTGCAGCGTATCGAAATCGTAGATGCAGGTCTCGAAGATCTCGTCGTCGGGCCAGAAGGTGACGGTGGTGCCCGTCGAATCCGAGGTGCCCACGACCTCCATCTTCTTGACAGTCTTGCCGCGCGAGAACTCCATCTCGTAGGTGTTGCCATCGCGGCGAACCTGAACGACCACGCGCTTGGACAGTGCGTTGACGACGGAGATGCCCACGCCGTGCAGGCCGCCCGAGACCTTATAGGCCGAGTTATCGAACTTACCGCCGGCGTGCAGGATCGTCATGACGACCTCGAGCGTCGGAATCTTTTTAACAGGGTGCTCGTCGACGGGGATGCCGCGCCCGTTGTCGACGACCGTGATGGAGTTGTCGGCGTGGACCGTCACCTGGATCTCGGTGCAGAAACCGGCCATGGCCTCGTCGACGGAGTTGTCAACGATCTCCCACACCAGGTGATGCAGACCGCTGGCACTCGTCGAACCGATATACATGCCCGGGCGCTTACGAACGGCCTCGAGACCTTCGAGAATCTTAATCTCGCCGCCATCGTAATCGTTTTCGTTTGCCACACGTCCTCCTTCAGTCAAGAAAATGTGTACAGCCTTACTAGTTTATCGTAAAAAAATACCCTCGGGAACGAGGGTATTTGGCTCTACAAGGCCACCAGATGCGATTTAAGGCTCTTTTTTGCTTTGCACGCCCTTGGCCCACTCGGCACTGGCTCTCATGGCGTTCTCGAGGGCCTCGCGCAGTTTTTGGTCTTCGATGGGCGCCACTTGGCGCTTGATCTCGGTGCGCTCGGCCTCACTTAGGTCGGCGTGCGGGGCCGGCGGGCGCTCGGTCGTCGCCGGGCGCAGGCGCTCCTTGGCGACGGGCGGTGTGTGACCGGGTGCGGTGGTTTTGAACACCAGGCCGTCCACATGCGCACCGGCGCGCTCCATGCGCGCGCGGATGATCTCGCGCAACAGCGTCATTTCCTGCGTCCACGAGGGCGAGTCGAGATACACCAGCAGCTCATTGGACTCAGGCAGGTAGCGCAGCCCCGTCACATGCCGCCCCTCGCGCGTGCCCGAGCACACCGCGTTCCACGCGCGATAGACCGCGCGCGATTCCTCGGCAGCCTCCATCTGCGCACGGCGCTTAGGCGTCGCCGACGCCAGGATGCGCTGGCGCTCTGCGTTCAAAAAGCCACTGAAGGCGACCGTCTCGCTCTCGCGCTCGTAATTAGCACGTCTCACCCATGCTCACCACCTTGGCTCGATCAAGCAGGTCATCGGTAAAGTACCCCAGGTTGGTCGTGGTTATGACCGTCTGGATATCATCGCCGATCAGACGCAGGAAAGCACCGCGGCGCTCGCCGTCGAGCTCGCTCATCACGTCGTCCAGAAGCAACAGCGGGGCGGTGCCCAGGACATCGCGAGCCACGGCCACCTCGGCCACCTTCCAGGACAGTACCAACGTTCGCTGCTGTCCTTGGCTGGCAAATGAACGGGCGGAGCGACCCGCCACGGTAAACTCGATCTCGTCGCGATGCGGTCCTACCAGCGTCACGCCGCGGCGAATTTCCTCGTCGGCGTGCTCATCAAGGGCAGCCAGCATGCGCTCGTACGCCCAGCCCTTCAGCTCTTCGCGATCCTCGACCTGGGGCAAATCCCCCAGCGTGGACGCATAGGTCACGTTGGCGGCCTCGCCGGACGCCACTTGCCCGTAGGCAGTGTGCACATGGCCCGCCAGCCGGTCGAGCAGGGCCAACCGGTGCACGAGCAGAGCCGAGCCCGCGCGGGCAATCGAATCGTTCCACGCGCCGAGCATCTCACGGCAGCACCAGGTCTCCTTGAGCAAGGCGTTGCGCTGGGTCACGCAGCGCCCATAGGTGCTCACAAGATCGGCATAGCGCGCGCTCAGTTGCATGCCAAAGTCATCGAGAGCGGAGCGGCGCACACTGGCGCCCCGCTTAACCATGTCCAGATGGTCGGGGCAAAACAGCACGCTCGGCAGAACCCCGCGCACACCGGCGGCAGAGCATCTCTTGCCGTTTCGGCTAAACGAGCGCTTACCGTCCTCCGCGCTCAATCCCATATCAAGCACGCGGCCGTCGCCCTCGAGTCTCAGCTCGACCTTGCACGAGCCCACGCCGTCATGGACGAGCTCGGCTGCGGTCGGATGCCTAAACGAGACGCCGCTCGTCAGCAGCTGCAGCGCCTCTATGAGATTGGTCTTTCCCGCCGCGTTGGGTCCCGCAAGTATCGTCACGCCTTCGTCCAGGGCAAGGCGATAGCTATCGAAACTGCGGTAGTGCGCGACGGAAAGATCGCGGGCGAATATGGTCATGGCGCAGCGCTAGATGCGGACCGGCATGACCAGGTACAGGTAGTTGATCTTGTCGTAGGACTTGAAGATGCCCGCCTGCGAGTAGCTCTTGAGCTCCAGTGTGATCTCCTTCTCTTTGGACAGGGCATTGAGGCAGCCGAAGATGTAGTGGTAGTTGAAGGCGATGGTGCCCGACTCGCCCTCGGCCTCGACATCGATCGTCTCCTGTGCAAGGTCCTGGTCATTGGAAATGGAGGACAAGCCCATCTGCCCGTTCTCGACATCGATCTCGAACTTGACGGCGGGGTTGGCGCTCGCGATAACGGCCACGCGCTTGAGAGCGGCGTTAAAGGCGGCGACGTCGATCTTGACGCTTGTCACGCACGAATCGGGGATGAGCTGCTTGTAGTTGGGGTACACGCCCTCGATGCGGCGCGACACGTAGGTGGTGTTGCCGGCCTCGAAGACGACCTGGGTGTCGGTAGCCCCGATCATGATGGTCGCCTGGCTGGCCATGATGTTCAGTGCGTCGTTAAAGGCGTCCGCCGGAACGTTGAGCTCAAAGGAGCCCTCGAGGGTCGAGGTCTCGACCTGCGTATCGCACACGGCCAAGCGGAAGGAATCGGTCGCCACCAGGCGCACGGTGTTGTTCTCGACCTTCATGTGCACGCCGCCCAGGATGGGGCGGGCTTTGTCGGTCGAGGTGACGCGCCACACGCGGCCGACCATCTCGGACAAGATATCGGTCGGCAGCTCCACGGCACTCTCGATGGCATAGGCCGGAAACTCGGGGAAGTCATTGGCATCGAGCGTGTTCAGGCGGAAAGAGCTCTTCTCGCAACCAATCAGCACCTGGCGCTCGGACAGCTCAAAGGTGACCGGGGCATCGGGGAGAGTCTTGGTGATATTGGAGAGCATCTTACAGGGGATAACCATCTCGCCCTCTTCTTCGACATGCGCCGCGATGCGATGACGGATCGAGATGGTGTAGTTAGAGGTCTGGAATTCCAAGATGCCGTCTTGCGCCTTAACGAGCACGCCCGACAGGATGGGAAGGGTGGATGCCGAAGCGACACCCTTCATAACGACGCTGATGGCTTGTGTAAGCGAGCTCTGGCTGACGGTGAACTTCATCTTTTAATACCTTTCTATAGATATAAATATCTTAATAATAGTAATAGCACTGACGAAACTGTTGATTACTCCCAAAGACGCAGGTCAGACCCAAAAAGAGAATCGACAGCAACCTGTGTGCAACGGGGGTGGTTTTCCACGTTCAAAACCTGCGCAAAACTTTTCATCACCGCGGGTTGGGTTTTAGACACCTTATGCCCGTGGTTTCGACAAGTTTTCAACAGGTGTCTCTATTTCCCTACGAGCGCAGTGTAATTTTATCGCGCAGCGACTTGAGGTCTTCGGTGACGGTGCGGTCTTCCTGGATCATCTTCTGGACCTTTTTGTAGCTTGTACTGACGGTCGAGTGGTTGCGGTTGCCAAATTCGGCGCCCACTGCCGTGGTCGTCATCTCGCACATCTCGATTGCCAGATAGATGGCAATGTGGCGTGCTTTGGCGATGTTGGCGTTGCGCCGCGGGCCGATGAGCTCCTCGTGCGTCACGCCGTACTGCTCTTCGATGACGGACTGAACCGTTTGCACGTTGATCTTTTTGGCCGATGTGTCGAAGTACTGGCTGGCGATGGCGTCGATATCATCAAAGGTGAGCTCCCCGCCCTCGCGCTCGCGGTCGCCCGCCTCGCCGGCGCAGCGCTCGCAGAAGCTCTCGAGTTCGCGGATGTTGGTGCCCGAGACCTCGGCCATGTGTTTAAAGTGCTCATCGGTCAGGTGCCCGCCGTCGCCCCCATAGGCCGCCAGCAGCGAGTCGTCGCCTGCCTCGGGAGCGGCGACGATGGTGTTCTCGTAATAGCGCTGCAAGATCTTGTATTTCATCTCGTAGCTGGGCTCTGCGACCAGGCAGAGCATGCCGGCGTTGAAGCGGCTGGTCAGACGCTCGTCCATGCTCAGGTCCTTGGGGGCGCGGTCTGCCGCGATGACGACCTTCTTGTTGTTGCGGATGAACTCGTCCATGAGCTGGAAAAAGTAGTCCACGCTCGCGCGCTTGCCGATGATGTTTTGGATGTCATCGATGATGAGCACGTCCACGCCGTGGTACGCCTGCATGATGGGGGCGTTGCTCTTCTTTTGGCGGTCGAACTCGGTCATCAGGTCGTCCAGATATGCCTGGGAGTTGGCATACTTGACCTTGATCTCGGGCGACTTCTCGGCGAGCTCGTTTTTGATGGCAAGCAGCAGGTGCGTCTTGCCCAGGCCCGATTTGCCGTAGATGAACAGCGATGTGCACGTGCCGCGCTCGTCCGCGAGGGCGGCAAACTTGAGTGCCGAGCGATAGGCGTGGCTGTTCTCGGGGCCGTAGACAAAGTTCTCAAAGGTAAATTTTGAGTTCGCGGCGAGTGGGGCTCCATCCGTATTCTGCTCGGCCGGCACGGTCGGTGCTGGCATGGGTGAAGCGGGGGTCGCAGCTTGCGTGGGTTTAGTCGGCGCTCCGCCCTTCATCTGGTTCATCATGCGACGAAAATCATCGGCCGAGAGCGTGTTCTTGATTGCAATGCCCGAATCCGCGCCCGCCGCTGCGTCGTGGGCGATGGGCATGTGCGTGACGGGTGCGTTCGTTGACGTCGCCGCCGCGGCCGGCAACGGTGCCATGGTTTCACGGGAAACATCGCCGTGCTGGTGCTCGATTGTCGGCGCGTCGCCTGCGGAGGCCGGCGCCGCCGGGGAAGTAGCGGGAGCCGTGGCGGGCGCCGTCGCGGCAGCGGATTCTGTCGCGGCGCCTTGCGGTGCCACGATGTCGAGTGCAATCGGTGCAAAGGCGATTTCTTCCAGATAGGCCTCAATAGTCGACTGATGCTTTTTGAGCTGCGCGATGGCAAAGCGCGAGGGCGCCTCGATCGTGAGCGTATCTTCGGTCAGGCTTATGGCGCGCGATTGCCCCAGCATATTGATGAGGCGTGCATCTTGGCCGTCGCGCTGGCAAAAGGCGATGGCATCCCCCAGGATGATGCTTGCTTCCTCGTCCACTGTCTCTCCCGTTCTTTAGCTCTGAGCTCGCACGCGAGCGGCGCCGAGTTCGGTCAGATGGTATTTCTGGCCATGCTTGATGACCAAGCCGGCCTGCGCCAAGTCATTGAGCGTGCGTGACCAAGTGGGGGCCGAGTTTCCAAACGCCCTCGCCAGATCGGTTGCGCCGCACGCTTGATTTTGCGCCAGATAGCCCAGCGCGGCGTTGCCGCGATCGCTTACGAACACGTCCGGTTGTGGCTGCGCATACTGATTTGCTGCATTAGGATACATCATTTGAGCTGCTGGTTGTTGAGAACTCTGCACCGGCGGCATTTGCTGTTGAAAACTTTGGGGCCACTGTTGGTAAGGCTGCGGAGGCATCTGCTGGGCCCAGGGGTTGTACTGCTGCTGCGGCATCTGCTGGTACGGCTGCTGATATCCCTGCTGGTACTGCTGCGGGAACTGCTGGCCATACCCCAGTGGCGGCATCTGCTGCGTTGCCATGGGCTGCTGCGCAAAAGCTCCCGGCAGGGGATATGTGGGCTGCTCCGTCTCGGGCCGCACGGCAGCACCGCGTCCGCCGGCACGCTCGATTTCCTGCACGCGCTTGGGGTCCAGACTTACCGTAACCACGGTGCCGCTGCCCATGTTGTCCTCGATGGACACGGCGCCGCCGGCATTTTCCAGGTATTCCTGCACCATGGGAAACCCAGCCCCAGTCCCGCGAATGTATCGCTTCATGTTGCTGTTTGCGCTGGTCACGCCAAAGTCGAAAGCGCGTTCCTTGTCATCGATGCCCGGTCCTTGGTCTGCAAAGCGGATAGTGTCGCCGCCGTCCAGGATCGAGATGATGGGCTCGGCAAAGTGGGCGTGGATAAAGTTTTCGACAATCTCGCGGATGACCATGAGCGAGATATGGCCACCTTGTTCTTTCATGCACTGGTAGACGGTGTTGGTTGTCTCTTCCAAATACGTGCGGACATCTTGCGGATCTATGACGATCACACGCGGCGTCGACAGCATATCGTCATAGACCGCTATGCGTGCGGCGTACATGGCTTTTGGCGCCTGCGTGGTCGTCTGCTCGCCTTCGTCGCGCTCTTCGCGCACGCCGGTGATGTGCTCGTTGTCGGGTGCCGGGTCTCCGGAATCGACCATGGTGTAAAAGTCGTCAGACATGCCGCTCGCAATCTTTCAATAGGTTTCGAACAAATAGTAGCTCACCGTGCAATGTTTCTCATCTTTCGACAAACTTTCAAAACCTGTTGAAAACTTTGGAAAACGGACGAAAAGTTATCAACATTGCCAACATGACCTGTTGAAAACTCGATGAAATATCGTGAAAAGTTGCCACGCACCGCTAAATCGAGCTCGGCTTATGGGGGAACCGTGTGAACTGCGCAACCTTTTACCTTTGATTTCTTGACATTTGAACATTGATTTCCCTACAATCTTCAAGCTCACGTGTCTATATCTGCGTCCGCGCCCCCGCGGACACTCGAAATGCAGCAGGAGGAACTTAAGATGAAGCGTACGTATCAGCCTAATAAGCGTAAGCGTGCCAAGACCCATGGCTTCCGTGCCCGTATGGCCACCAAGGGTGGTCGTGCCGTGCTCGCCCGTCGCCGCGCCAAGGGCCGCAAGCGTCTCACTGTCTAGCAGCGATACACACATCTCGCATGAAGACTATTAAGTCTCGGCAAGATTTCGAGCATGTGTTCAGTCAGGGGCGTCGTTTCAATCACCCTCTGATTCGAATGACCATATGTGAATCGGTTGGCGAAGGCGACTCCGGAAGGGTCGCCTTCGTTGGTGCTAAACGGCTCGGTTGTGCTGTCGTGCGCAACCGTTCTAAGCGTGTGATGCGCGAGGCCGCCCGCAGCTGTGGATTTCCCGTTGCTGGTTATGACATCATCTTGTTCGCAACTCCCAAGACGAGGGATTCCTCGCCGCAGGAGATGGACAAGGCATTGCATTCGCTTATGAAACGCGCCGGCGTTGCCGGGGAGGAGCGATGAGCAATCACGTTTTGCGACGTGTTGCCATCGCTCCTATTCACATATATCAACAGGTTATTTCGCCCTTATTGCCTGACGCCTGCATTTATTACCCAACGTGCTCGCAATACGCCGTCCAGGCGATTGAGAAGCACGGCGTTTTGAGAGGCTGCTGGCTTGCCGTGAGGCGCATCGCTCGCTGCAATCCCCTGCACGTCGGCGGTTATGACCCTGTGCCTTAGCGGGCACTCGCTATCGGAGGAAAACTTACATGTGGGATTGGATCGTTAACATCCTTTTCGAGCTGCTCAAGCTCATCCAGACCTTTGCGGTCGACTGGGGCCTGTCCATCATCATCCTGGTGGTCATCATCCGTCTGCTGCTGACGCCGCTTATGCTCAAGTCGACCAAGTCGACGGCTCGCATGCAAGTGCTGCAGCCCAAGATGCTCGAGATCCAGGAGCGCTATGCCGACGATCCCCAGCGTCAGGCCGAGGAGATGCAGAAGTTCTACAGCGAGAACAAGTTCAATCCCATGGCTGGTTGTCTGCCGCTGTTGATCCAGATGCCTGTCCTGTTCGCCCTATTTACGCTGCTGCGTAACCTGCCGGACTACTTTAACGACGGCACGTTCTCGTTCTTTAATATTCTGCCCGACCTGACCACCACGCCGAGCGCCTCTTTTGCCGATGGCTTTATGGTCGCACTGCCTGCGTTGATCTGCCTGATCCTCTTTGCCGTCCTGACCTTGATTCCGCAGCTCTATATGTCGCGCAATCAGACCGGCCAGCAGGCGCAGAGCATGCGTATGATGGCCGTTGTCATGACGGTCATGATGCTTTGGATGGGCTGGAGCCTGCCCGTCGGCGTTCTGCTGTACTACGATGTGTCCTCTGCCTGGCAGGTTATCCAGCAGATCTTCGTGACGCAGAAGGTTATTGACAAGGCTAAGGCCGATGAGGAGGAGCGTCTTAAGAACGCTCCGCTGCAGGTCGAGGTCACTCGTCGCGAGAAGAAGCCGCGCCCGCACAAGAAGAAGTAATGGGACAGTAATCTTATTTAGGTACCTAACTTTTGGAGTACGTTATGTCTGAAGAGATCATCGAGGATATGCTTGAGGAGGTTGCCCCGCAGGTCGCGGGCGATTATCCCGAGATTGCACAGCGCTACAAGGCTGGTGAAGAGCTGACAGACGAGGAGCTCGACACCATTGCCGATGTCGCGATTTCCATCCTGCGTTCCATCCTTTCGCACTTCGATGCCGCCAACTCTCCTATCGATGAGTATGAGGGCGACGAGGGTGAGCTGATTTTGGATGTAACGGCTCCGGATCTTGCTGTTCTCATTGGGCGTCATGGACGTACCCTCGATGCCCTTCAGGTTATGTTCTCGCTGCTGGTGAGCCGCAAGCTTGGCTTTAGGTATCCGGTCGTCGTGGACGTCGAGGGTTATAAGAGCCGCCGACAGGACAAGGTTGCTTCCATGGCGCAGTCCGCTGCCGAGCGCGCCATTCGCACTCATAAGAGTGTTTCCTTGCCGCCCATGAATGCTTATGAGCGTCGACTGGTTCACATTGCCCTTCGCGGCAACGATGCCGTTGACACTCATTCCGAGGGCTCTGATCCCGATCGCCATGTTGTGATTGTTGCTCGATAATCTACTCGAGCTTATGCTTAGGGGACGTGGTTTCCACGTCCCCTTTTTTTGTCAAAAGTTCTCGATACACTGATTTTTGTCAGAAAGGAGCTTTCGTTGTTAGTGCTTACTGATCAGCAAGCTGACGAGATGTTGAGTCGTCTAACTTCCTATTGCAATGCGTATTCCTTGAGCGTAACTGATGTTGAGCTGATGAAATGTATTCAGCATTTGGATTTAGTTCTGGAAACAAATAAGACAACGAATCTTACCCGCATCATTAACGTAGAAGATGCTGCGATACTTCATATCCTCGACTCACTAGTTTTGCTCCCCTATATCAATAAGGCTCCTGAGGGGGCTTTGCTCGATATGGGAACAGGTGCTGGCTTCCCTGGTATTCCTTTAACCATAACCACGCATCGTAAAGCTACTTATATTGACTCTGTTGGCAAGAAGGTTGATGCCGTTAATTCTTTTGTTCATGCTCTTGGATTGAAATATGCTCATGCGGTTCATTATCGTCTTGAAGAATATGCTCGAAGCCATAAGAAGCAGTTCTCTGTCGTAACCGCCCGCGCACTGGCCCCTCTACCGATTCTTGTTGAGTATGCGGCTCCGTATCTCAAGGATGGAGGGTTATTTGTTGTCACCAAAGGCAATCCTTCGGATGAGGAGCTTGCTTCCGGCATGTCAGCAGCTAAGATCTGCGGCTTCACTTTGCTTCTGAATGATGCAATCGATTTGCCTGAGGGCTTGGGCCACAGGGAGTTTATTGTTCTTAAAAAGAGTCATCCGGCATCCGTTTCATTGCCTCGTGCAAATGGCATGGCAAAGAAGAATCCGCTTGCCTAGATGTTTCACGTGAAACATAATGGATATTAACAACTTGCAGTGTTTCACGTGAAACATGGCGGTTGATATCGATTCGGAATGTTTCACGTGAAACATCCTCCGTTTGACAGCTTTAATACACACCAGGAGGGACCGTGGGATTTCGCGACGTTAAGCGCTCTAAGAGCGCAAAAGACACGCGTATCATTGCAATCATCAATCAAAAAGGCGGCGTTGGTAAGTCGACGACGGCTGTAAACCTTGCGGCAGCATTGGGTGAGCAGGGTCGTAAGACACTGATTGTCGATTTTGATCCGCAGGGAAATAGCACCAGTGGATTTGGAATTGAAAAAGAAGACCTTGATCACTGCATCTATGATGCATTGTTGAATGATGTGCCGGCAGAATCGCTTGTTCTTGATACAAATTGCAAAAAGGTATTCGTAATTCCTGCTACAATTCAGCTTGCAGGCGCCGAAATTGAGCTCGTAAGTGCAATTGCTCGTGAAACCCGCCTCAAAGATTTGCTTGAGCCGATTCAGAATGAGTTCGATTTCATTTTTATTGACTGTCCTCCATCGCTCGGCCTGCTTACTATTAACGCCTTGACTGCAGCAGATAGCGTATTGATTCCGATCCAGTGCGAGTATTACGCACTCGAGGGTGTTACGAAGCTGCTTGAGTCAATGAAGATGGTCAAATCACGTCTGAACAAGGGCTTAGACACCTATGGCGTGCTTATGACTATGTATGACTCGCGTACTTCTCTGTCGAATCAGGTTGTTGAGGAAGTTCAATCGTACTTTGGTGATAAGGCGTTTAAGACACTGATTCCCCGTACGGTTAAAATCTCCGAAGCTCCGTCTTTTGGAGAGCCGGTAATTACCTATGCGCCACAAAATAAGGGTGCAAAAGCATATATGAACCTTGCAAAAGAGGTGATCAAGCGTGCCTAGTGCAAAGAAACGTGGCGGATTGGGACGTGGACTCAATGCTTTGGTCTCAGAGGCCGAGTATGAGACCGGTGGTTCGGCTGCATCTGCTTCAAATGCTGCATCTGAAGCAAAACTACCTATTGAGGATATCGTTCCTAACCCAAATCAGCCACGAATTCACTTTAACGAAACTGAACTTCGCGAGTTGAGTGAGTCAATCCAAGAACATGGTGTTTTGCAGCCGCTTTTGGTTCGCAAGCATGGAAACGGCTATGAGATCATCGCTGGTGAGCGTCGTTACCAGGCGTCAAAGCTTGCTGGTCTTGAGGAGCTGCCTGTCATCATTAAAGATGTTAATGATGAAGAGATGCTGGCTCTTGCACTTATCGAAAACCTTCAGCGTTCTGATCTGAATCCTGTCGAAGAGGCCAAGGGGTATCGCCAGCTCATTGATGCCAGCGGTATGACCCAGGAGGCATTGTCGAAGGCGGTAAGCAAGTCACGTTCTGCAATTACAAACTCGCTGCGCCTTCTCGATCTCCCCGAAGTTGTTCAGCAGATGATTTTTGAAGGTAAACTTACAGCTGGTCATGCACGTGCTATTCTTGCAGTTCCCTATGAGGATGCTCGAATTCGACTTGCTGAGAAGGTTGTTGCAGAGGGCCTTTCCGTTAGAGCGACAGAAAATCTTGCTCCGTTGTTTTCTGCCGGAGAGACACCTAAGACGCCGCGGCCTGCCACGCCTCAGTCTTTTAAAAAGGCTGCCCGCGTACTTCGTCAGGTATTTAATACCAACGTACGTGTGAAGAGCTCACGTGGAAAGAATAAGATTGAGATTGAGTTTAAAGACGAGGAAGAGCTCTCTCGTATTCTTGGTGAAATGATTCAGTTTGATCAAGGAGACCAAGATGAGGAATAAGATTTTAACTGCGATTGCATTGGCGACGACTGTCGCGGCTGGTGCCTTTGCTGGCTATAAGATTGCGACAGACGATGAGCTCCGAGGTCGTTTGCTTCGTGGTGCGCAAGATATCGTTGATACGTCCAAGAAGAAAATGGATGTTATGACAGAAGATGTTGCCATGCGTACTGCTCAGGTAACGAAGAATCCCAAAATTAATCAAGGTTGGGTTAGCAATCAATGGGAAAATGTAGGCTATTAGGTACCTAACAATTACCCAGCACTTTTTGATGGGTCCTTGTCTGATTCACACGACAAGGACCCCTTATTTTGGCTGTTATTAATGGGACCAGTAGCAGCTGATTTATAATCGAAGTCAATAAATGAAGCAGCCCCGGTTGCATATCCTGCAACCGGGGCTGCTCGATGTTTCACATGAAACGTTTTGGGGTGTGACTCCCCTATGCGTTCTTTTGAACTTTGAAGCGCTGCTTCAGCTGTCCGCAGGCGGCATCAATATCATTGCCGCGAGAATTACGGATTGTGGTCTCGATGCCACGAGACTCAAGGCGGCGCTGAAGATCCTCAACCTTATGAATCGGCGACGGCTTGAGCGGGCTGCCCTCGATGTCGTTAAGCTGAATCAAGTTAACGTGGCACAGCGTTCCCTCGCAGAAGTCGCAGAGCGCCTGCATCTCGGGATTCGTATCGTTGACGCCTTCAATCATGGCATACTCATAGGTCGGGCGGCGGCCAGTCTTCTCGGTGTAGAGCTGAAGCGCCTCGTGAAGGCGAAGCAGCGTGTACTTCTTAACACCTGGCATGAGTTTATTGCGCGTTGACTGGATGGCGGAATGAAGGGAAACGGCAAGCGTGAACTGTTCGGGTATGTCGGCAAATTTGCGAATATCAGGAATAACGCCGCTGGTAGAGACGGTGAGGTGACGGGCGCCGATACCGATGCCATCGGGGTCGTTGAGGATACGCAGTGCCTTGAGAACCTCGTCGTAGTTGGCAAACGGCTCGCCCTGGCCCATGAAGACAACGCTCGTGGCACGCTCGCCAAAGTCGTTGGATACATGAAGTACCTGGTCGACGATCTCTTGAGCGGTCAGAGAGCGCTTGAGGCCGTTGAGGCCAGTAGCGCAAAAGGCGCAGCCCATGCCACAGCCTGCCTGGGTGGAAACGCAGACGGAAAGCTTATTACGACGGGGCATGCCGACGGTCTCGACGGAAATGCCGTCGTGGTACTCGAGCAGATACTTGCGAGAGCCATCTTTGGAAACCTGCTTGGTGAGTTCAGTCGGCGTGTCAAAGGCGAAAGCGCCTTTAAGCTGCTCGCGGAAAGCCTTAGGAAGGTTGGTCATATCGTCAAACGAACAAACGTTCTTCTCAAAGACCCATTCGATGAGCTGCTTTGCGCGGAAGGCGGGCTGGCCGAGTTCGGCCACGAGCTCGCGAATATCGTTTTGGCTCAAGTCGCGAATGTCCTGAGATTTAGTCCTGGGATTCATGGAAGCCTTTCGATTTTGGGGAAACGTAGAGTGTATCGCTACAATATGGTATCAGCTGCAGAAATTATAGAGGAGGAGTCTGCCCATGCCGGGTAAAAGCCTAGAGAACATGCACGTAGCGGTCTTGGCGGGCGGTCATTCCGCCGAGCGCGAGATCTCGCTCAATTCGGGAAAGAACGTCGTGGCGGCACTGAAGGAAGCCGGCTACACCTCGGTGGAGCTGCTCGACACCGCCGCCGATGACTTTATGGTAACCATGGCGACCGGCGGTTTCGATGTGGCATTTATCTCCATGCACGGCGCCGGCGGTGAGGATGGCGCCATGCAGGGTGCCATGGAGACCCTGGGTATCCCCTACACGGCCTCGGGCGTGCTTGCCAGCGCCTGCGGTGCCGACAAGGAGGTCTCTAAGCTCCTGTACGCCAAGGCGGGCATTCCCATTGCCCCCGGCCTCGCGCTCGAGGTGGGCGATGAAGTCGATACCGATCATATCGTCGAGGTTTGTGGCGAGCGCTGCTTTGTGAAGCCGGCCGTCAACGGTTCCAGCTATGGCATTTCCCTGGTCCATGAGCCCTCCGAGCTGCCCGCGGCAATCGCCAAGGCGTTTGAGTACGGCGACAAAGTGCTGATCGAGAAGTGCATCGAGGGTACCGAGATCACCGTCGGCGTATACGGTGAGGACGACGTGCGCGCCCTGCCGATCGTCGAGATTCGTAAGCCCGAGGACTGCGAGTTCTACGACTTGGACGTAAAGTACGTCGATCCCGCTGACATCCATCGTATTCCGGCGCAGATCTCGCCCGAAAACTATGCGCGTGCCCAGGAACTTGCCTGTGCGGCCCATAGGGCACTCGGTTGCTTGGGCATCTCGCGCAGCGATTTTATCGTGAGCGAGGACGGCCCCGTTATCCTCGAGACCAATACCATTCCCGGCATGACCGATACGTCGCTGTATCCGGATGAAATCCGCCACACCGACGACATGACGTTCCCGCAGGTCTGTGACAGCCTGATCCGTATGGGTCTTCGTCGAGCGGGCATTGCATGCTAATCGAGGACGCGGTTTCGTCAGGAACGCCGCAGTTTGTCATCGACTCCTATGCCACGCTTGCAGAACGCGCAAAGACACAATCGTTTGGCCTCATCGAAGAGGACGTTATCGTCCTCGATACCGAGACCACGGGTCTTTCGGTACAGGACAACGAGTTAATTGAGATTTCCGCGGCCCGTCTTTCGGGCCGCGAGATCATCGACCGCTTCGATACCTTCGTGCATCCCAAGCAGCTGATTCCCACCGAGATTACCGAGCTCACGAGCATTACAAATGCCGATGTGGCAGATGCCCCGTCGGCCGTTGAGGCCGTCGCCGCTCTCGCCGATTTTGTCGGTGGTTGCCCGGTGATCGCACATAACGCCACGTTCGACCGCTCGTTTATCGAGTCGGTCAAAGGCGGCGTCAACGTGAGCGATATTTGGATCGATTCGCTGGCGCTGTCGCGCATCGCGCTACCGCGCCTGGCCTCGCACAAGCTGTCTTTTATGGCCGATCTGTTTGGCTGTGACTCGGTATCACACCGTGCCAATGCCGACGTCGACGCCCTGTGTGGCGTATGGCGCGTGTTGCTCGTGGCGCTCACCGACTTGCCCCAGGGCCTCATGGCGCGCCTAGCCGACATGCACCCGGGTGTGCCTTGGTCCTATCGTCCTATCTTCTCATTCTTGGCGGGGCAGAACCCTGGCTCTATCTTCTCTCTCAGCGCCGCTCGTGCTGACGTTCTCAAGGCCGACCGCGCCGACGATCGGGTGGACGCCGACGAACTGCCGGTCCTCAAGATGCCGAGTCGTGAGGAGATTGAGGCAGACTATGCGCCGGGTGGCCTAGTCAATCGCATGTATCCCACCTACGAGCCGCGTGATGAGCAGATCGCGATGGCGCTCGAGGTCCGCGATGCGCTGGCCACGGGCACTCATCGTGTAATTGAGGCGGGCACAGGCGTCGGCAAATCGATGGCCTATCTGGTGCCTTTTGCCGAGGCAGCACGCCGCAACAACATCACGGTTGGTATCGCGACTAAATCGAATAATCTCGCCGACCAGCTCATGTATCATGAGCTGCCCAAACTTGCCGAGCAGCTGGACGGAGGCCTATCGTTTTGCGCCCTCAAGGGCTATGACCACTATCCATGCTTGCGCAAGCTTGAGCGCATGAGCCGCGGCCAAGTCGAAATTACGACTAAGCGTGATCCTGCCGATACGCTTACGGCAGTCGCGGTCATCATGGCGTACGTCTGCCAATCAGCCGATGGCGACCTCGACTCGCTCGGCATTCGGTGGCGCAGCGTCAACCGCCCCGACTTTACGACGGCTTCGCGCGAGTGTGTTCGTCGCCTCTGCCCGTTTTTCCCTGATAAATGTTTGGTCCACGGCGCTCGCCGTCGTGCGGCGCATGCCGATGTGGTGGTCACCAACCATTCCCTGCTGTTCCGCAATGTCGCGGCCGAAGGCAGGATTTTGCCTCCGATTCGTCATTGGGTAATCGACGAGGCCCATTCCATCGAGCGCGAGGCTCGCCGTCAGTGGGCGCGCGTGGTGTCGGCGGATGAATCACGCGTTCTGTTTGAGCGCCTGGGCGGCTCGAGCACCGGCGCGCTAAGCCAGGTTTCCCGTGATTTGGCAACCTCCGAGGGCTCTACGCTCTATCTGGGCCTTACTGCCAAAGCGACCTCGACGGTTTCGCGTGCGAGCATGGCGATCGCCGACGTGTTTGATGGCGTTCGCGAGCTCGGCCGCCGTGCCCGTGGGGGTTATGACAATGCCAATCTATGGATTGGCCCCGAGCTGCGCGAATCTGACGACTGGCATGATTTCTTGCAGTCGGCCTACACTGCCATCGACGCATTGGAACAAGCTGACAAGAGCGTCGACGCGCTGGTACAAGCCGTCGCCGCCGACAAGCCCGAGGTTGTTGTCGACCTGGGTGAAATCTCGCGCCGCCTGCACGAGCTGGCCGAGAACCTCAAGCTCATCATTGACGGTACCGATGAGCACTACGTGTATTCGTTGCAAGTCAATTGCAGGCTGCGTGCCGGCGGCGAGTCGATGACCGCGGAGCGTATCGATATTGGCGAGGCCTTGGCAACCGAGTGGCTGCCCGAGGTCCACACGGCTATCTTTGCATCGGCGACCATGACGGTTTCCAAGAGCTTTGAGCACTTTAACCACGCCGTCGGCCTCGATCGCATCAGTGCCTCGATATCCTCATCGCTGCACTTGGACTCGAGCTACGACTTCGATTCGAACATGGCTGTAGTCGTTGCGGGCGATATCCCCGATCCGCGCGATCGTGAGAGCTATCTTACGGCGCTCGAGCGTGTGCTGGTCGACGCGCATCTTGCCATGGGCGGCTCGGTGCTCACGCTGTTCACCAATCGGCGCGACATGGAAGACCTATACGCCCGCGTTGAGCCCAAGATGGCCCGTGCGGGTCTGGAACTCAACTGCCAGCAGCGCAACTCATCTCCTCGCCGTCTGCGCGATCGCTTTATCAACGAACCGACCTCGTCACTCTTTGCGCTTAAGGCCTTTTGGGAAGGGTTTGACGCCAGCGGCGAGACGCTGCGCTGCGTCATCATTCCCAAGCTGCCGTTCTCGAGCCCCACAGACCCGCTCTCATGCGAGCGCAATCTGCGCGAAGATCGCGCTTGGGCGCGCTATTCGCTGCCCGAGGCGGTGCTTGAAGTCAAGCAGGCAGCCGGTCGCCTTATCCGCTCATCGACCGATTGCGGCGTACTCATCTTGGCCGACCCGCGCCTGGTGACGAAGGGCTACGGCAAGAAATTCTTAACGTCGCTGCCCACGAGTTCCTATCAGCGCATCGAATCGGCACAAATCGGGCACTATCTACAGCTGTGGCGCGCACGCCACGAACGGCGCCGCTAAAGCGGACAGACGAGGGATTTTGCCATATCGCACAGACGCTCTGACAGGGCGGGGTCATCCAAGATGCGGATGGCCCCGCCCGCTGCGATTACCTGGCTCAGTAGCCAACGCTCGGAGCCATAATGCACGGTTAGCGTTGCCGTGTCTGCCCCGCCGCGCTCGATGAGGGTGACGCCGGCCCAGTCCAGATGCTCCGCCATATCGAATGGCATCAAGAGCTTTGCGCTACGCTGCGTCCGGGCAAGGGAATCGTGGAGGGATGCAACGTCCGGTGCGTGAGGCACGACGGAGTCTTCCGTCAGGGCGAGTCCCTCGATTTTATCCATGCGATAGGTGCGCTGCTCATCGACCGCGATGTCCCAGGCAATCAGGTATGTTTGGTCGCCGTTTGCCGTAATGCGCAAGGGGTCGACCAGACGCTCGCGTGGCCGTGCATCGTCCATCGAGCGATACGAGATACGACAGCGAACGCCGTCCTGAATGGCGCAGCTCAGCTGCTGCCAGTGCGACCCGCGGTTGACGGTGTCAAAGACGCGCTGGTTATAGCCGAGCTCTTCGGGTAGAAGAGCAGATCGAATCCGAGCCGCCGTCTGCGGCTCGATCCCCAACGATTCAAGTTCATGGTTGAGCACAGCGCCCTCGGCGGCACTCAGGCGCAGCGGTAACACACGCCCGGCGTCACCGGTGAGGACCACACGCTCGCCGTGGCATTCGCAGATGATGCGCGCACCCGATTCTCGATCAGCGAGTGTCGAGACGATCTCGAGAATCTCGTCGAGCGACACCCCCGTGATGTTAAAGCGACTGCAAATCTCGGTTCGAGTCATGCCGTTCTCGCCGGCGGCGTAGAGGGCCTCCATGATGTCGATGGCGCGCGAGAGCCTCTGCTCGCTGGTGAGTTTACGCACGGGCATGCTCGTGCACCGTCCTTTCAATGAGGTGGTTCCACGCCTGTTTGAGCGATTTGGGGGCCACGGGCCTCATGCCGTCCATGGCGTGGGCCATGCAAAATGAAGCGGCGGCTTCAAGGTCGCGCACGTCAACGGTCCAGGTCCATCCCAAATCGGTGTGTGCGAGCTCGCCGCGCCCGCGCGTGAGACCGTTGATCATATCGATCTGCGTCTGAGGGGCGAACGAGAACGTAGCTGCAACGGGCGGTCGGTCGGCAAAATCGAACTCAAAGAATAAGTAATCGTTGAGGTTGAAGTCCGCAGGGATGGCGTAGGCCTTCGAAGGACGCCAAGCGCGAACGATACGGTCGCAGCGGAATGTCCTGATGTCGTCGGTGACATTGTCGAGGCCGCAGAAGTACGCCACGCCCTCGCGCTCGAACATGCCGTAGACGCAAACGGTCCGCTCGCGTTGCTCGCCGCGTCCGTTTTGGTACAAAAAGCGCAGCGCGCAACGCTCGGCAAAGGCACTCCATACCGCATCGACGGCGGGAGAGCGGCGGATCGGTGCTTCGTCCACCGCCGTCCCACCGGTGAGGTAGGCAATTTTGGAGCGAATATCGGCAAGCGGCGCGGCAAAGGTGGAAGAGCCGGCCGCTAGCGTCTGGTCGATGGCGTTGAGTAGGATGTCGGCGTCGCCTGCGGTGATGAGGCCACCTGCGGCAAACGTGTGCTCGCGGTCGATTGTCCACGAGCTTTCCTCGGTCTCCTGCGCACCGGCGGGGCGAACCTCCTTGATTAAGATGCCACGCTCGAGCAGTTTGTCACGATCGCGCCGAAACTTGCGCTTATCCGAGTCGATGTTGCCCGAGCCATATCCCAGGTCAGAATCCAAGACGATCTGCTCGGTCGTCAGCGGTTCGGGGGAGCTGTTGAGCACAAAGAAAAGATTGAGGATGCGCTGAGCCGTTTTATCGAAACTGGGCTCCGAATTCCCCTTTTTAATTGTCGCGGTCGTGTCGCTTGCCGTCATAGAGTCCTCGCATGAGAAGGTGGTTTGCTGCCATGATTTTAGTCCGATATGGAGATTAGGCTATATCCTTGTCCGCTCGGGGCGTTAAGATGGCCCGAATTCGGTCGTTTGCGCTCGCTCGGGGTATACTTTCGACTATATACGGTTCTAATGTGCATGCATTGGGCCTATTTGTCGGATTATGGATGTGGAGCGCACATGGCGAACACCCAGAACTATATTAACCACCTGCTGCAGAACACCGGCATTACGCCGGCATGCAGTGAAGAAGAGCGCTTGGCTGCCGAGGATATCGCTCAGATCTTCCGCAACCACGGCTTTGATCCCGAGGTTCAGGAGTTCAATGCCCCGGCGCCCAGTAGGTTGGCATTTGCCGTTACCGGTATTCTTGCGTTTGCCGGCGCCCTGCTGATGGGCATCGGCGGCGGTATCGGCTTGGTCGGCACCTTGCTGGCCATTGTCGGTGCCGTGCTCTACGTGCTCGAGCGCACGGGCCACCCCGTGGTTTCGCGCCTGGGCAAGACGGGCGTGAGCCAAAATGTCATCGCCTACCACAAGGCCTCGGGCCCGCTTGCGTCTCCGCGCAACCGCCCGGTGGTCGTTGTCGCACACTACGACTCTCCCCGCGCTGAGTTGCTTGCCCGCGAGCCTTATGCTTCGTATCGTGCGCTCATCGCCAAGTTGTTGCCCGTTGCCACGGTTGCCCCCGCTGCCGTTGCCATCCTGCGTATCCTGCCGCTCCCCGGCGCGCTCAAGGTTCTGCTGTGGATTGTCGCGATCCTCGCTTCCCTCGTTGCACTTGCCAACGCGGCAAACATCATCTCTAACCGCCACATTCTTCCCTATACGTCCGGCGCGGTGTGCAACAAGTCTTCTGTCGCCGCTATGCTCGGCGTTATGGACAACGTTGCTCCCTTCCAGGGCGAAAACGAGTTTCCCGACGATGCTCCGTTCGATACCTATTTTGGGGAGCAAAAGCGTCGTGCCGAGGAAATGGCGCGCGCAGCGGCGGAGTATGCCGCGGCCCAGCAGCAAAACGACTACGGCAATACCATCGAGTATGAAGAGCCCACCTACGCCGAGGACGAGTTCGGTCAGCCGATTGCTCCCGACGCTCAGGCCGAGCCCGAACAGGGTGAGGCTTTCGACGAGCAGATCGAGGGCTTTGAGGGTGCGTCTGCCGACGAGACGCTGATTGGCGCCATTGTGCCCGAGGATCAGAATCAGGCTGTCCAGGCCGAAGAGTTCAATGACGAGGTTCCCGCTGTCGAGCCGGCGGAGGAGCCTGTCGCGCCCGACCCCGAGCCCAAGCTCTATCGCAATGCCGCCGGCAACATCCGTTTTGGTTCGGATGCCATCCGTGCTCTCGGAATGCTTCCCGAGTCCTGCACGCTCGATTACGAGGAGGGCGAGGAGCCGACGTTTGAGTCCGAGCCTGTCCCCGTCGTGACTGCGCCTGCGCCCGTTGCCACCGTGGATGATGAGTCTGCCGCGGTTGCCGCTGCCGTTGCCGAGCCCGAGGCAGTGTCCGCGATCGATCCCGCTGCAGGACTGGACGTTTTGGCTCCCGCCGCGCCGGCGCAAGACGTTGCGGACGAGTCTGACGACGATTACGTTGAACAGCCGAGGCTCGTGTCTTACGAGAGCGATACTGATTTCTCAGCCGAGATTCCCGCGGCAACGCCCCATGCCGATATCGCATCCGCGTTCTCTTCGATTGGCGCCAGCGCTTCCAACTTCTTTAAGAGTGCGCTTGCAAAGGGCAAGAAATTTGTCGACGATTTCGAGGAGAAGCGCGCTGCCGCACGCGAGGCTGCCGAGCAGGAGGCTATCGCTCAGCAGCAGGCAGCCGAGGCGGCACGTGAGCTCGCGGCGCAAGAGTTCGAGCAGAACGAGGCTATGCAGTCCGTGCCCGTCGATGCCGCCGAAGCTACAACGTCCTTTGAGTCCCAGCAGCCGACGTCCGCGGATATTGTTGAGGCGACAACGTCTTTCGAGGCTCAACAGCACGTCGATAGCACCATGTCGTTTGATGCCGCGCAGTTCGATTCCACGATAACGTTTGAAAAGCAAGGCACCGCGATTGCCGAGCCCCTTCCTGTTTCCGATGAGCAGGGCGATGCGGCAGACGATGACGAGCCTATTGATGCTGCCGAAATCCAAGATGCCGCCGAGGACGAGCCCGTCGAGGCCAACTCTGACGAAGAGCAATACGCGACAGCCGAGCAAGATGATTCGACCGAGGTCGAGCAGGAAGAAGTGCCTGCGGTTTCCGAGGCTCCCGAGATAGATGAGTCGAGGCCTTACTCCACGCAGATTTTCACCATGCCGACCCCGAGTGGTTCCGGTGCCACGGTTGCCGATGTTGCTCCCACCCAGGACGAAACGGTCGATTCCCTTATGGCCCAGATTTCCTCCCAGGCATCGCCGCGTCCGCAGATGAATGTTCCTGATCCGGCGTCGGCTCCGTCGCCTGCACCTTCCTCGTCTCCGTTGGCTTCGGTCCCCGATCCGTCGCTGCCGTCGATGAAGCAGGCAAACGTTGCGTCTCGCACGTCGCTGTTCGACCTTCCCGACCCCTCCGCACAGGCCAACGACCCCTTTGCTACCGCTCAGGGTCCCGAACCCACATCGGCACCCGTTGCGCCTCCTATGCCCGTTGCGTCGGGCGCTCAGCCGATCGAGACCATTTCGGCTCCCGCCCCGGCGGCACCCAAGTCTCGCAAGCGCGGCCTGGGCGGCCTGTTCGGTCGTAAAAAGAAAAACGAACAGGACAGCATGAGTGATTGGCTGGGCGTCGAAGACGATTACGATGCCAAGAAGTCCGGTCGCGGCATCGGTTCGTGGGATAATTTCGAGGACGATAACGATGGCTGGAAGGGCGGCGCTACGTCTTCCGACGGCGCTTCTTCTGAAGATATGCTCTCGGCTGTCGCCTCTATGGGCGATGATGAGCTGCTCGGTCACGATATCTGGTTTGTGGCAACGGGCGCCTCGGATTGTGATGGCGCCGGTATGAAGGCCTTCTTGGCTTCGCATCGCGATAAGCTCCGCGGTGTATTCTTCATCAATCTTGAATCCGTCGGCGCCGGTAGGCTTTCGGTGGTGACGATTGAGGGCGAACAGCAGCTGCTCAAGGGCGATCGCCGCATCATGAACCTGGTCAGCAAGGTGTGCAAGTCGTTCCATGTCGATTGTGGCGCGCTCGAGATGCCCTATGCCAAGACCGATGCCTACGCCGCGCTCGAGGCGAGCCGCCGAGCCCTCACCATCGCCGGCGTGGACGGCACGCGCCTGGCTTGCGCTCGTACCGAGGACGACCTGCCCCACAATGTCAACCCGACGAACATTGCCACGGTATCCGAGGTCGTGACCGAGGTTATCCGCCGTTCGTAGACGGAGCTCTAAGGAGTCAACGTGTTTTCGTATATTAAGCGCCATTGGCCTGTCTACGTGATTTTGACCTTGATCGCCATTGCGTTAGGATTTGGGGCTGCCTACATCGTGGGTGCGAAGGGCTCGACCCCCGCCTCCGCAATCAGCGAAGAGGTGGAGCAAGAACAGAGCACGGGTGCCGATGGGATTCCTGAGTCCGAGCAGGCAATCGTTGATGGTGGATCTTCGTCTGCAGGGTAGATACGGCGATTTAAATGATTGAAAGCGGGCGAGCCGGGGGACTGGCGCGCCCGCTTTTTTATCGCGCTAGCGCTTCTTTGGGATCGACCTAAGGCGAGCGAACCATATGGCTGCGGCACCCGAGGTCAGGAGCGCAGTGATGCAAGCGGCGATGGGAACTGATCCTGTTGCCGGTAGGTCCTGCGGTAGGGTACAGCGTTGAATGACGCGGTCCTCGTCATGTGACTCAAGTTTATCGCCGCCGCCGTTGCGGCAAAGATCGACGCGCGCGCTGTTGGTGAGTGCGGTTTGGGGCGTATAAGCCGACGTTGCCTGCATGTGCACGACTGCGCTCCGAGCGTCTGTGCCAAGGATTACTTTGGCATCGTCAAGGTCGTCGTGCTCATCTTTGAGATCATCATGGGTCCAGGAATCTGTATCGCTTCGAGTCGTAAAGTCGGCGGCTACCGCACCGTATTCAATGCGAATGCCCGTTACGATGGTATTGGATGCAAGGTCGAGTTCTTTCGCCTCGAGTGTGGTGGATTCTGTGGTCGAGACATCCGCCTTCCAGAGGTGCCAGCCGTCGTAATCGACGAGGCGGCAGTCCTCACCAAGGCTCTCCTTTACCTCGTCGGACTTAAGCCAAGGATTTTCGTGCCCATCGTCAAGTGTCGCGTTTGCCGTCTCATCGACGTCTGTCGAGTCCAACGGCGTCGTGCGATACCACACGTTGCACAGACCGTTGAGGTCGCCGATGGCGACGGGAGTTTCGATTGAGACGAATCTCGCCGTATCGTCCTCGGCACACTCAAGATCATCGGTAATCGTTAATTCATCAACCCAGGTAGCTGAATCGTTTCGAGCGTCGATGGTATAGGAGAAAAGTCCGTCCGTATTGGTTTGCGTTGCGGCGCGATTTTTACCATCGCCGTTGGCCAGCAGACCCTTCCCGATAGGTTGGACAATCTCCTGACGCTTGTCGACCTGTCCTTTGATCTCGATGGGCGCATCCTTCATCGCGACGGATTGGACTTCTCCCGTATCCTTTATTTCAAACGTTATCTCCTCGGCAAGGTCATAGGTCCGCGGAGACATCATTTCGCGCAACGAGTAGGTGCCGGGTGCAAGATGTTCGACGCGGTGCGGCTTGTCGGATGAGGTCCAGGAGTCTATTTCGGTTTTATCGGGACCATATAAGGTGAGCTGTGCACCTTCCACTTCCTGCTCACCACTTGCATCGACCTTGGAGATATCAACCTTGGTGTAATCGTTGGATACGTTAAGCCGTGCCTCCACAACGGGTGTTTTCTGGTCGGCATAAGTAAGGTCGACAATATGGGATGTCCGATCGAGTAAGAAGCCTGCCGGCGCTTGAGTCTCGACAACCTCGTAGCGCGCGGTACCAGATCCCAGCGGGAGGTCGTCCGCGCGTGCTTCTCCAGCTTCATCCGTCATGACAGTAGCGACAGTCTCACCGTCGAGCGCGGCAATGCTACCGTCGGGGCGCACGATATCACCCGAGGCGCGGATCTCAAAGATGGCGCCCGCGAGGCTGCTGCCGTCTACGGCATCGGTTTTAACGATCCTGATGTTTCCGGTCGCGGCGTGGTCATAATACGAGACGATTGCAACGGGCGTTAGGTTCATGTCGGCGGGTATGCTTACCTCGATCTCTTTGCCGACGAGATAGGGCTCTTTGGCCGAGGTTTCGCGTACATAATAGGTGCCCGGCACGAGCGATTCGGGCAGTGTGATGGTTCCGGTCGCGTCAGTCGTAAAGGTGTCCATTACGTTATGTGCTGGATACCAGCAAGTTTGTGAGACAGGTTCGTGATTGCTGTCGAGTAGTTGGAAGGTGAATCCGGCTAGTGGAACAGAAGCGCCTGCTTGGGCATCGCGTTTTACAATTTGGAGATGCGTCGACAGAGCGTGGTTGTCCACGATATATTGAAGCTCGGCGCCGTCGGAAATCTGATTGGCCCCGACGGTCCATTCCCCTGCCCGTTTAAAACCCTCGGGGACGGTTTCCGGAACCTCGCGAACCGTGTAGCCGGCGCGGTCGTATGGGATGGCTCCGTGGACACCGGCGGGTCGCTTGCCTGCGCCAAACCATGCTTCTGACTGATCTTTGGTTGAGGCAAAGCCATAGATGTTTGTGGTCAGTGTGCCAACAACCTGCTGAGAGCTGTTGCTGACAACCTCAAAGACAACACCTCCCGCCGGCTGCTCCAGGCCGGATTGGTCGCTATTGCCGTAGTCCTTGAATTTGGAAATCTCAAGGTCAAACGCAATGGGGATATCGGAAACGCGCGATTCGATCTCGACCACGCCTGAATCACCGAGCTGGTCGGCTCCAACGGTATAGGACCAGCTGTCGTTGGATGGCAGGTAGCCCTCGGGGGCTTTTGATTCATAGATGGTAAAGGTTCCTAGGGGGACATCGGTGAGGGTGGCTCGACCGCTTTCGTCGGTCGTGAGGATTTGCGCCCATCCGGGGGTTGATTGCGACACACACGTGAACTCTGCTCCTGCGAGTGAAGATCCCACCTGGGGGCCGGCATTCGTCGCGGCATCGAGTTTTACGATACACAGGTTGATGGTGCCGGGCTGTTCATCAATGGTGACCTGTCCACCGTCATTCCCCGTGGTAAAGGCGATGCGATCACGACGGGGGACATAGCCGGCCGGCGCCTTCGTTTCAACTAGGTAGTATGCCGTATTGGGCAGAAGTGCTGCCTGCGCTCGACCGTTGCCGTCCATCTGGATGGTGCCGACACGTGCGTCGCTGGCGCTCTCAAAAACATCGAATGTTGCCCCGTCAAACTGATAGGTATTGTTTCCGCTGGTAATAACGGTGTTCGCAGACTGCTTTTGGAAGGAAACAGAGACCGCCGGCAGTACATAGAGCATGTCTTGACGTTTGCTGCCGCCCGATACGGTTCCTAAATAGCGCCGCGCGCGGTGTGGAGCGGCTTTGATGCTTCCTGATTTTGCGTTGTCGTGGAGCCACCGCGCAGCCGCCACGACTTCATTGTCGGCGGTAAAGTGCCCACTCTTGGTTTTGCCCTGAGCGGTCGTGTAGGAGTAGGTGCCGTCGACATGGGTAGTGCCGTTGAGCATCCATACGGCAAGCTGGGTGGCGGCGCGGGCGCGATCTGGTGAAAGATGATAACCGCCAAACGACGTGGCGGTAGGATATCCGTGACAAACGATTGCCGCGAACTCGTCGTCGAGCCACACCCAGCCTTGATCAAAGTTGAGCCATGGGCCGCCCGGCTTGGTGGGCCCGGGGCGTTCCTGGTTCATGCAGTAGGCAATCGAGGCGTCCTGAGCTTCATATTTGCCGATGAAGAAGGGTCCACAATCATCGCTAATGGTGCGGAAGCCGAGCTGATCGTAGCCATCGACGGCAAATGCGGCTCCCGGTGCCAGGCAGCCGAAAAGCAGGAAGAGGAGTAGGAGCAGCGGACCTGTTGCGATTGCGCTGTGGACAGAGTGCGTGGGTGCGTTGGACATGGCTGCTCCTTATCCCTCGTGCGCCGCACGGGGAGGCTGCGGCGCGTAGGATGAGGCTACAGCCGAGGTTCATGCGGGTAAGTACCGGAGCCTGACCAAAAGCTTGCCCAATTCCTGACAAATTGAGCTCAAATACAACAATCAGACAAAAGCGCAGGTAGAAGATAGGGAGAACAGGAGGTCAAAGGTCCTCGTCTCCACAATTGATGTGATATTCAAACGAATCTCCACAGCTAAAACAAGCATCGCCACCCTTGTATCGAACAAGACAACCGCGTTATACTAGCCAACACACAAGCGGGCATCGCCAAGTGGTAAGGCATCAGCTTCCCAAGCTGACACTCGCGGGTTCGAGTCCCGTTGCCCGCTCCAGTTAAGAGCACAAGCACGGCACCATCACGGTGCCGTGCTTTTTTCAATAAAGTGCCGGGACTCGAACCCGACAGGGTGCGAGCGTAAAGCAAACGCGAAGCGTTTGTAGCGAGCAGGCGAAGGCGCCGGCAGGCGCCTGAAGCCGGTGCGGATTTGCGAAGCAAATACGCGGACGTCCCGTTGCCCGCTCCCCCAGCAAAGGGAGACGCTGGGACACACGGCTCGACCGGGTCTCCTTCAGCGGTTCCGTGGACCGGAGCATGCCGACCGCAGCCGGTGCGGATTTGCGAAGCAAATACGCGGACGTCCCGTTGCCCGCTCCATCGAGCGTGGGAGACCTCGGGACGGCCAATTCAACAAAGCCTCCCCATCGTCTCCGTGAATCCGAGGAGATCGCCCACAGCCGGTGCGCGTCCGCGACGCGGGCGCGCGGACGTCCCGTTGCCCGCTCCAATTCCAAAATGTTAGGTTCATGCCTACTGTCCATACTCGCACCCGCGCACGGTACAATGGTTGGGTTACGACCAACGTGCCAATAACCAAAAAGGAGCCGCTATGATCGATCGCTATACCCGCCCGGAGATGGGACACATCTTCTCCCTCGAGAATAAGTACGCCATTTGGCAGGAGATCGAGGTCCTGGCCTGTGAGGCCCAGGCGGAGCTCGGCAAGATCGGCATTTCTAAAGACGAAGCCCAGTGGATCCGCGACCACGCCAACTTTGAGAAGGCAAAGGTCGACGAGATCGAGGAAGTCACGCGCCACGACGTTATTGCTTTCCTGACCAACATGAAGGAGTACATCGACGCCGATGTCCCCGAGGGCGACCCCAAGCCCAGCCGCTGGGTTCACTATGGCATGACCAGCTCCGACCTGGGCGATACGGCTCTGTGCTACCAGCTCACCCAGGCCTGTGACCTGATTATCGAGGACGTCAAAAAACTCGGCGAGATTTGCAAGCGCCGCGCCTTCGAGGAGCGCAACACGCTCTGTGCCGGTCGCACCCATGGCATCCATGCCGAGCCGATGACCTTCGGTATGAAGTTTGGCTCTTGGGCATGGGAGCTCAAGCGCGATCTGGATCGTCTTGAGGACGCCCGCAAGAACGTTGCCTTTGGCGCTATCTCGGGTGCCGTCGGTACCTATAGCTCCATCGAGCCGTTTGTCGAGGAATATGTCTGCGAGCACCTGGGTCTGGTTCACGATCCGCTGTCCACGCAGGTCATCAGCCGCGACCATCATGCCTACCTGGCCGGCGTCCTTGCCACTACAGCGGCCACCTGCGAGCGCATTGCTACCGAGGTCCGCAACCTGCAGAAGACCGATACGCTCGAGGCCGAGGAGCCTTTCCGCAAGGGCCAAAAGGGCAGCTCCGCCATGCCGCACAAGCGCAACCCCATCACCATGGAGAAGGTCTGTGGCCTGTCGCGCGTCGTGAAGTCCAATGCCCAGGTTGCCTTCGACAATGTCGCCCTGTGGCATGAGCGCGACATTTCGCACTCCTCTGCCGAGCGCGTCGCCCAGGCCGATAGCTTTATCGCACTCGACCACATGTTCCAGTGCCTTATCCGCGTTATCGACGGCCTGCAGCTGTATCCGGCTCGCATGATGGCCAACCTCAACAAGACTCGCGGCCTCATCTTCTCCTCCAAGGTCCTGCTGGCCCTCGTCGATACGGGCATCACCCGCGAGGATGCCTATGCCATCGTGCAGGAAAACGCCATGGCTACCTGGCACGAGGTGCAGGATTGCGTCTCCGGTCCCACCTTTAAGGAGCGTCTCGAGGCCGACCCGCGCTGCACCGTCAGCCAGGAGAAGCTCGACGAGATCTTTGATCCGTGGGACTTCCTCACCCGTATCGACACGGTCTTCGATCGCCTGGAGCAGCTGAGCTTCGAGTAGGTTCGGGCATAACGTTAGCTTTTTAGGGCGCTTTGCTGGTAATGTGTGTTGCCGGCAAAGCGCCTCGTTGCATTTAGGGAAAGACGGGGATAATAGTCGTCTCGAATAACATTCTGAGAGAGGATCGCATGATTTCGTTTGATTACAAGCCTCAGGGCGTGTGTGCTCGCAATATTCACCTTGACCTGTCCGATGACGGCAACAAGGTGGTGGGCGTCGAGTTTACCGGTGGCTGCAACGGCAATCTCAAGGCTATCTCCAAGCTGGTCGAGGGCGCTCCTGCCGATCGCGTCATCGAGGTTCTCGCTGGTAATACCTGCGGTATGAAGAAGACTTCTTGCGCCGATCAGCTCACGCGCGCTATCGAGGCCGCTCGCGCCGAGATCGCCTAATGAGTATCGCCGACCAGATCAAGAACGGAATATCGCGCCGCGGCTTTGTGCTCGGAGGGGCTGCCGCGGGCGCTGCCACGGTGCTTGCCGGATGCTCAAAGAAAACGGGTACCAGCGACGACGCTGCCGGCGAGCCACAGGTTATCAAAGACGACTCAAAGATTGTCTCGATTACGGATGAGTACGAAGCTGTTGATATCGATCTTGAGCCTGCGGCCTCGTGGACGCTGCCGCTGGGCACGCTACTGTACTACTGCGATGGTGACTACGCTGCCGCGATGATGGCGCCTGCTTCTGCCCTGCATGCCAATACGCTTGGTGTGCTCAACCTGGGCGATGGCTCGCTCACGACGCTTATCGAGGATCCCGTCGAAGGTACGGGATATTCGTTTTACGATGTCCGCGCCGGCGATGGCGTGTTTGCTTGGGTCGAGATGAACTTTGCGAACTCGTCATGGAAGCTCTATGCGCAAAGTATGGCAGGCGCGTCGCTTGTCGGCGATGTGGTTGAGCTCGACCGAGGCGGCAAGGACTACGATCCGCCGATGTTTACGGCGTTCGAATCGTCTGTCATTTGGTACAAGATGCCCTCAACGGGCGGAAATAAGACGAGTAGCGATTCGTATTGCTACCGCCGTTCGCTCGATGAGGCAAAGGTCGAGACCATTTGGAAGTCAACGGGTCGCTTTGCATCTGCCCCGCGCGTGAGTGGCGGTATCTTGACCATATCCCCGCGCGTGCGCAATGACGAGGGTGTCTACTACGGCATGACGGCGATTGACCTGACGGACGGCAACAATACCAAAAGGGCTCAGCTGGTCCTTCCCTCCTCGGTGTCTCCCTTTGAGGCCGTATATATGGGTGACACATTTGTGTTCTCCATCGAGGCGACCTATAACGGCGTGGGAAGTCTTGGAAACATGGGCACCTATATTGGCAACGAGAACGGGACCTTCCTATTCCTGTCGCGTGAGCCGCTTGCATGTGCTGCCGGCAGGAAGAACAAATATCTGGTTAAGGTTCAGGCATCGCATTTTCTGATCGATACCTCCGCCAAAACCTATGGCTCGCTGCTGTCGCCCGACCGCGCCCTTGAATATGGCGATTATCCAGCTACGGCGGGTAAATCGAATACGTTTTTGACCTATGCCACGGTACGCAACAGCCAGGGAATCCCCGAGACGGTCACTGCCCGCCTATTCTCTCTTTAGTACCGAGGGGTTAAAAAGGCGCCAACGGGGGAATAAACGCGTTGTAATTGTGAGTACCGCCCGCCGAGCCGCCGCACTGCAGCGGTGCTCGGTGGGCATAGGTGCGTTAAAATGGGCTTGTTCTTAGCTAATTGAGACAGGGGGGCCGTGTTATGGCTTCAGATGCAAAAAAGATTCTGCTGGTCGAGGATGAGAAGGCAATCCGTGACGCTGTCGCTGCCTATCTCGAGCGCGAGGGCTATTGGGTTGTGGGCGTGGGCGACGGCCAGTCTGCTATCGAGGAGTTCGAGAAGCATCAGTTCGACCTGGTCGTGCTCGACCTCATGCTCCCTAAGATTCCCGGCGAGCGCGTTTGCCGCACCATTCGCGACACCTCGGATGTGCCTATTATCATGCTTACCGCCAAGGGCGAGATCGAGGACCGTATTATCGGCCTCGAGCTCGGAGCCGACGACTATCTGATCAAGCCGTTCTCGCCGCGCGAGCTTGTTGCGCGCGTTCGCGCTCTGTTCCGCCGTGCCCATCAGGCCGACGAGCCCGCCGTCGAGGTACTCGACTTCGGCGATCTGGTCATCGATATCTCGGGCCACAAGATTTTGGTCGAGAACAAGGAAGTGGACCTGACCGCTTCCGAGTTTAAGCTGCTCACCACGCTTGCTCGTCATCCCGGTCGTGTCTACAACCGTATGGAGCTGGTTGAGAAGGTTCTCGGCTACGACTTTGAGGGCTATGAGCGCACCATCGACAGCCACGTGAAGAACCTTCGCGCCAAGCTGGGCGACGACCCCAAGAAGCCTAAGTGGCTCTACACCGTCCACGGTGTTGGCTATCGCTTCGAGGCCCCGGCCAAGACCGATAAGGCGGACGAGAAATAGGGAAATCACATATGACACCTGCGCGCTTTGAAATCGGACAAAAGCACAAGCAGGAGAACGAGGCGGGTTCCAAAGCAAGTTGGAACACGCCTCGTTCCGATTCACGGCCAACGATGAGCTATCCCTCGCGTATGGCCCTGGCTTTTGCCCTGACGTCGCTCATGACGGTATTGGTGCTGGTGGGCGTTGTCTCCGTTGTATGGGGCACCGTCTTTTCGGATTACACGCGTTCCAATATCGTTGAGATCGCCAATTCTGCCGCCGAAAAGCTTGCGACGTCGTACGAGGAAAACGGCAATTGGACGGCGGGCGAGCTGCGCACGGTCGCGACATCGAGTTTGGTGTCCGACGATCTGGGCATGCAGGTCGTCAACAAAAAGGGCGTGATCGTTTATGACGACTCATGGCCTTCGGCAAGTGCGACCGCCGATGTGCGCGAGAGCGAATCGGCGTCGAGCAGCTCGAGCGGTAAAAAGGCCTCGCATAGCCCGGTTTCGTCGGCGCCCACCGACTCCGATAGTGTTGCCAACGTCGAAATCATAACGTCTTCCGGCGAGCATGTCGGACAGGTAAAGCTATGGGCCATCGGCTCCGACGCCCTGCTCACCAAGGCAGATTCTGCGTTTAGAGAGAAGACCTTTAACGCCATGGCCCTTGCCGCGGTTGTGGCAGTCTGCATCTCGGTCGTTATCGGATCGCTCATGTCGCGCATGCTCACCAAGCCGATTCATCGTATTACCAGCACGGCCAAGCAAATTCGCGATGGCGATCTATCCGCTCGCACGGGCTTGCGCGGCGATGACGAAATCGATCAGCTTGGTGAGACCTTTGACGAGATGGCCACCTCGCTCGAGAAGGATATGAAGCACGAAAAGCGCCTGACCTCGGATGTCGCGCACGAGCTTCGCACACCGCTTATGGCCATGCTTGCAACGGTCGAGGCCATGCAGGACGGCGTGTATCCCACCGATGATGAGCATTTGGAAACCGTTGCTTCCGAGACGCGTCGACTTGCCCGTCTGGTGCAGCAGATGCTCGACCTGTCGCGCATGGAAAACAGCACGGCGCCGCTCAACCTTGAGCAGGTGGACATGGTCCCCTTCGTGCGCTCCATCGTCAACGCTCAGGAGCGCCTGTTTGTCGACCGCGATCTGCGCTTGCGCTTTGCAGACGAGACCCAAGGTCACGATGATGTCGTCGAGGCCGACCCCGATATGATCACGCAATGCGTCATCAACCTCATGAGCAACGCCATGCGCTACACCCCCGAGGGCGGTTGGGTCGTGGTGTCGGTGCTCAGTGACCGCAAGCATGTCAGTATTGCCGTTTCGGATACCGGTATCGGCATTGCCAAGGACGATCTGTCGCGCATCTTCGGCCGTTTTTGGCGCGCCGATGCCAGCCGCGCCCGCGAAGCTGGCGGCCTGGGCGTTGGCCTCGCCGTGACCAAGCAGATCGTCGAGCGTCACCATGGCTACATATCCGTGGAGTCGGAGCTTGGAAAGGGTACGACTTTTACAATTCATCTGCCCCGCGAGCACACGGCGGACGCGGCATCTACTACAATGGAGCACTAGCTTTTCGCTATTCGGTGAAGGAGGGGCCGCGTCCCTGCCGCTCCGAGTTTGCGAAAACGTGTGGGAAAGAACCCGCATTTCTGTCGTATTTAGGTAAGGAGTGACTCACGTGACAACGATGGAGCGTCGTCCGGATTCCCGTGGCAAGGTTCGTGATATCTACGATGCCGGTGAAAACCTGCTGATGGTCGCCACCGACCGCATTTCTGCGTTCGACTTCATTCTTCCCGACGAGATTCCGTTTAAGGGAGAGGTGCTCAATCGCATCTCGGCGTTCTGGTTCGACAAGTTTGCCGATATCGTCCCCAACCATCTCGTCTCCATCGACCCGGCGGATTTCCCCGAGGAGTTTGCTGAGTATCGTGACTACCTCGCTGGCCGCGCCATGCTGGTTAAGAAGGCCCAGACGATTCCTATCGAGTGCATCGTCCGCGGCTATCTGACCGGTTCGGGCAAGAAGACCTACGACGAGAACGGCACCGTCTGCGGCATCCAGCTGCCTGAGGGCCTGATCGAGGCTTCCAAGCTTCCCGAGCCGCTGTTCACGCCGTCCACGAAGGCCGAGATCGGTGACCACGACGAGAACATCTCGTTCGAGCGTTGCTGCGAGATCGTGGGCGAGGACATCGCCACGCAGATTCGTGACCTGTCTCTCAAGATCTACAAGGCCGCTGCTGAGTACGCCGCGACCCGTGGCATCATCATTGCCGACACTAAGTTTGAGTTTGGCGTCATAGATGGCAAGGTCACGCTGATCGACGAGTGCCTCACGCCCGACTCCAGCCGTTTCTGGCCTGCTGCCAGCTACGAGGAGGGCAAGATCCAGCCTAGCTACGACAAGCAATTCGTCCGCAATTGGCTCAAGGCCAACTGGGATATGACGGGGGAGACCCCGCACCTGCCCGCCGAGGTCATCGATGGCACGTCTGAGCGCTATCGCGAGGCCTTCCAGATCATCACGGGCTCCCAGTTCACAAGCATGAAGGAGAACGCGTAAGTGAGTACCCGCAGCGCCACGAACAAGCGCACGCAATCCCACGAGGTTACCGGGGTTGCGCGCAAGTCTGCCGCATCTGCTAAGCCCGCCCGCCAAGCAGCGAGCTCCGTTCGCGTCGTGCCGGCTTCGTCTAAGGCACGCCGCAAAGAGCTCGAGAAGGGTGAGAACCTCGAGGGCCTCTCTAAAGAGGAGAAGCGCGCCCGCAAGGCTAAGCAGCGCGCCAAGGAGGACCGCATCTATACGGTGTCGAATATCCTCCTCAAGCAGGATGAGGACTACACCAAGCGCCGTCGCATCTGGTGGGCCGTGCTCGCCATCGGTATGGTGCTCGTCGTGGCCATTTGGGCTTCGCTGTACTTCGCTCCCGCTGGCATGGTGTCCAGCCCCGTCCAGATGGTCGGCATCGTTTTGTCCTATGTCATCATTCTGGGTGACTTTATCTACGATTTCATTCGTATTCGTCCCCTGCGCAACATGTACCGCACGCAGGCCGAGGGCATGTCCGAGAACAAGCTCAACGCCCTTATCGAGCGCGCGGCTGCCGAGGAGGACAAAAAGGACTCCAAGAAGAAATAGCGTTTGCATTCATACTTATCGCTAAGATATAAGGCGCGTCGTTTTTGCGGCGCGCCTTTTTACTGTCCTATAGATAGATGGAGTGGCGCATGATTCGAGCTGCCCTGACGGTTGAAGAAGCTCTGGAGGGCATGAAGGCCCTGGAGCCCAAGATTAAAAACTACGCTCGCCTGGTTGTCTGCAAGGGCGTAAACGTCAAGCCCGGCCAGGAAGTCGTCGTTCAGTCTCCGGTCGAGTGCGCGCCGTTTGCGCGCGTGGTGGTCGCGGAGGCCTATGCTGCCGGCGCCGGCCATGTGACGGTCATTTGGGCCGATGATGCCGTGACGAGGCTCACGTACGAGCATGTCGATAAAAGCTATTTTGAGCAGACGCCCGAGTGGAAGCGCCTGCAGCTGGATTCCCTGGCCCAGGACGGTGCCTGCTTTATCTTTATCGAGGGTGCGGATCCCGCAGCCCTCAAGGGCATCGATCCAGCTAAGCCGGCCGCGGCATCCAAGGCGAGGAATACGCAGTGCAAAGTTTTCCGCCGTGGGCTGGATTACAACATCAATTCGTGGTGCATCGCCGGCGCTCCGGTCGTGGCTTGGGCGCACGAGGTGTTCCCGGGAGACGCCGATGAGGTTGCAATCTATAAGCTGTGGAATGCGATTCTGCACACCGCTCGCGCCGATGGCCAGGACCCGGAGAGCGACTGGGAACTCCATGACGCCGCATTCGAAAAGAACCTGCGTTTCCTAAACGATAATCAATTTGATTGCCTGCACTACACCGCTTCGAACGGAACCGATCTGACGATTGGCATGACGAAAGGTCACGAGTGGGCCGGCGGCAAGGGCAAGACGCCCGATGGACATCCCTTCTTCCCCAACATTCCCACCGAGGAGGTCTTCACTTCGCCCGATCGCATGCGTGCCGACGGTATCGTGTACTCGGCCATGCCGCTCATCCACCACGGTAACAAGGTCGACGATTTTTGGATTAAGTTCGAGGGCGGCCGTGTGGTGGACTACGACGCCCGCGTGGGCAAGGCGACGCTTGCGAGCATCATCGATACCGATGAGGGCGCTGCTCATCTGGGAGAGGTCGCGCTCATTTCCAAGAACACGCCGATCCGCGAAAGTGGCGTTCTGTTCTACGATACGCTCTATGACGAGAACGCCAGCTGCCACCTTGCGCTGGGTGTCGGCTTCCCCGAGTGCATCGAGGGCGGGTATGACATGTCCAAGGAGGAGCTCCTGGAGCATGGCGTTAACGTCTCGAGCACGCATGTTGACTTTATGATCGGCACGGACGACATCGATATTACGGGCATTACGCCTGATGGACGTGAAGTTGTGATTTTCCAGAACGGCCAATGGAGTTGGGAATAGACCCAGACCGTGGTACAATGCCACCCGCGGGCCGTTAGCTCAGCTGGCAGAGCAGGGGACTTTTAATCCCAAGGTCCAGGGTTCGAACCCCTGACGGCCCACCATAGAAAAGAAAAGCGACTGGCGGATGCCGGCCGCTTTTTTGTTGCCGGTACACGGGTTCGAACCCGTCGGGGCGCGGAGCTGAGTAAACGCGAGAGCGTTTGCCAGCGCAGCGCGCGAGGCGAGAAAGCGCCGCAGCGGCCGCCTGCGAAGCAGGCTGAACCCCTGACGGCCCACCAAAGATTGTTGAGACGGTCAACTTCGGTTGGCCGTCTTTTTTTCGCCCTTTCATGGGTTAGAACCCGTATCTATCTATATATAAGAACGCTTGGCGAACAAAACCCGCCTTTTACCGATGAGAAACAAATAGCTGATGCCTTTGGAGTAAAGTAGCGCTCCAGAGATGACCGATGTCTCAATACTCGTAAAACAGCTGGTCATCGCCAATATCAGAAGCCAATGCTTCAGTTTTAACCTCAGTGACGCGACTGAGGGATCTATTTATTTGTGAACAAAATATGGAGTGCGTGATTCCCGCCCCCGGGGCCCCTCCGGTCTGGCAATATATCT